>CAYGGX010000010.1:0-44744 GCA_964349585.1 uncultured Actinotalea sp.
GCAAGGATGGATCGTGGGGGGGCCGGGGAGCTCCGCGTCGGCGCGCCAGCCTCGTTCGCGGTCTGGGACGCCGGTCCACTGCACGCGGCCGAGCCGCACCTGAACCCAAGCGCCCAGACACCTCGCGGCCCCGTCCTGCCCGATCTCGACCCGCCGCCGCGGTGCCGCCGCACCGTCCGGGACGGCGTGCAGATCTTCTCCGCCTGATCACCCGATCGGACCAATCGGCCCTGACCTGCACTAATGGCTCTGACCAGCGAATTCTTCGCCTTGACTCCCTGGCTGGAGCGGGTAGTTTTCGAGTGGTCTCCTCTCCCGTGGTCGTAGCAGCCTGGCGGCGTCGAAGAAGCGCCCCGGAGGCACCTGATTAGGGGACATCGGCTGGGCCCGCGTGTTCGTTAGACAACGGAAGACACCCCCCGGGGTATCCTCCGGTCCGAGGGACACGCGGGCCGGTCAGCCGCCCGTCGCGCGGCAGTTACCCTTGTCCGGTGCCCTTTCGACCCCCTCGTCGACTGACCTCCGTGCTGCTAGCGGCCGGGGGAGGGCTGCTCATGGATGCCGGCTTCCCGGGGCTCGGTTGGTGGCCGCTGACGTTCGTCGGGATCGCCCTGCTCTTCCTGGCGTTCGGCCGGGACAGCGCCCGCTGGAACGCCTTCGTCGGGCTCGTGTTCGGCGTCGCGTTCTTCGTCCCGCACCTGTCGTGGATCAACTGGGCGGTCGGCGTCGTGCCCTGGATCGCCCTCTCGGTCGTCGAGGGGGCCTTCGTCGGCCTGCTCGGCGCCGGATGGGCGTGGGCCCGGCGCGGCGCGTTCATCTGGTCCCGCGCGCGGCTGCAAGTCCCGGTCTTCGCGTTCGGCTGGGTCGGCGCGGAAGAGCTGCGGTCCGTCTGGCCGTTCGGTGGCTTCCCCTGGGGTCGGGCGGCGTTCGCGCACGCCGACTCGCCGGTCGGCTCCTGGGCGTGGGCCGGCGGCGCGCCGCTGGTGTCCGCACTGGTCGCCGTCATCGGGGTGCTCCTGGCACTCGCGTTCCTGGCCCTGCGTCGGGCGGACCTGGGCGTCGGCAGCGGTCACCTGATCCTCGCCCTGCTCCTCGTCGGCAGCGGACTTCTGCTGCCGCTGGACACCTCCGCCTCCGAGGGCCGGCTCAGGATCGCGGCGGTCCAGGGAAACGTGCCGAACCGGGGCCTGGACTCGTTCTCGCAGGCTCGGGAGGTGCTGCGGAACCACATCGCAGGCACCGAGGCGCTGCTCGGCACCGTGGCGCCCGGCGAGCTCGACATCGTCCTCTGGCCCGAGAACTCCTCGGACATCGACCCGACGGCGGATCGCGAGGCCGGCGAGGCGATCGGCGCCGTCGCGCTGGCTCTGGACGCACCCATCCTGGTCGGGACCGACAACTACCCGGAGTCCGGCGGGCGGCTGAACCGGTCGCTCCTCTGGGACCCGCGGACGGGACCCGCGGACAGCTACGACAAGCGCCGGCCAGCGCCGTTCGCCGAGTACATACCGATGCGGGACATCGCGCGCCGGTTCTCCGAAGCTGTCGACCGGGTCCGCACCGACATGATCGGCGGCGAGGAGGTCGGCGTCGTGGACCTGCCCTCCGAGCGGCTCGGTCGGACGGTGCCGTTGGGTGTAGGGATCTGCTTCGAGGTCGCCTATGACGACCTCATCCGCGACGCGGTCGAGGCGGGAGCTCAGCTGCTCGTGATCCCGACCAACAACGCCAACTTCGGGTTCAGCGACGAGTCGACCCAGCAGCTCGCGATGTCCCGCCTGCGGGCGGTCGAGCACGGCAGGACGACCGTCCAGATCTCCACTGTCGGGGTGAGCGGGGTGATCAGCCCGGCGGGTGTCGTCACCCAGCGCACCGGCCTGTTCACCGCCGAGCAGATGATCGCCACCGTCCCGCTGCGCAGTGAGCTCACCCCCGCCACCCGGTTCGGCGACGAGATCTCGTGGGCGCTTCGGGCGCTCGCTGTCGCGGCGCTCCTGGCCGGAATGGCCGGCGCCGCACGAGTCCGCCGGGACGAGCGGGAGCGCCCGACCCCGTGACCACGCACCCGGACGACCGAGTCCTGGTCGTGATCCCGACCTACGACGAGGCGCTCACCCTGCCGGGTACCGTCGAGCGACTCCGGACGGCGGTTCCGGGCGCCGACGTCCTGGTGGTCGACGACGCGAGCCCGGACGGCACCGGCGCACTGGCTGATGCGATCGCGGCGTCCGACCCGGCCGTGAGCGTCCTGCACCGGTCCGGCAAGCAGGGGCTCGGGGCGGCCTACGTTGACGGCTTCGAGTGGGCGTTGGGGCGTGGCTACGACGTCGTGGTCGAGATGGACGCCGACGGGTCGCACCAGCCCGAGGAGCTGCCCCCGCTGCTGGAGTCGCTGGCCAGGGGTGCGGCGGACCTGGTCATCGGGTCGAGGTGGGTCGACGGCGGGCGGGTGGAGAACTGGCCGGCGCATCGGCGCTGGCTCTCCCGTGGCGGCAACGCCTACGCGCGCGTCCTGATGGGCCTGCCCGTGCGCGACGCGACGGCGGGGTTCCGGGCCTACCGTGCCGCAGCGCTGAGGGCGATCCCGCTGGCCCAGGTGGCGTCGCAGGGGTACTGCTTCCAGGTGGACATGGCCTGGCGGGTGCACAGGGCGGGCGGCGCGATCGCGGAGGTGCCGATCTGCTTCGTGGAGCGGTCGCTCGGCAGGTCGAAGATGAGCCGGCAGATCGTGGGGGAGGCCCTGGTGCGCGTGACTGTCTGGGGGATCAGCGCGCGCCTCGCCCAGGTAGCCCGGCTCGCGCGCGGACGGAGGGCGGCCCGGGTCCGGTGAGGCTCAGGCCGAGCGGCGCAGCTTGCCCGCCCGGAGCAGCTCGAGTCGCTCCGTCAGCAGCTCCTCGAGCTCGCCGACGGTGCGGCGCTCCAGCAGCATGTCCCAGTGGGTGCGCGGTGGCTTGCCCGACTTGGGCTCGGGCTGGCTGGCGTTCCGGAGCAGGGCCTGCTCGCCGCACCGGCACTCCCAGACAACCGGCACGTCCGCCTCGACCGAGAACGGCAGGACGATCGTGTGCGCGTTCGGGCAGTCGTAGTAGGCCTCGAATCGAGCAGCGAACTCCACGCCCTCGTCGGACTCCATGCTGTGGGTTCCGATGCGCGTGCCGCGCAGTGACCTGTCAGCCATCGCGACCTCCCTTTCTGACGCCCGGATCGAGCACCGGCGGTCCGCCGTTTCGCTCGACACCTTCGCACTCGACAACGCCCGAACCGGTGGCGGTGTTCCGCCGGAGCCGTGGAGGTCCCGTGAAGATCGGGCATCCAAGGCGTCGGCCGCAAGCCTTCGGACACCAAGACGCTCCCGTGACCGGCGGCGGCCCGCAACTCGAGGCGGCTGGCGGCGCGCCCCAAGCGGCCCCACGGACCGGGTCGTGCGCCGGGGGGAGCGCAAGTCATGGGATGCCTTCAGCGGCCAACCGATGCGCTCGAACGAGCCGTGGCCGCTGTGCGCGAGCGGACGCGCAGGTAGCCTGCGCGGATGCCGAGCATCACGATCGAAGTCCGTCGCGAGTACACCCAGCAGCAGGAGATCGGCTGCACGATCGAGGTCTGAGCCTGAGGGCGCCGACGGAGGGCGCCTGACGGGGTCGGCACCCAGCGCACGCCGAGCTCCCGGCAGAACGCCGATAATGGACGTTATGTCAGAACGGTCGAACAGGGCCTTCGGACCGACGTTGTGCGACCCCGGCCGTCATCCCCCGCCGCGGCCGGGCCGGTGAGCTCAACCAGTCAACGCGACGGTCCAGCGCTCCTCGGTGAGTGACCGGTCCCGCGGCACCGGCATCCGGACGCCGCTCGGTGCGAAGCCCGCTCGTCGGTAGAGCGCCTCCGCCGCGTCGTTGCCGTCCACCAGCCAGAGCGACAGCACGGCGGCACCTTCCCGCCGCGCCCAGTCCTGGGCCGTGGCGAGCAGCGTCTCCCCGACACCGCCACCGCGATGGTCGGGGTCGACCCAGAGTGCGACGACGTGTCGTTCGTCGGCGGGCGCCCCGGGCTCGCTGATGACGCCCACCAGCCCGACCGGTGCGCCGTCGACCCGCACGACGAAGCACGGCGTCGTGCGCAGGCGCATCTTCCAGTGGCTCTCCTTGAAGCCCTGCTCGCGTTCCGGCGATGATCCGAAGGCCGCCGGGTCCTCGGCCAGGGCCCGCAGCCGGATGTCCCGCAGATCCTGCCAGTCGTCCTGGGTCAGTCGCTCAGCCTGCATGAGTGCATCCTGGCACGGGTCGGCGGTTGGGCCGTAGGACGGGGACGTTCGATCTCGAACAGGTGTTCGAGGCCCTGCCCCACCCGGGTGGCCCTACCGGCACAGGACTCGCTGACTCGTGATGTCCGAGCACACCTCCGTGCCGGGCACCTCCACGACGTGGATCACGTGCGCCAGGTGGGCGCTCTCGGGCGAGACATCGGCGATGACGTTCGGCAGGTCGACGATGCGACCCTCGTTGAAGCGGAGGTTCGGCTCGACGATGGCAACGTAGAAGATCCCCGACTCCACCAGGTCCTGGAAGAAGTGACTGCCGTAGGAGAGCTCGGGCGAGAACCCGGATCCGACCGACGCGACCTCGCCGATCACTGCCATGTTGCAGAGCTCGGCGAACCTGAGCGGCACCCCGAGAGCGGGCGTCGTGGTCCCCCAGCGCCCGGGGCCGATCAGCATCGTGCTGCTCCCCTTCAGGGCGGCGTTCAGCCGACCGATGTGGCGCGCCACCGCGTGCCGGTCCTGCTCGCCGAGCGCCAGGTACTCCCCCGGTCGCACGTACACGATGCGCTCCAGGGGGATCCGGACGTTGCCGCCCATGAAGTTGCCGGTGCCGCAGAAGACGCAGTCCCGGACGTCCTCGATCGGTGGGAGGCTAACCGGTGCGCCGATCCCCCGCGTCTGCAGCGGGCGGCACTGCAGGATGTTCACCCGTAGCTCGTTGTCCACACTGAGGTTCGCCGTGAACTCGATGTCGACCGGGTGCCCGTATGCCGTGGAGAGCAGCGTCAGGGCGTCCCGCATGAGCGCGGGGAACTCGGTGCGGGTGAGCAGTCCCCGGAAGTCCAGCAGGTACGACGACGTCGCGCCCCTCCCCCGCTCCCGCTGCCTGGTCGCGGTGTGCTCGTCCAAGCTCAGGAAGAGCGAGCGGTCCGCCTTCAGGTCGTGCCGCATCACCTCTTCCAGGGTGCGGCTGTGCCAAGTGTTCTGGGCCAGCGAGAGCACGTCGACGCCGCGCTGCGAGTACTTCTTGGCCTCGCCGTAGGCCATCGGCGGCAGCCGCAGCGGGTCGTCCAGGCAGACGATCTTCGCGTAGTCCCCAACCGTCCGGTCGACCGCCCTGGTGCCCAGGCCGAAGACGAGCCGGAGCATTCCCGCATCGGCGTCGACCTCGGGATCCCAGATGTACAGGTTCGACGAGTTGCCCACTCCCGCCACGTGCGGGAAGTAGTCCTCGTCGTGCTGGTCACCGGACACGCGCTGCACCAGGATCGCCATCTGCTCGTCCCGGTCCACCAGGCCGCGGTTCATCCGGTAGTCCAGGGCCTCCTCGCTCATCGTGCTCGCGTAGACCAGCCGCAACGCGTCCTCGAACCCCCGGTAGCGCTCCTCCGGGCTGCCCTGGTTGACGCAGAACACGCTCTCGTACTTGCCCGCGAACGCATTGCCGAAGTCGTCCTCGAGCAGGGACGAGGACCGGACGATGATCGGCGACTGCCCGAAGTACTCCAGCATCTCCATGAACTGCTCGCGCAGGTCGTTCGGGAAGCGGCCGGCCAGGAGCTTCTCCCGAAGCTCCGGAGCGAGGGTGTAGTAGCCGTCGGCTGTTCGCTGCTTCGCCCGGAGCGGCCACCAGCCGTTCTGGACGATGTACGTGTAGAACACGTCCGTGCCGATGTAGTAGGAGTCGTGCGGCTCGATGAGGCTGGTGAAGCGCGCGTCGCCGTCGCGCTCGAGGATCCGCCGGGCGAGCAGCATCCCGACGCTCTTCCCGCCGATCAGTCCGCTGCCGACCTCCCGAGAGGCGATCGCGAGGACGTCGGCGAGGGTGAAGTAGTCCGCACAGAGGTCGAACATCCTGGCCGAGCCGCCGATCACCATCCGCATCAGCGACGCCTTGACGGCCTCCTGGTCCCGCAGCGGCAGTGCGAGTGCCTCGCGCGCGCGGTCCAGGGCCACGTTCCAGTGGTCCAACCGGTCGCTCTGCCGCTCGATGCTGGAGAAGAGCTCGGCTACCTCGGTGCTGGAGGTGATGCTGATGGCCTCGTCGCCCCGGACGAGGTTCGGGAAGAACATCGTCGGCGAGTACCGCTGCCAGACCTTCAGCGGGTGGATGTAGATCTGATCGTCCACCCGGTACAGGTCCAGCAGCAGCTGCGTCGTCTCCCGGATCCCGGCGATGGTCGCATACGTGTGCTCACCGCGGACTATCGCGAAGTACGCGATCGTGTCCAGCTCGTAGAGGAACGGGCAGGTGACCTTGAAGAAGTTGCCGATCATCAGGTCCGAGTGCCAGTACGGGAGCAGATCGGTCAGGCAGTCGAACACGTAGAAGGCGCCAATCCCCTCCTGTTCGACCAGGTTGTGGACCTGCATCGCAAAGGTCTCGAAGCCATGGGTGGGGTCGACCTCGAAGACGACCGTCTGCGCATCGTCGGCGGTCACCAGCCGCTCGTGGCTGCCGAACCGGACGTACACCAGGCGGCGACCGTCGGCACGGGCCTGGGCGACGTACGGGTCGACCATCTCGCGGTAGTCGGCGACGGAGTCGACCTGCCACACCACGTTGTCCCCGAGGCGGAGCCCGTCGATCACCTTGTCGAAGCCGGACGACCCGGTGCTGACCCGGTCCCGTGTTGCCATCTGGGCCTGCTCTCCGACGATCGGCTGCCTGGGCGCGGTGCTGCGCTAGTACGCTATCCGACCCGGCCCGCGGGTCTGCGCAAGCGCGGTTGAGCGAACCCCCGGCGATTGATGGCAGGCTGTGCGGATGGCCAAGACCCCGCCCCCGCCCGACGACGCCGCCTCGCCCGAGGAGGGCGTCCAGCCCGATGACGCCGCCGAGGCGCCCCGAACGGGCAAGATGTCCCGCGCCCTTGCCGGCAGCGAGCGCTCGCTCGATCGTCGGTGGTGGTGGAGCGCCGCCGTGCGGGGGATCGTCGGGTTCGCAGTCATCGGGTTCCAGTGGGAGGTCATCACCTCGGGGCAGGCCATCTGGGCCACCTGGATCATGGTGGCGATCGGCGCGGCCCTGCTCGTCTCGGGTGGTGTCACGGCGTGGCGCGACCGACCCAACCGACCAGCCGACTGACGGCCCTCCCCGCCCGCCCGCCGGCAGGATGGCCGGCCGTCAGCTGATCACCATCACCAGGTCGCCACCCTCGAGCTGCTGCACCGCCCCGATCGCCAGGCGCCGCACGGTGCCCGCGACCGGCGTCGTGATCCCGGCTTCCATCTTCATCGCCTCGATGGTCGCGACCGTCTGACCCGCCTCGACCGTCTGACCCTCCTGGACGACGGGGGTCACCGCCCCGGCGAAGGGCGCGGCGATGTGGCCCGGCGTACCTGGTTCCGCCTTCTCCGCCGCCACGAGGTCCACCTCGATAGTCCGGTCGCGGACCCGGATCGGTCGAAGCTGGCCGTTGAGCGTGAACATCACGGTTCGCAGCCCGCGCTCGTCGGGCTCCCCCACCGCCTCCAGGCCCACCAGCAGCCGAACACCCCTCTCGAGCTCGACCTCGACCTCGGTGGCCGGGGCCATCCCGTACAGGTACCGCTCTGTGTCCAGGACGCTGACATCGCCGAACGTCGACCGGACCTGCTGGAAGTCCTTAGTCGGGCCGGGGAAGAGCAGGTGGTTGAGCCGGTCGCGCCGGGTCGCGGAGTCCGCGCCGAGGTCCGCCAGGTCCTGGTCCGTCAGTACGACCGGTTCGCGGCTCGGCGTGCGGCCGCAGAGCGCCTTGGTGCGGAAGGGCTCGGGCCACCCGCCCGGCGGATCGCCCAGCTCGCCGCCGAGGAACCCGATCACGGACTCGGGCACGTCGTACTCCCTGGGGTGCTCGGCGAAGTGCGCCGGATCGGCGCCCCGCGCGACCAGGTGCAGAGCAAGGTCGCCCACGACCTTGCTCGACGGGGTCACCTTCACCAGCCGGCCGAGGATCTTGTCCGCTGCCGCGTACATCGCCTCGATCTCCTCGAAGCGGTCCCCCAGGCCGAGCGCGATGGCTTGCTGGCGCAGGTTGGACAGCTGCCCACCTGGGATCTCGTGGTCGTACACCCGGCCGGTCGGGCCCGGCAGCCCCGACTCGAAGGGCCGGTAGACCCTTCGAACGGCCTCCCAGTACGGCTCAAGGGAGCACACGGCCCGCAGGCTCAGGCCGGTGTCCCGTTCGGTGTGCTCCAGGGCAGCGACCAGCGCGGACATGGGTGGCTGACTCGTGGTCCCTGCCATCGCTGCACTCGCCGTGTCGACAGCGTCCACCCCGGCCTCGATGGCCGCGAGCAGCGTGGCCATCGACCCACCGGCCGTGTCGTGGGTGTGCAGGTGGATCGGCAGGTCGAACCGCTCCCGGAGCGCGCTGACGAGGGTTCGGGCTGCCGGCGCCCGCAGCAGGCCGGCCATGTCCTTGATAGCGAGGATGTGGGCCCCCGACTCGACGATCGATTCGGCCAGCCGGAGGTAGTAGTCCAGCGTGTAGAGGTCCTCCGCGGGGTTTGTCAGGTCGGCCGTGTAGCAGAGTCCCACCTCGGCGATCGAGACCCCGACCTCGCGCACCGCGTCGATCGCGGGGCGCATCTGCTCGATGTCGTTGAGCGAGTCGAAGATCCGGAAGATGTCCAGGCCCGTGGCGGAGGCCTCGCGGATGAACGCATCCGTCACCTCGGTCGGGTACGGCGTGTATCCGACGGTGTTGCGGCCCCGCAGGAGCATCTGGAGGGCGACGTTCGGCAGCGCCTCGCGCAGTGCCGCGAGGCGCTCCCACGGGTCCTCCCCGAGGAACCGCAGACCGACGTCGTAGGTGGCTCCTCCCCAGGCCTCGACGGACAGGAGGCCTCCAGTGAGCCTCGCCACGTAGGGCGCCGCGGTGACGAGGTCGTAGGTACGCACCCTGGTGGCGAGCAGCGACTGGTGTGCGTCGCGGAACGTGGTGTCGGTGACCGCCACCGCGGTCTGCTCGCGCAGGGCGCGCGCGAAACCCTCGGGACCCAGTTCCAGGAGGCGCTGCCGGGTGCCGGGAGCGGGCGGCTGGCTCAGGTCGACGTCGGGCAGCTTCGCCGAGGGGTTCGGCAGGCCGTTGGGCGGGCCGTAGGGGCGGTTCACCGTGACGTCCCCGAGGTAGCTGAGCAGCTTGGTGCCCCGGTCGGCGCTCGCCTTCGCCCGGAGCAGCTCCGGGCGCTCGTCGATGAACGAGGTGGACAGCTCGCCGCGCACGAACTCCGGCTCGGCCAGCACCGCCTGGAGGAAGGAGATGTTGGTGCGGATCCCCCGGATCCGGAACTCGGCGAGGGCCCGCCGGGCCCGGCGGACCGCCGTCGGGAAGTCCCTGCCCCGGCAGGTGAGCTTGACCAGCATCGAGTCGAAGTGTCCGGACACGTCCGTCCCGGCGCTGGCGGTCGCCCCGTCCAGCCGCACCCCGGCACCCCCGGGTGAGCGGTAGGCGACGATGCGGCCGGTGTCGGGACGGAACCCGTTGGAGGGGTCCTCCGTCGTGATCCGGCACTGCAGGGCGGCCCCGTTCACCCGGATGGTCTCCTGGCTGATCTCGAGGTCGACCAGCGTCTCGCCCGCGGCGATCCGCATCTGTGAGGAGACCAGGTCGATGTCGGTGACCTCCTCGGTCACCGTGTGCTCGACCTGGATCCGGGGGTTCATCTCGATGAAGACGTGCTGCCCCGCCCGCTCCCCCACTGTGTCGACCAGGAACTCCACGGTACCCGCATTGACATAACCGATGCTCCTGGCGAAGGTCACGGCATCCCGGCACAGGGCGTCCCGGAGCGCCGGGTCCAGGTTGGGCGCCGGGGCGATCTCGATCACCTTCTGGTGCCTACGCTGCAACGAGCAGTCCCGCTCGAAGAGGTGCACGACGTCGCCGGTCGCGTCGGCGAGGATCTGCACCTCGATGTGCCGTGGCCGCAGCACGGCCCGCTCGAGGAAGACGGTTGCGTCGCCGAAGGCGCTCTCCGCCTCGCGCATCGCCGCCGCGAGCGCCTCCGGGAGGTCCTTTGCGGACTCGACCCGGCGCATGCCGCGTCCGCCGCCGCCGGCGACGGCCTTGACGAAGAGGGGAAACCCGATCTCCTCGGCGGCCGCGATTAGGTTCTCCGCCCGGTCGGACGGCTCGGTTGAGGCGAGCACCGGGATACCGGCCTCGCGCGCCGCCTGCAGGGCGCGCACCTTGTTGCCGGCGAGCTCGAGGACCTCGGGTGGCGGACCGATGAATGCGATCCCGGCCTCGGCACAGGCGCGGGAGAGCTCGGGGTTCTCGGACAGGAACCCGTAACCCGGGTACACGGCGTCGGACTCGGACTCCCGTGCGACCCGGATGATCTCGCCGATGTCGAGGTAGGCGCGGACGGGATGTCCGGCCTCACCTATCAGGTACGCCTCGTCGGCCTTGAGCCGGTGCACGGAGTTGCGGTCCTCGTATGGGAACACTGCGACCGTCCGCGCTCCGAGCTCGACGGCGGCTCGGAAACCCCGGACGGCGATCTCGGCGCGGTTTGCTACGAGGACCTTTGCGAACACGACTCACCTCATGACAGATGGGGGCTATCGCCAGCATGAGAACCGTAGCCCATGGCAGGGGGCCGCTGGCTGCGGTTCCGCGAGTCGGACGCCGCCGGTCACGGGGGCGTCGAGGATGCAGCCTTGGTGCGCTCAGCCGGCCGTTCGGTTACGCCTGCGGACGGAGAGCTCGTCCGAACCGTCGATCGGCGCGCCGTCGTCGTCGGCGCGCTCCGTGGGAAGCGACGCGAGGCTGCCCTCGACCTCGCGCCAGACGCGCCCGACGGCGATCCCGAAGACGCCCTGGCCGCCCTGGACGAGGTCGATCACCTCGTCGGCGGAGGTGCACTCGTAGACGCTGGCGCCGTCGCTCATCAGGGTGATCTGGGCGAGATCCTCGACGCCCCGCTCCCGAAGGTGGCTCACGGCGGTGCGGATCTGTTGCAGGGAGACCCCGGTGTCGAGCAGTCGCTTGACGACCTTGAGCACGAGGATGTCCCGGAAGCTGTAGAGGCGCTGCGTCCCGGAGCCGCTCGCCGACCGGATGGAGGGCTCCACGAGTCCGGTCCGTGCCCAGTAGTCGAGCTGGCGGTAGGTGATGCCGGCGGCGCGGCATGCGGTCGGGCCGCGGTACCCGGTCGTCACGTCCAGGTCGGGCAGCTCGTCGCCGAACAGTAGGCCCTGGGCGCGCTGCGGGATGCCGAGTGGCTGGGTCTCACCGGTGCCGCTCACGCCCAGCTCCCCTCGTCGCAGTCACCGCTCCTGGCCCACCGGCCAGGCTCATCGGGCGACCTGTCACCGTTCACGCTAGGCCCGACCCCTGGGGCCGTCAACGACGCCACGCCCTGCACGCCCTCGGCGTGTCGTCAATAACCCTCACCCTTAGGTCTAGCGCGCCGAAATGTCCGATTGGGCCGGGTCTCAAGACGGCGGCGCCCCGCCGCCCGGATCGGGGTCGTCGCTCGCGACGAAGTCGTCGGCGCTGACGGTGTCCAGGAAGGCGCGGAACTCCTCGAGTTCCTCCTCTTCGTTCGCGGCCTCTTGGACGTCGAGACCCGACTCGGCGAGCACGTCGACGTCGCACAACACCGGCGTTGCGAGGCGAACTGCGACTGCGACGGCGTCGGAGGCCCGCGAGTCGATCCGGCGACCGTCCTCCAGAACCAGCGCCGCGTGGAAGACGCCGTCGATCAGGGCGACGATCTCGACGTGGTCGACTCCCATGCCCGAGGCGCGCAGTACGGTGACGAGCAGGTCGTGAGTCATGGGTCGCGGCGGCAGGACGCCGGCCTGGCCGGCGGCGATCGCCTGACCCTCGGCGAGCCCCACGACGATCGGCAGCACCCGCGCCCCCTCGGAGTCCGTGAGCAGCACGACGACCTGGTCCAGGGGGACCTGCCGCCGGACCCCGAGGACCTGCATCTCGACCAGACCATCGCGCACACCGCCACGCTACGTCGGCTGCGCGTCGCGGGGCACCCCCTTCGGTGAAGTGGGTGCGGTCAACGGCTCAGGCCGTCGACCCCGGCTCGCACTAGGGCGGCGTGCAGCCTGGCGAACAGCTCGCCGATCTCCTCCGCGACCGACGAGGCATGCGCCTGGGCCGCCACGGCGCGCTGACCACGCAGGGGCGCCGCGACCTGCTCTGCGATGGCGACCTCGCGGTCCGCTGCCGATCGCACGGGCCGCAGGTGCCGTGGCTCCACGCCGTGCTCGGCGAGCGCTCCGGCGACCCGAACCACCTCCAGCGCCTGACCGTCCAGGTAGCCCGATCGATCGACACTCAGCACGCCGGAGTCGATCAGCTCACCGATGAGGTCGACCCCGGTGCCGGTCGCCTCGGACAGTGCCGCCACCGTGTACCGGCTGGCCGCGATGGGTGGCGTGCGCTCGCCGGCGGCGGTGACCAGGCGTGGTACCAGCGGTTCGATCACCGTCCCCGCATCGAGCTCCGCGAGCTGGTCCGCGATCACTCGGAGCGGCAGGTACCTGTCCCGCTGCTGGCGCAGGACGAACCGGAGGCGCTCGACGTCGGCGGCACTGTACTGCCGGTAGCCGCCGGCGGTGCGCCGAGGGGTCACCAGACCCTGCTCCTCAAGAAAGCGCAGCTTGGACGGTGTGAGGGCGGGAAAGTCGCCCCCGAGCTGCGACAGGACGTCCGAGATCCGCATCACCGGCTCCCGGGACACCCCCTGCGGCCATGGCTGAACGAGGCGGGGTCCGGCGCTTGCGGCGTCCTCCTGGCGATCGGCGACAGGTGTCATGTGGCCTGGTCCGACGCCCGGTCCTCATCGCCCGGCCCGGCGCCGCGCACGGGGCTGGGCTGGAAGGTCATCCGGAACTTGCCGATCTGGACCTCGTCGCCGGCCCGCAGGGTGGCGCGTTCGATGCGGTCCCGGTTCACGTAGGTTCCGTTCAGGGAGCCGACGTCGCGCACAACGAACCCCTCGGGCTCCCGGACGAACTCCACGTGCTTGCGCGAGACCGTGACGTCGTCGAGGAAGATGTCCGAGTTCGGGCTCCGACCCGCCACCGTGCGGGGCGCATCGAGCAGGAAGCGCGCGCCCGCGCTGGGTCCGCGCTGCACGATGAGCAGGGCGGAGGTGGGCGGAAGCGCAGCGACCGCGGCCTGGTCCTCGGCGCTCAGTCCGACCGGCGCGTCGTAGTCCACCGAGCCGATCGCGTTCTCGCCGAGGTTGATGGTGGTCTCGGCCGCGGTCCACTGCCGCTCTGACGGGTCGCGTTCAGTCATCGTTACTCCTCGAAGTCGGGCGCGTGGACTCGGAGGTCGAGGCGACCACCCTGACCCCAGCCTAAGGCGCGGATCCGTCGGGCGTCAGTCTCGCCCTCAACCCGCTTCCGGCGCCGGGGCTGGGGTGGCGAAGCGCGGGGTCTCCAGCGACCGGACCGCGGTGATCTGCACCAGGTCGTGGGTGACCAGGTCGGTCGTGCCGCCCGCGTTCCGCACCTTTGCGAGTGCGCCGCCCGGGATCGCCAGGGCGAGGCTGATCGTGTCCGGATCGCCGATGGCCCGCCAGCGATACGGCGACTCGAGCAACGACCCGTCCACCGTCACCCCGTCCGGGGTGTCGATGAAATAGCTGGACGCGGTGAGCCGCAGGTCGCCAACCTGCACGACCTCCGCGCCGGCGTTGCGCAGCTCCTCCAGGACGTTGTAGAGCACGGCGGCCGGGATGCGCTCCCCGGGCTCCCGGACGGTCAGGACGATCCCGGGGCCCTCGGCGGGCAGGCGACCGGACAGGATCCCCTGCACCTCGGCACGCTCCACCGCCGCCTCGCGTGCCGCGCGCTCCGTGTCCGAGCCGGTGACTAGCTCCGCGCGGCGAGCCCGCAGGATGAGTATCTGGTCCTGCAGATCGGACGTCCGACGGGTGACGTCGTCGAGGATCCGCACCAGCTCGTCCTGGCGGAGGCTCAACAGGCCCTCCGAGCGGTTCGCCTGAACCTGAACCACGAGGGCGAAGCCCACCACCGCGCAGAGCAGTCCGGTGACGATCTGCCCCCTGGTGGCCCGGGGAGCCAGGGACCGGCGCAGGACCCCCCAGGCGGACTGCTGCGGCGCGCCGTCGGCTCCGAGCCGGTGGTCGGGTGTCACGTCAGGCCCTCAGCAGGTGTCGCCGGATCGCCGCGGCGTTCGAGAAGATCCGGATGCCGAGCACCACCACGACCGCGGTGGAGAGCTGGGTGCCGACCCCCAGCTGGTCGCCGAGGAAGACGATGAACGCCGCGATGACCACGTTCGACAGGAAGGAGACGAGGAACACCCGGTCGTCGAAGACCCCGTCGAGCATGGCCCGAAGGCCGCCGAACAGCGCGTCGAGGGCGGCGACCACGGCGATCGGCAAGTACGGCTGAAGTGCCACGGGTACGGTCGGCTCGAGGTAGATGCCGACGAGGGCCCCGGCGAGGAGCCCGATGAGCGCGATCATGGCGTGCCCTCCTGGTCTTGCCCCGACGATGTCACATCCGTGCTCAGCGAACGCGCATGGCGCAGGGTCGTGTCGCCCGCACCCGGCAGCGTGAGGTCGGTGGCGGCCGTCACCTCGACGGCGATCCCGTACGTCCCGGAGAGGAAGGCAAGGTGGTTCGCCGCGCTCGACCGAGCGAACTCCGTCTGGATCGCGCGTGAGTCACCGATGGCCTCGACGCGGTAGGGCCCGAGCAGCGGCGCGAGGTCGACGAGGATCGCCGGGCCGGCTCCGCGGATCGCGCTCAGTGCGGTGAGTCGCTGTCCGTTGATGGCGATGGCCTCCGCCCCGGCCGCCCAGAGCGCGTTGGCGACGATCTGCAGGTCGACGTCATGCACGCGGGCCGCATCGTCCGCGGCGGCCTCGCTCGCGGACTCGGTGAGCTGGATCACCAGGCCGGGCCCCGTGACCGCGATCGCCCCGGACGCCAGCTCGGCCTGCTGCAGCCGCGCGAAGAGGCCGGGGTTGGCCGACGCGAG
This sequence comes from uncultured Actinotalea sp., assembly GCA_964349585.1. Lineage (GTDB taxonomy): Bacteria > Actinomycetota > Actinomycetes > Actinomycetales > Cellulomonadaceae > Actinotalea. The sequence continues at coordinate 15,229 of CAYGGX010000010.1, forward strand.
CGCGTCCGCCTGGATCTGAGCGATCTCGGCGCTGAGCGCCTCATTGACCCTGGTGAGTTCCTCGGCCTCGGCCGAACGATCCGTGATCTCGCGTTCGAGCAGTGCCCTCGGCGAAGTGCCGCCCACCGGTGTGCGGAGCGTGGCGATGGCCGTGACCGTTCCGATCCCGAGCACCGCCGCGACGAGCAGGTGCGTCGCGGACCGGCCGATCCTTCCGGCCGGTGTGCGGTTCACGGGGGGCCGGGCCGCCGCCTGCGCGTACCCGGGGTCGATGGCACGGCTCGTGATCTCGAGCAGCAGGCCCATCGAGGCATCCACGCGCCGAGGTGCGGCTCGGACCCGGGGCGTCTGGCCGTGCGTCACGCGACGCTCCTCGGTCATCCCGGGCTCCTTCGGTGCGCGAGCTCGGTTGCTGCCTGGCGCAGGTACAACAGGCCGGCTAGCCAGTACAGGGCGATCCCCCACACGGCGAAGCCCCAGCCGAGCGCGTCGGCCATCAACCCGACCGGCCCCGCCCACTGCGCGAGCAGGAGCAGCGGGAACGCGTAGAGCAGCGCGAACGTGCCCGCCTTGCCCACGAAGTGCACCGGCAGCGGACCGATCCGAGCGGCGACCAGGGCGGCGAGCACCAGCGTGAGCAGGACGTCCCGCGCGATGATCACCACGACCAGCCACCAGGGCACGACTTCCCGGATGGCAAGCACGATCAGCGTGACGAGGATGAACAGCCGATCCGCGGCCGGGTCGAGCAGCTCCCCCAGCCGCGAGTACTGGTTGAGCGCGCGGGCGAGGCGGCCGTCCAACCAGTCGCTCGCGCCGGCGAGGGCGAGGGTTGCCAGCGCCCAGAGGTCGTGGCCGCCGAGCGCGAAGATGGCGAAGAGGGGCACCGCGAGCAGCCGGAGCCCGCTGATCAGGTTCGGGATGGTGAGCGGGCCGTGCTCCTTCGTCGGTGAGCCCGGCACCCGTGCGGTGGAGTTCACCTCGTCCGGGGCAGTCGCAGACGGCGAGCCGCGCTCTGCCACGACGACACCCCCTCGCTCCCACCCGACCGACGGAATCCTGCTCCCGCGATCCTATGGTGCGGCGGTCGCGGGGTCGCTAGACCAGGCGGCGGGTCCGCGGTGTGACGAGCCGGAGCCACCGGGCGGTGAGCATCGGAGGCCGAATGGACAAGCTCTCCCTGATCGCCCTGGCCCGCAACGGGCTCGACGACGCCCGGCGCGCGTCGAGCGGTCGCAGCGCGAAGACCGTGCACGGGGGCCACGACACGGTGCCGCGGCAGACGGTGCGGCGCGCAGCGCCGGCCGGAGCACGGACAACCACGAGAACCCGGACGAGGCCACGGTTCAGGGGCTGGGTGGACGCATCCGGGTGGTCGGCGACGGAACCACCTGGGACGGGACCACCGGGGATCTGATCGTGGTCCCTCGTGGCCGCAGCTCGATCCACGCGATCGAGGACAGCACCCTCCTGCTCACGGTGGCGAAGCTCTGACAGGCGACTCCGAATCGCCGATGGAAGACTGCCGGTCGTGAGCACCCGCCGTCCCCTGCACCCGTCCGCAAGGGTCGAGGACCGCATCAACGCCGTCGTGGCGCGCTGGTTGCGCCGACGTGGCTGGGTATCGCGGGTCGAGCCCTACCCCGGGTACGGCGGACCGGGATGGGTGCGAGTCATGGCGCGGGCGCTCCTGGCAGCCCCCGGCACGGCGGTTCCTGAGGCGGTGGAGCGGGACGCCGCGTCTGCGCAACGGGCGGTCCGCGGATGGCGCAGCTTCCTGACCGCGCCGGTGCCACGCGCGACCATCGAGGTGCGGATCGGCACGACGACGCATCGGGTGGTCACGGACCGCGGTGGTTACGTCGACGTCGTCCTGCCCGGAGATCTCGCACCCGGCTGGGGCGAGGTCTCCGTGCGAGTCGGCGGCGAGTGGGTGTCGGCGCCGGTCCTGGTGATCCCGCCCGGGCCCGGGGTGGCGATGGTCAGCGACATCGACGACACCGTGATGGTCACGGCGCTCCCCCGACTGCTCCTGGTGGCGTGGAACGCGCTCGTCCTGCACGAGAACGCCCGACGGGTTGTCCCGGGGATGGTGGGGCTGTACCGCAGGTGGCAGGCGGCGCACCCGGGCGCGCCCACGTTCTACCTGTCGACTGGCGCCTGGAACGTCGCCCCGGCGGTGCGGCGCTTCCTCGGCCGGCACGGTTACCCCCAGGGCCCCCTGCTGCTGACCGACTGGGGACCCACCAACACCAGATGGTTCCGCAGCGGGCGGGAGCACAAGCTCGGGAACCTGCGACGGCTGATGACCGAGTTCCCGGACCTGCGTTGGGTGCTGGTCGGGGACGACGGCCAGCACGACCCGCAGATCTACACCGAGATCGCGCAGGAGTTCGGGGACCGGGTGCTGGCGATCGCCGTCCGCGAGCTCAGTCCGGCCGAGCAGCTGCTGGCCCACGGCACGCCCGTGCCGACCAAGCACGGGGAGATCCCGGACCGCGCGGCGGCGCCCGTCGTGGTGCACGGCGCAGACGGCAACGCCCTCGCGCTGTCCTTCATCGACCGGGGGCTCATCTGACCCCCAGCTCGTCCGCCACGGCCGCCGCGATGGCGTCGACGTCCTCGGGGGTCGTGTCGAAGGCGCACATCAGGCGCACCAGCCCCGGGCCGCCGTCCCAGTCGTAGAACACGAAGCGCTCCCGGAGCCGCTCCGCCGAACCGGTCGGAAGAACCGCGAAGACCGCGTTCGCCTGGATCGGATGGACGATCGGCACGCCGAGGCCCGTCAGCGCATCGCCAAGGCGCGTTGCCATCGCGTTGGCGTGGGCCGCCGACCTGAGCCACAGGTCGCCGTCGAACAGGGCCAGGAGCTGGGCGGAGACGAACCTCATCTTCGAGGCGAGCTGCATGTCGATCTTGCGCAGGTAGCCGACGCCCTGCACCGAGCGCGGCTCGAGCACGACGGCGACCTCGGCTCCCAGGGCACCGTTCTTGGTCCCGCCGAGGCAGACGACGTCGACCCCCTCGGTCAGGGCGCCGAGCGACATGTCGAGCGTCGCGGCCGCGTTGGCCAGTCGGGCGCCGTCCAGGTGAACGCGCAGGCCGTGGCCGTGCGCCACCTCGCAGATGTCGGCGATCTCCGCCGGCGTGTAGCAGGTTCCCAGCTCGGTGCTCTGGGTGATCGAGACCACCGCCGGTTGTGCGCGGTGCTCGTCGCCGCGGCCGCCCAAGCGGGTCTCGATCAGCTCCGGCGTCAACTTACCGTCCGGCGTGGGCACGGGTAGGAGCTTCAGCCTCCCGATGCGCTCGGGCGCGGCGTTCTCGTCGGTGTTGATGTGCGCGGACTCGGCGCAGATCACCGCCCCCCACGGCGGCGCCATCGCCTGCAGCGCGACCACGTTCGCGCCGGTGCCGGTGAAGACCGGGAAGCACTCGACGGCGCGCCCGAAGTGCTTCGCGAGCACCTCGGTCAGTCGATCGGTGTAGAGATCAGCCCCGTAGGCGGTCTGGTGTCCGCCGTTGGCTGCCGCAAGCGCCGCGAGCACCTCGGGGTGGACGCCCGCGTGGTTGTCTGATCCGAAGGCTCGGCGGGCGGCGTCATGCAGCGGTTCCACGCCTGCATCCTGCCACCGTCAGTCGCCCCGACCGGCCGTCGTGCCGACTGGGCGTCACCGCTGGAGCGTCGCGGTGGTGCCACCCGAGCAGGCCGCTCCGGGCTCGGGGGTCTGCGGGCCCTGTAGGTAGCGCGCGATGAACACCTCGAGCCGGTCGTCGTCGACACCGTCCAGCTCGAGCTGGACACCCCAGGCAGTCGCGACGAGCGGGCCGGGAAGCCCGGGGTACGGGCTGACCAGCAGGTAGGCGTGCTCGTCGGCCAGGGAACGAAGGACGGCCACGTCGTCCGGCCCGAGGCTCTCGCTGTAGGCGAGCCAGACGGCGCCGTGCTCGAGGGAGTGCACGACGTTCTCGTCGCGGACCGGCGCGTCGTAGAAGCCGCAGTCCTGCCAGACGGGGTCGTGCGGTCCGCCCATCGGGGGCAGCGAGGTGCCGTAGTCCACGTCATCCAGCACATGGCTCGCGTCCTGATCGGGCTCCTCGACGAGGTCCGGCAGCGGCGAGCTGATCGCCTCCTGCAGCGTCTCGTCCCGCTCGGCCTGCCGACGCTGCTCGGCGCTGATGATCACGGCCGTGGGAATCACCAGCGCCGCCGCGACGAGAACGGCGATCAGGATGATCAACCGTCGTCGCCGGAGGTCGGCCTTGCGCTGGGCGGCCTGGACCTCCGCCAGCCTGGCCTGCCGTGCTGCCTTCGACATCCCGCTCCTACGCACGTCCGGCTGCCCCGGGCGGGCAGGCCGCTGGGACCTAGGTCCCAGACCAGAGAGGATACGTGACGATCAGTCGTGGCTGGGCGGCTCGTCGTCGCCGGCGGCGCCGCGCGCCAGCACGAAGACGGCGTCGGACAGGCGGTTGAGGTAACGGGCCGCCTCGTCGCTCACGACGGCCCCCCGCTCGCGGAGGCTGACCACGCTGCGCTCCGCACGCCGCACGACGGCCCGGGCGTGGTCGAGGGCCGCGGCCACGGGCGTGGCGCCGGGGACGATGAATACCGGCCGCAGCGGGCGGACGGCGACCGCGGCATCGATCCACTGCTCCAGCCGCTCAACCATCGCCGCGGTGACCAGGGACACGCCGGGCTTCAGCCGATCCCGGTGCCCGGGGTTCGTCGCCAGATCGGCGGCGACCACGAACAGGTCCCGCTGGATGGCCAGCACCCGTTCGGCCAGCTCGGCCTCGGCCTGCGACCGGGCGACCCCGAGCGCCGAGACGGCCTCGTCGATGTCGCCGCACGCCGCCATCAGCGCGTCCGCCTTCGACACGCGGCCGCCGAGGAACAGCCCGGTCGTGCCGTCGTCTCCGGCCTTGGTGTAGATCTGCACGCCGCACCTCCAGGTCCCGTGCCGGCACTCCGGCCCTGCCGACACTGGCGCACCGCCCGGCCCGCGGGCAAGCCTGGGCGCGCGGGACCCGAGCTCCTGTCCACCGGTGCCCGGAGGGTCTAGTCTGGCCACGCCGCCCGCGGGGCGGCTGGCCCACAGCCAGGGGAAGCCGGTCGAAATCCGGCGCTGACCCGCAACCGTAGGTCGGAGCGATCCGACGAGCCGGAGCACCTGCCGTGGGACGAGAGGCTCCTACCGTCGAGGAAATGCGGGACGGAGCCCGGGTCGTCGTACCGACCGCGGGACGTTGCGGAGGGCGATGGTGCCGGGCCCGTCGCGGCCCCTCAGAAAGAGGCACCGATGCAACACCGCTCCCTGCGCCGAATGATCGCAGCCATCGCACTCGGGACGATCGCGCCGACGCTCCTCGGAACGTCGGCAATGGGGACTGACGCCCCGACCGGATCGTGCCCGGACGGCACCGTCACGGTGGTCGTCGACTTCACCGATCTCGGTGGCCGGATCGAGATCGGCTGCGCGACCGACTGGTCGACCGGCACGGCCGCCCTCACCTCCGCCGGGTTCGCCGACACCCGGGACGCCAGCGGCATGATCTGCGCAATCGACTCGTTGCCCGAACCCTGCCCGGCCGAGTTCACCGGGTCGTGGTGGACGTACTGGTCGGCCGAGAACGACGACGCTTGGCAGTTCGCGGCGGAGGGCCCGGACACGACAGAGCCGGCTGCGGGTGGCATCGAGGGCTGGCGCTACCACGACGGGACGGCAGGCCCGGGGATCACTCCGGCCGACGCAGCCGAGCTCCCGGCCACGGTCACGGCCGACGGCGCCGTCGCCCCCCCGGCCGACGCCCTGCCGGTGTGGGGACCATGGGTCTTCGGGCTCCTGGGCCTCGCGGCGGTCGGTGCCCTCGCCGCCGTCGCGATCAGACAGCGTAGGGGCACCGCGCACGGCCCATACGGGCAGGACTGAGTCCCTCGTGCGCACGCTGCACCCACTCGGGTGGTGGGCCTGGGCGCTCGGTCTGGCGGTCGCCGCCAGCCGGGCCCAGGCGCCGCTCGCGGTCGCGGCGGTGCTCGTCGCCGCAGTGGGCGTGGTGCTGCGCTTCCGGGACTCCTCGCCGTGGGCGCGAGCCTTTCCCGCCTACCTGGCGCTGGCCGCGGGCATCGTCGCGATCCGGGTCGGCTTCTACGTCGTCGTCGGGATCAAGACGCCCGGCCCGGTGATCCTCGACGTCCCGAGCGTCCGACTGCCTAGCTGGGCCGCGGGCGTGGAGCTGTTCGGCCCCGTGACCTCCACCGGCGTGGCCGGTGCGGCGGCCGCCGGGCTGCAGCTGGCGACCCTCGTGGTGTGCTTCGGGGCCGCGAACGCGCTCGCCAACCCCAAGCGGGCGCTGCGCTCGTTGCCGGCCTCGATGCATCACCTCGGTACCGCGGTGGTCATCGGGGTGAGCGTGACCCCGGCGCTGGTGACCTCGGCCGCCAACGTGCGCCGGGCGCAGCGGCTCCGGGGGGCGGTGCCCACCGGTCTTCGAGGGCTGACCGCGGCGTTCGTGCCCGTCCTGACCGACGCGCTCGACCGCTCGCTCGCGCTGGCGTCCTCGATGGACTCCCGCGGCTATGCCAGGACCCTTCCCGGTCGGTCGGATGGCCGGGTGTCGGCGCTCCTCCTGTCGGCGCTGCTGGGGGCGACGCTCGGGACCTACGGGCTGCTCGGCGGAACCTCCCCCTGGGTGGCGATCGCGCTGCTGCTCGTCGGCCTTGGCGCTGCCGCGGGCGGATCGATGCTGGCCGGGCGGTCGGTGGCCAGGACGAGGTACCGCCCCGACCCTTGGCGCGGCGTGGAGACCAGGGTGGCGTCGAGTGGGGCTGCGGCGGCGCTGATCCTCGTCCTGACCCCCGCGGCGGGTTCCGCCGGTGCGGTGGCGGCCCTGAGCGTGGCCCTCGTCGCCGCCAGCCCCTTGGTGCTCTTGCGGGGTGAGCGATGATCCAGTTCGACCGAGTGAGCGTGACGTACCCGAACGCCGCCCGTCCGGCCGTCCAGGATGCGTCCTTCACTGTCCGCGAGGGCGAGCTGTGCCTCGTCATCGGACCGACCGGTGCCGGCAAGTCGACGCTCCTGAAGGCCGCCTGCGGGCTCGTGCCGCACTTCACCGGCGGCGTGCTGGCCGGTCGGGTCAAGGTGGCCGGCCGGGACACGCGGACCGCCCTGCCGCGCGACCTCGCCGACGTGGTGGGCGTCGTCGTGCAGGATCCCGCCACCGGCTTCGTGACGGACACGGTCGAGGAGGAGCTCGCGTACGCGATGGAGCAGCTGGCGGTGCCGTCGAGCGCGATGCGCCAGCGGGTGGAGGAGGTCCTGGACCTGCTCGACCTGTCGGCGCTGCGGTCCAGGGCCCTCGTCGATCTGTCGGGCGGCGAGCAGCAGCGGGTGGCGATCGGCGCGGTGCTGACGGCGAGACCCAGCGTGCTCGTGCTGGACGAACCCACCTCGGCACTCGACCCCGCGGCGGCGGAGGACGTACTGGCGGCGTTGACCCGCATGGTGCACGACCTTGGGATGACCGTGCTGCTCGCGGAGCACCGCCTCGAGCGGGTGGTGCAGTACGCGGACCATGTCATCGCAGTGCACGACGACGGCTCCGTGCTGGACGGCGCGGCCGCCGAGATGCTGCGCCACTCGCCGATCGCGCCGCCGATCGTCCACCTCGGGCGGCTCGCGGGCTGGGACCCGCTCCCGCTCTCGGTGCGCGATGCCCGTCGCCTCTCCCCCACCCTCCGGGCCCGCCTCACGACACAGGTCGCATCCCTCGCCGAGCCGGCGGAGCGATCCGGCGGCGAGCTGCTCCGTGCGCGGGACGTCCACGTCCGGCACGGGGCGGTGCACGCCGTTCGGGGCGTGGACGTCACCGCCCGGGCGGGCGAGGTCGTCGCGGTGATGGGTCGGAACGGCTCCGGCAAGACCTCGCTGCTGTGGGCGCTCCAGGGGTCGATGCCGCGCAGCGCGGGCCGGGTCGAGGTTGGTCCCGGCGGCCACGACCCGGCGAGGTGCTCGCCCGACGAGGCGCGCCGGCACGTCGCGCTGGTCCCGCAGAACCCGCTCGATCTGCTCTACCTGAGCACCGTCGCGGCCGAGTGCGACAGGTCGGACGCGACGGCCGGGCGGCCGGGCAGCACCCGATCCTTGCTGGACCTGCTGAGCCCGGGAGTCGACGCGAATGCCCACCCGCGAGACCTCTCCGAAGGGCAGCGGCTGGGTCTCGCGATGGCGATCCAGCTCGCCGCCGACCCGACCGTGCTGCTCCTGGACGAGCCGACAAGGGGTCTGGACTACGCGGCGAAGCAGCGGCTCGGGCGGATCCTCCGGTCGCGCGCCGCCGACGGCTCGGTCGTGCTGCTGTCCAGCCACGACGTGGAGTTCGTCGCCGAGTGCGCGACCCGGGTGGTGGTCATCGCCGACGGTCAGGTCGTCGCCGACGGACCGACCGAGCGGGTCCTGATCGCGTCCGCGACGTTCGCACCCCAGGTCGCCCGGATCCTGCACCCGGTGCCGCTGCTGACCGTGGCCGCGGTGCGAGCAGCGCTGGGGGTGGGACGATGAGTCACAACGCGCTCCCGCTCCGGCCGCGTACCGGGATCGCGATCGCGGTCGCGTCGGCCGTCGGGGCGATGGCCTTCTGCTGGCCGCTGCTGGTCGGGCCGTCAGGTCCGCTGAGCGATCGGACCGATGCACCGATCATCCTCGCCGTGGTGCTGCTCGGCGTACTGGCGGTGCTGACGGTCGCGCTCGGCGAGGGCGGCATCGACGTCAAGGCGATCGCCGTCCTGGGGCTTCTGACGGCCGTCGGATCGGTGCTCCGGCCGCTCTCGGCGGGCACCGCGGGCGTCGAGCTGGTCTTCCTCGTGATCGTGCTCGGGGGCCGAGCGTTCGGTCCGGGGTTCGGGTTCGCGCTCGGTTCCACGACCATCTTCGCGTCCGCGCTGCTGACCGGCGGGGTCGGGCCGTGGATGCCTTACCAGATGCTTGCGGCGTCCTGGGTGGGGCTCGGGGCCGGCCTCCTGCCCCGGCGCCTCGGCCGGTGGGAACTGGTCGCGCTGGCCGGGTACGGCGCCCTCGCCGCGCTGGCCTTCGGGGTCGCCATGAACCTCTCGTTCTGGCCCTTCCAGCTCGGCCTCGGGACCCAGCTGTCGTTCGTGGCGGGCGACCCGGTCTCGGCGAACCTGCACCGCTTCGTCGTGTTCAGCGCGACCACCTCCCTCGGCTGGGACTTGGGCAGGGCTGCCACCACGGCCATCGGGATCGCCCTGGTCGGGAGGCCGGTGCTCGCGGCGCTGCGTCGGACCGCCGTTCGCGCCGCATTCGCCCCGTCCACCCCCGCGCCGCCAGGCGGCGCCGATCTCGTCTCGGCGTCCACCGCCCCGGTCCGCGACACGCCGTCGATCCCGAGGGGTGGACACTCCGGGTTGCCGGCCGCAACCCGTTCACCTGCGGCTTTGCGCGGGAGCCGCCGGGGTTGACGCGCGGCTTGCCCAGTTCGCGTGTCGGAGACACTACATATAGTGGTCTCATGCTTGTAAGTTAGGCACCCTTAGTGGTGAGGGCGTGTTTCAAGGCGGAGCCTGATGCATCGCCAGGCAGCGCAGTCGGCAACCCGGCGGGTCGGTCGACCGGCACGATCAGAGGAGATGGACATGACGGAGACGTCGGAGCAAGCCAGCACAACTGCCGCCCGGCGCACCGGCAAGGCCCGAGCGGCCGGCCTGACGATCGAGCGCGTCTTCACCACCCCGGGCGTCCACCCGTACGACGAGGTGGAGTGGGACCGGCGAGACATCGTGCAGACCAACTGGCGCACCGGCGAGACCATCTTCGAGCAGAAGGGGGTCGAGTTCCCTGCGTCCTGGTCCGTGAATGCATCGACGATCGTGACCACCAAGTACTTCCGGGGGGCCCCGGGCACCTCCAGCCGCGAGTGGAGCCTGAAGCAGCTCATCGACCGCGTCGTGCTCACCTACACCAAGGCGGGGCGCGAGCACGGCTACTTCGCCGCGGACTCCGACGCCGAGCTGTTCGAGCACGAGCTGACCTGGATGCTGCTGCACCAGGTGTTCTCGTTCAACTCCCCGGTGTGGTTCAACGTCGGCACTCCGTCCCCGCAGCAGGTCAGCGCCTGCTTCATCCTCTCCGTGGACGACACGATGGAGTCGATCCTGAACTGGTATCGCGAGGAGGGGATGATCTTCAAGGGCGGCTCGGGCGCCGGGCTCAACCTCTCCCGGATCCGGGCCTCGAAGGAGCTGCTCTCCTCCGGCGGAACGGCCAGCGGACCGATCTCCTTCATGCGCGGCGCGGATGCCTCGGCCGGCACCATCAAGTCCGGCGGGGCCACGCGGCGGGCCGCGAAGATGGTCGTGCTCGACGTCGACCACCCGGACATCGAGGAGTTCGTCCAGACGAAGGCGCGCGAGGAGGACAAGATCCGCGCCCTGCGCGACGCCGGCTTCGACATGGACCTGGGCGGCAAGGACATCGTCTCGGTCCAGTACCAGAACGCGAACAACTCGGTGCGGGTCACCGACGAGTTCATGCAGGCGGTCGAGGACGGGGGCACGTTCGGCCTGCGGGCTCGCAGCGACGGGCGGGTTATCGAGACGGTCGACGCCAAGGGCCTGTTCCGCCAGATCGCGACGGCGGCCTGGGAGTGCGCCGACCCGGGTCTGCAGTACGACAGCACGATCAACGACTGGCACACCAGCCCGGAGTCGGGGCGGATCACCGCCTCGAACCCGTGCAGCGAGTACATGCACCTCGACAACTCCTCGTGCAACCTCGCATCGCTCAACCTGCTCGCGTTCCTGCGCCCGGACGACACGTTCGACGTGGTGAGGTTCGAGAAGGCCGTCGAGCTGGTCATCACGGCGATGGACATCTCGATCTGCTTCGCGGACTTCCCCACGCAGGCCATCGGAGAGACCACGCGCGCCTTCCGCCAGCTCGGTATCGGGTACGCGAACCTCGGTGCGCTGCTGATGGCCACGGGGCACGGGTACGACTCCGAGGGTGGCCGGTCGCTGGCCGCGGCGATCACCTCCCTGATGACCGGAACCGCATACAAGCGCTCGGCCGAGCTGGCCGGCGTCGTCGGGCCCTACGACGGGTACGCGCTGAACTCCGCCGCCCACAAGCGGGTGATGCGCAAGCACGCGGCCGCGAACGACGACATCCGGACCCTGGGTTCGATGGATCGCGAGATCCACCGGGCCGCGACCAAGGTCTGGGCCGCGGGGAACAAGATCGGTGAGGCAGCGGGCTGGCGCAACGCGCAGGCCTCGGTGCTGGCCCCGACCGGCACGATCGGCTTCATGATGGACTGCGACACCACCGGCGTGGAGCCCGACTTCTCCCTGGTCAAGTTCAAGAAGCTCGTCGGCGGCGGCTCGATGCAGATCGTCAACCAGACGATCCCCCGGGCGCTGCGGCGGATGGGCTACGCCGATGAGACGGTGGAGGCGATCGTCGAGCACATCGCGGCCCACGGCCACGTCATCGACGCGCCCGGGCTCAAGTCCGAGCACTACGAGGTGTTCGACTGCGCGATGGGCGAGCGGGCGATCTCGCCGATGGGCCACGTCCGGATGATGGCGGCGGTGCAGCCGTTCATCTCCGGGGCAATCTCCAAGACGGTGAACATGCCGGAGTCCGCAACGATCGAGGACATCGAGGAGATCTACTTCAAGTCCTGGAAGATGGGCATCAAGGCGCTGGCCATCTACCGCGACAACTGCAAGGTGGGTCAGCCGCTGTCCGACGGGCACGCCGGCTCAGCCTCGACCACCCCGTCGGCCGCTGCGCCGACGAACGACGCGGCGCCGGCGCGGGCCGTGCGGACGCGGCTCCCCCGGCAGCGCACCTCGGTGACCACGTCCTTCAAGGTTGGCGGCGCGGACGGCTACATCACCGCGGGCTCCTACCCGGGCGACGGCCTCGGTGAGGTCTTCCTCAAGCTCGGCAAGCAGGGCTCGACCCTGGCTGGCGTCATGGATGCCTTCTCGATCGCCGTCTCGGTAGCCCTGCAGTACGGGGTGCCGCTGGAGACCTACGTCGAGAAGTTCACCAACATGCGGTTCGAGCCGGCGGGGATGACCGACGACCCGGACATCCGGATGGCGCAGTCGATGATGGACTACATCTTCCGGCGCCTCGCGCTGGACTACCTGCCCTTCGAGACCCGCTCGGCACTGGGCATCTTCACCGCTGAGGAGCGCAAGCGTCAGTTGCAGACCGGCTCGTACAGCACGGCGGAAGAGGTCCCGGACCAGGGCGCCGTGCCGGTCGAGCCGGGCGGCCAGGCAGCGGAGCTGCCCGACGACGACATCCAGGCCGAGCCCGCGCCGCGGGAGGTCCACTCCTCCGCCGAGCTCGTCGAGCTCAAGCTCGGCAGGACCGCCGACGCTCCGCTGTGCCTGTCCTGCGGGATCAAGATGCGCCCCTCCGGCTCGTGCTACGTGTGCGAGGGTTGCGGGAGCACCAGCGGCTGCAGCTGATCGACCTGACGGCGGGCCCCGGCACTTCGCCGGGCCCGCCGTCGCCCGCGTGCGTGCCGGGCGGGAATTCACCCGACCCAGGGGTTCACGCCCCGCTCGGGATGGCCGACATCCTCATGGAGACGCTTGCACATCGGCGCTGTGAGGATGCATGGAGCGGGACCTCCGGAACACACCGGAGCCGCCGGTCACCCGGCGGTCCCTTCGCGACGCCCCGCCCGCCGGTGCGGTGCGCGCCCGATCCGGAGCCGGACCGATCACCAGGCGCGACCTCCGGCAGCCGGCACCCCGGCCCGGACCGGCTGTCGTGGCCGGGCGGGTACTCCGGCTCGCTGCCCCGCCCCCTCGACCCGGCCGGCACTCGCGCCCGCGGTCGCGGCACGTCGCGACAAACGGTCCGGGATCCTGGCCCGGGATCGCCCTGGCCGCGAGCGTCGTCGCACTGACCCTCGCAATCGGCGGCGTGCACTCCGATCTCACCCTGCGGCAGGAGCTCCAGGCCGAGCAGTCGCGGTCGGAGCTGCGGACGAGGATCGACCAGGCCAGCGCCACCCGGCTCTCGGCGCAGGGCGAGCACTACGCCGCCGCTCGCCACGCGGTGGCCCTGGAAGCGGCCATCGCCGCAGTGAACGACGCGGGACCGGTGGTGGTGGTCGCGGCCGGCATCGTCGACGCCGAAGCGGTCTCGCCCCTCGACGAGGCAGTCGCCGAGCTCCTCGCCCTGGTCGAGGTGACCGCGCCGGCCGCCCTCGCCGAGCCCGGGGTGACCGGTCCTGCCGCCCTCGCCGAGCCCGGGGCGGCTGACGGGGGCCTCATCGCCACGAGCGCCCCGCGGGGGGTCACCCCGGACATCGAGCCGGTTGCCCCGGTTGCCTCGTCGGCCGGGTCACCGACGGCGGCCCCGGATCTGCAGGTCAGCGACCGGATGCTGGAGCTCGCGGCCCAGGTGTCGGAACTGACGGAACAGGTCCGGACGCTGACCGATGAGGCGTTGCTCGAGATCGCCGCCGCCGAGGCCGCGGCTGCCGAGCAGCGGGCGGCCGAGATCGCGGCTGCCGAGCAGCGGGCGGCCGAGATCGCTCGGCGGATCGCCGCCGTTGACGCGTCGCGGAACGGTGCTGTCCCGCACAAGCTGATGTGCGGCGTCGGGTTCACCTCCGGGGTTCTGCTGCGGTGCGACGCGGCCGCCGCGCTCGAGGAGCTGAACGGGGCCTTCCGGTCGAAGTTCGGTCGCGACCTCGCGGTCTCCAGCTCCTACCGGGACTACTCGACCCAGGTCGCCACGAAGGAGTCCCGTGGCTCGCTCGCGGCGGACCCGGGAACCTCGAACCACGGCCGCGGTCTCGCCGTCGACTTCGACGGGTTCGGTGCCGTCGGTCAGTTCGACCGGCCGTACTACCTGTGGATGCGGGACAACGGGCCCCGCTTCGGCTGGATGCACCCGCCCTACATGGGGCCCGGAGGGTCCGGTCCCCTGGAGCCATGGCACTGGGAGTACGGGACGGGCTGAACCTCAGCGGGCCGACCGGTACTCCGTGGTGAGTGGGCACTGGAACGGGTCGCGGGCCGCGACGCCCACCCGGTTCAGGTAGCGGATCACGATCCCGTACGAGCGCAGCATCGACGTCTCGGTGTAGCGGATCCCCCGCGCCTCGCAGAACTCGCGCACGAGCGGCTGCACGCGCCGCAGGTTCGGGCGGGGCATGCTCGGGAAGACGTGGTGCTCGATCTGGAAGTTCAGCCCACCCATGAACCAGTCGACCGGCCGCGGCCCCGAGATGTTCCGGCTCATCAGGACCTGCCGGCGCAGGAAGTCCATTCGGGTGTCTCGCGCCAGGATCGGCATCCCCTTGTGGTTCGGGGCGAAGACGGCGCCCATGTAGAGGCCGAAGAGCCCGAGCTGGATCGCGATGAAGGCGGCCGCGATGCCGACGGGCATCAACCAGAACACCAGTGCCAGGTAGCCGCCCAGGCGAAGGGTGACGAATGCGATCTCGACAGGTCGCCGCTTCACCGGGCCGCGACCAAAGATCGTCTTCACGCCCGAGACGTGCAGGTTCAGGCCCTCGAGCAGGAGAAGTGGGAAGAAGAGCCAACCCTGGCGGGCCGCGAACCACCCGCTCAAGCCCGTGCGCGGCTTCGCCAGATCCTCGGTGTGGAACACGATGAAGTCCGTCCCGATGTCGGGATCCGCCGCTATCTGGTTGGGCTTGGCGTGGTGGCGGCTGTGCTTGTGCGTCCACCACCCGTAGCTCATGCCGGCATACAGATTGGCGATGACCAGGCTGGCCCAGTCGTTCCACTTGCCCGATGCGAACACCTGCCGGTGGGCCGTGTCGTGCCCGAGGAACATCACCTGGCCGAGCGCCAGGGCGAGGACCGCGGCGACGGCGAGCTGCCACCAGGAGTCGCGCAGCACGGCCGAGACCGCGATGATACCGCCGAGCACCAGGGTGAGGGTGAAGAACCGCGTCCAGTAGTACCCGTACCGGCGCCGCATCAGGCCCGACTCGTGGACGGTCTGGCTCAGGGCGGCGAAGTCGCTGACCTGACGCTCGCGAGCGGTCGGCCCGGGACGTACCGGGGAGATGGTGTCCATGCGGGTATTCCGCTCTGTTGGGACCCTTGGGCCTTTGGCGGCGCCGCCTGGTTTCGACGAACCTACGCAAGCGTAACCCAGCGGCGCCCGCCGGCTACCCGCGTGTCCGGCTCTTGGGGGGGTGGCCGAGACCAGCCGTCCCACAGAGCCCCGTCCGAGACGCGCGCCCGCCGAGTGGCGCCCGGCCGATCCGATCATGGGCAACCGGACCGCGCCTCGTGTACGCTATGCCGCATAGTTGCAGTAGGTTTTTCCGTTTGTGGTGCCCCTGGTGCCAACCGGGTTGCTTAGCCTTCTACGGAGCAGACGAAGAATCACCGTGACGACCGGTACCGAAGAGCGGCACCGGTTAAGTGCTCTGGAAGGAGCTTCCCATGGCCACAGGAACCGTGAAGTGGTTCAACTCCGAGAAGGGGTTCGGGTTCATCCAGCCCGACGACGGCGGCGCCGACGTGTTCGCCCACTTCTCCGCCATCGAGGCGAGCGGCTACCGTTCGCTCGAGGAGAACCAGAAGGTCGAGTTCGACATCACCCAGGGCCCCAAGGGTCCCCAGGCGTCGAGCATTCGCCCCCTCTGACCTCCAGCGGGCTCCGGTCTGCATCCCGAAGGCCCCGACCGCAAGGTCGGGGCCTTCGTCGTCGCCCCGTGGGGACACGCCGTCCCCCACCCGGGCTTGACCCGCGCTGAACACTCGTTTAGCATCCTGAACGTGCGTTCAGCCCGCACCGATGCCGCCGACGCCCGGACCGACTCGACCACCCGAGCAAGGATCCGCGACGCGGCGGTCCGCCGATTCGGTCTCGACGGGTTCCGTGTGGGGCTTCGTGCCATCGCGTCGGACGCAGGGGTCAGCCCGGCGCTGATCGTGCACCACTTCGGGTCGAAGGATGGCCTGCGCCAGGCCTGCGACGAGCACGTGCTCGGCGTGATCAAGGAGCACAAGGCCGCCGCCGTGGATCCCTCGGGCGCAACGGCCGCGTTCCTATCCATGGCGGCCCTCGACGAGCTCGCACCCCTCGTCGGCTACGCGCTCAACACGATCGCTGAGGGTGGGGACGCGGGCCGCTCCTTCTTCGACCACTTCGTCGCCGACGCGCAGGAGTACGTCGCCCAGGGCGTCGCGGCGGGCACGATCAAGCCGAGCCGGGACGAACGGGCGCGGGTCTTCTACCTGACGCTCTCCGGGTTCGGCGCGATCCTCCTCGACATGCGGCTGCATCCACCGGCGGATGCCAGGGACCTCGCGGCGATCCTTCAGTCCTACCTCGGTCGGGCCGCGCTGCCCACCGTTGAGATCTTCTCGCAGGGCCTGTACACCGACCACCGGATGCTGGACGCATACCTCCTCCACGTCGGCGATCCCCCCAGCAGCCCCGAGACCCCCGATGAACCGACGCCCTGAGCGTCTCCTTCCCGAGAAAGCTGCAACACCCATGTCCCCTGTCATTGACGTGCGTTCCCTGAGCAAGTCCTTCGGTCCCGTTCGCGCCCTGGACGGCCTCGACCTGGCTGTCGAGCCCGGCGAGGTGCACGGGTTCCTCGGCCCGAACGGCGCCGGCAAGTCCACCACGATCCGCGTCCTGCTCGGCCTTCTCAAGGCCGACTCGGGTTCGGTCAGGCTGTTCGGCGCCGACCCGTGGGTGGACGCGGTGCAGCTGCACCGGCGGCTCTCCTACGTCCCGGGCGAGGTCAACCTCTGGCCCAAGCTGACCGGCGGTGAGGCGATCGACTTCATCGCCGGCCTGCGCGGCGGGGTCGACCCCGCGCTCAAGTCCGAGCTGCTCGAGCGGTTCGACCTCGACCCGACCAAGAAGGCCCGGTCGTACTCCAAGGGCAACCGGCAGAAGGTGGCGCTTGTCGCGGCCCTGGCCTCCGACGTGGACCTCCTGGTGCTCGACGAGCCGACCTCCGGGCTGGACCCGCTGATGGAGCTCGTGTTCCAGGAGTACATCAGCCGCGCGAAGTCGATGGGCCGCACCGTGCTCCTGTCCAGCCACATCCTGGCTGAGGTGGAGAAGCTCTGTGACCGGGTCACGATCATCCGGGAGGGGCGCGCCGTCCAGACGGGGACGCTCGCCGAGCTGCGCCACCTCACCCGCACCGCGGTCGAGGTGATCACGCGCGGTGACGCGACGGTGGTGGCCACCGTGCCCGGCGTGCACGACGTGGCGAGGGATGGCGACCGGGTCCGGTTCTCCGCGGACGACGACGCCCTCTCCCCCGCCCTCGCGCTGCTGGCTGACCAGGGGATCACCAGCCTGGTCAGCACTCCGCCGACGCTCGAGGAGCTCTTCATGCACCACTACGGCGTGGCCCCGGCAACCTCCGGGAGCCCGGAATGAGCACCACTGCGGTCATCGCCGACGGGCGGGAGCACCTGGCTGGCACCCGCCGAATCGTCCGCTTCACGCTCCGGCGGGATCGGCTGCGGATCCCGATCTGGGCGGTGTCGATCGCCGGCCTGATCGGCTACTTCTCCGCGGCACTTCCGATCGCCTACCCGGATCACGAGTCCCTGCAGGGCAGGGCCGCGATCATGATGGAGCCTTCCGGTGCGCTCCTCGCCGGTCCCGGCTACGGTCTCGACGACTACACGTTCGGGGCGATGCTGACCAACGAGATGCTCGGCTGGCTGGCGATCGCATCCGCGCTGATGTCGATCTTCCTGGTCGTGCGGCACACCCGCACCGAGGAGGAGACCGGGCGGGCCGAGCTGATCCGTGCGAGCGTGGTCGGTCGGCACGCCCACCTCACCGCGGCCATCGCAAACGTGATCGTCGCAAACGCGGCGGTCACCCTCCTGCTCTTCCTTGCGATCGCCAGCGGTGACTTCGCGATCGCCGATGCTCTGGCGTTCTCCCTCGGCGTCGGCACGACAGGGCTGGTGTTCGGTGGCGTGGCAGCAGTCACCGCCCAGGTCACCGAGCACTCCCGCACCGCCGTCGGGATGGCCGGGGCGGTGCTTGGCCTGGCATACGTGCTGCGCGGGATCGGGGACGCCCAGCAACGAGGTGGCACCTGGCTCTCGTGGCTCTCGCCGATCGGGTGGGCCCAACAGACCCGGGCGTTCACCGACCTGCGGTGGTGGCCCCTGCTGCTGAACATCGCGCTGGTGGTCCTGCTGGTCGGGCTCTCGTATCTGCTCAGCCGGCGACGCGACCTGGGCGCGGGCCTTGTGGCGGCCCGGGGCGGTCGTGCCGACGCAACGCCAGGCCTGCTCTCGTCGTTCGGGCTCAATCTCCGCCTCGAGCGGGGCAGCATCATCGGCTGGAGCATCGGATTGATCGTGACCGGGATCCTCACCGGCGCGATGGGGCAGGGCATCGTTGAGAGCTTCCGCGATCAGCCCCAGCTCGCCCAGGTGTTCGGCGTCGAGGACATGGCCGCCTTCGAGACCGGGGAGGTCCTTCGCCTCTCCATGGCGCGGATGCTGGTGTTCTTCGCGATGGCGGTCGCCATCTATGCCGTGATCGCCGTCAACCGCCAGCATCGCGAGGAGGCGGAGGGGCGGACGGGAGCCGTCCTCGGCTCGGCCATCAGCCGCTATCGGTGGCTGGGCGGGGCGCTGGCCGTCACGACGATCGGCTCGGCAATCCTGCTGCTGCTGTCCGGCCTGAGCTTCGGGTTGGGAATCGCCAGCTCGACCGGCGAGACCTCCGTGGTGTGGGACTTCACCCTCGCCGCCCTGGTGTACCTGCCCGTTGCCCTCGGATTCGCCGGGCTTGCGGCCGTCGCGTACGGCCTCCCCCGCGGCGGAGTGTGGTGGGTCTGGACGCTGCTCATCGGCTCGATCGTCCTGGGGATGTACGGGCCGTTGTTCAACCTGCCGGAGGCAGTCTCGGACCGACTGCCCTTCGCCCTGGTTCCGGCCCTGCCCGCAGCTGCCTTCGACGCCGGTGCGGTGCTGGCGGTCACTGCCGCCGCCGCAGCGCTGCTCGCGGTGGCCTCGGCGCTGTTCCGGCGACGGGACCTCACCGCATAGGCGGTCGAGCGCCCGGCCCGCGCACCACCCTGCGTCCGGCCGGGCGGTTACGGCCACCCGTCAGGCTCCTCCGGTTGCCGGCTTGATCAGCCGTGCCTAGCGTCAGCCCAAGAGCGCCGTCGGTCTCACGGAGACGGTCGGCCTGTTCGGGGCGCTCCTCGTTCTGGTGATCATGTTCACCGCCTACCACGCGGGCGGCTACGTCGCCGGACGAATGGCCCGCTTCGGCGGCGCCAAGCAGGGCTTGGCGGTCCTCTGGGCCATCGTGGTGGCGGTCGTCGTCGCGCTCCTCGCCTGGGCCGTCGGCGCCGAGTACAACCTGCTGCTCGACGTGAACCTGTTCCCGCGCTTCCCCGTCGATGAGGGCGCGTGGACGACCGTGGGCGTCGTCGCCGCGCTCCTGTGGCTGGTGGCGAGCCTCGGTGCGGCAGTCCTCGGCGGACTTGCCGGGGTCCGCGACCACCGCAAGGTGGACGCCGCGGGCTACCGGGCCGACGACGTCGCCTGAGGTCGGAAGGTCGATCAGAGGCCGTGCCGAACGCGGCTCGCCTGCTCCTGCGCGCGGAACAGGCCGAACCGCGGCAGGAACTTGTCCCAGTCGATGATGTGCGAGTCGATCTCCGGCCCGTCGATGCACGCGTGCTTGCGAACCAGGCGATCCTCGATGACCACCGGGACCATGCAGGCGCCGCACATCCCGGTCGCGTCGACCATGATCGAGTTGAGGCTCGCCACGCACGGGACCTCGTACGACTTGGTGAGGTCGCTCACCGCGCGCATCATCAGCGGCGGACCGATCGTCACCACCTCGGAGATGCGACGACCCTCGCCGCGCTTGTTCGCCTCGAGTAGCTCGGTCAGCGGCGTCGTCACGAAGCCCTGAACACCGAAGGTGCCGTCGTTGGTGGCGTAGATGACCTCCAGCTGGTCGCCGAACTCCGCCTGGAGTAGGCCGACGCGCTCCTCGGGACCATCCCAGAACATCAGGTTGGCGCTGCGGAACCCCGAGATCAGGGTCACGTGGTTCCCGATCCGCAGGTGCTCGCGCATGATCGGGTGTACCGGCGGGAGGCCGAGACCGCCGGCGGTGAACACGACTGTCGAGTCGGCGTCGTAGTGGTGGATCTCGCTCGGGCGGCCCAAGGGACCGGCGATCCCGGCGAAAGTGTCGCCGACCTCCATCGCGTTGATCTCGATGCTGGAGGTGCCGACGCCCTGGATCACGAGGCAGACGGTGCCGTCCCTAGCGTCCCAGTCCGCCAGGGTGAGGGGGATCAGCTCGCCGTCGGGCCGGGGCAGCACCCGCACGAACTGACCGGGTCGCGCGGAGCGGGCGATCACGGGCGCGTTGACCGTGAACTCCATGATCCCCTCGCTGAGCTCGGTCTTGGCCACGATGGTCGCCGCCGACGCCGCAACGTCGGTGTACTCGCGGGCGCTCGCCACCATCGCCGGGATCGCCTCGAGCGGGACGTCGAGCTTGCCGGCGATCTCCCGGGCCGCCGCCTGACCGTCACCCGCCGCCATGATGGCCGTCGAGCCGCCGCGGGCGGCGTCGCCGCCGGTGTAGACGCCGGGCAGGGTCGTCTCCTGGGTGCCCTCGTGGTCCAGGTTGAGGGTCCCCCACTTGGACGTCGCGATCCTCGGCTCGGAGTCCTTGATGATCGGGTTGGCATCGTTGCCGAGTGCCATGATGACCAGGTCCGCGCTGATGGTCTCGGTGCGGCCGGTTCGGATCGGGCGCCGGCGGCCGGAGTCGTCCGGCTCGCCGAGCTCCATCAGGTCCAGGGTGGCGGCCGTCACGAACCCGGTCTCCAGGTCGCCGAGGAACTCCGACGGGGCGGCCAGCACCTTGAGGGCGATGCCCTCCTCCAGCGCGTGCTCGAGCTCCTCGACGCGCGCGGGCATCTCGCTCTGCGTCCGCCGGTAGACGATCGTCACGTTGCCGCCCAGGCGCTTGGCGGTGCGGCACGCGTCCATCGCGGTGTTCCCGCCGCCGATGACGATGACCTGCTTGCCGGCGATGTCCGGGAGCGGGGTCTCGTAGTCCTCGCGCAACGCCTGCATCAGGTTCACGCGGGTGAGGAACTCGTTGGCGGACATCACGTTGAGCAGGTGCTCACCGGGCACGTTCATGAACCGGGGCAGGCCGGCGCCGCTGCCCACGAAGATCCGCCAGAAGCCCGCATCCCGCAGGTCCTGCAGGGTCGCCGTCTTGCCGACGACGAAGTTGCGCACGAAGCGCCCGCCGAGCAGCTCGATCTTCTCCACGACGTCGTCGATCAGCTGGTTGGGCAGCCGGAACTCGGGGATCCCGTAGCGGAGCACTCCCCCGAGCGCGTGGAACGCCTCGAAGACCGTGACCGGGAACCCCTCGGCTGCCAGCAGGTACGCGTTGATCAGGCCGGACGGGCCCGAGCCGACGATGGCGACCGGAGGTCGGCTTGCGACCTCCCACGGATCACGCACACCCGAGAACCGAGCGGCCGCGCCGCCCGGGTGGACCAGCTTCTCCCGCTCGGGCAGGAACCACTCGAGCTGGCCGATCGACATGGCCGTCTTGTGCAGGCAGACACCCTGGCACTGAAGCTCCTGCGGGCACACCCGCCCGGTCACGTTCGGCAGTGGGTTGCAGGACTCGAGCATCTCGAGTGCGTCCCGGAAGCGGCCGGTGCCGATCAGCTCCATCATCTCGGGGATGTGGATCTTGACGGGGCAGCCGCCGGTGGGCTGCTTGTGCTCCGCCAGGAACACGCCCAGCTCGCACGGCCGCTCGGCGCACTGCTTGTCCCGCAGCGCCTCGAGCCAGACCAGCAGGTCGATGTCCCTGGCCGTATAGCCGAGGTCCATGTACCCGAGCCAACCCTTGTTGACCAGCTCGAAGTCGTGCGCCCGGTCCTCGGGCTCCCGGATGTAGGGCGGGATCGTGCTGCCCGCCGGCCAGTCGATCGAGAGCCCGTCGAACATCGGGTACCGGTCGGACAGGTGCCGGTCGAGCCCGCGGATGAACTTGCGCTTCATCGCCAGGGGGACGTTCCACACGAACCGCATGAGCACCGCGCTTGCGTCGTCGTCCCGCTGCAGCATCGCCCACAAGGTCTGGACGAACTCGGCGCTCAGCTCCGGCTGCCCGAACTCCCACGCGACCGCACGCATGCCGTCGGCGATGAACATCTCGCGGAACGCCTGTGGCTCGCTCAGCAGCCGGCGCTTGAGCAGCTCCAGCTGACGCGTGAAGGTCTCGACGCCCTCCGTGGCCTCGAGCTCCTCGAGCTGCGAACGGGTGCTCTCGATCGAGGACTGCGCGTCGACGTAGCGCAGAACGTCCTCGGTCGGGGAGCGCTCAGCGGCCCCGTCCGATCGCGGTGGCGTGACGGTGCTCACTTGATGATCTCCGCGTCGCACGTCGCCTTGACCCGCTCGATCCGCTTCGCGAGGTCCGGCGTGATCTCCACACCGTCCATCGAGCCGGGAATCATCCGGGCGACGGTCATCACCTGGCCATCGATGATCTCGGTGATCTTCTCGAAGAACTGCGGCAGCTCCTGGTAGCACGTCCCGCAGTCCGTGCAGAGGGCGATGTCGGCAGGGTCGAGGTAGACCGGCAAGTCGCTGACCGCGACGGCGGCCGAAGGCGGCCTGGCCGCCGGGGCGGTCGTCGCCCCGTTGCCAACCGACATCCCGGCAAGCGTCCCACCGAGGCCGGCGGGAGCCTTGCTGGACACGGCCAGGTCGGACATTGCCCGGGCGATGTCGTCCAGCGAGGACTCCCGGAGCTTGGCCGCCTCGGAGTACTGGGCCGTCAGCTGCTCGATCTCGGCCCGGTGCGCCGCGGTGAGTTGCGCCTCCGCCTGGCCGGAGATGTACTGCAGCGTCTGCCAGTGCCGGCGACGGTCCTCGACCAGCGCCACCACGGAGCCGGAGCAGGCCACCTTGATCAGGCGACGGTCGTCGTCAGTCGCGTAGACGAACGGCACACGGCCGGTGCGCTCCGCCGGGGACAGCTCGACGTACTCGGCGATCGGGACGGCCGTCGCCTCGAGATCGGCGGCCAGCCGACGGAACTGCTTCTTGAACCTGACCTCGCCAAGGGCGAACTCGGCCGGAGTCAGCGGCGTCGTCATCAGTTGCGGACGACCCCCTTCGTCGACGTACTCCAGGGTGCTCGTCGTCCAGGTCTTGTCGACGTCGGGGTTGCCGTCGAGGCTGAACCGCTCGCGCAGCGTGTCGCCGCGCCTGGGGTCGTGCACGAAGACCGGGCTGATCCGGCTCTCAACCGCGAGCCGGGAGCGCGCGTTCGACAGGTCCTCCGGGATGCCGTTCTCGGTCCCACAGGGGGTGTAGACGTCCATCACCCCGGCGCCCGAGCCGAACCCGAGGAGGTCCATCGTCGCCTTGAGGAAGTGCCCGTGCAGGGCGGTCGCCGTCGAGCAGGCGAACACGCCGGGGTGGAACGCCGCGATCAGCGCGAGCTCCTTGCGGCCCTCCTGCTTGCCGTCGTGCGCCTTGCCGAACCGCGCCAGGTCGGCGTCCTGGCCGATGAAGCTCGCGGTCGATGCCTGGCCGCCGGTGTTCGAGTAGGCGCCCGTGTTGAGCACCATGACCTTGACCGGAGTCCCGCTGGCAAGCACGCGGGACATCGCCCCGAAGCCGATGTCGTAGCTCGCCCCGTCACCACCGATGGTGAGCACGTTCGGCAGCAGGGCGATCTCGTCAGGCGTGAAGGCCCGCCAGGACAGCATGCTCAGGCCCTTGGCGTCCCGCGCCTCGTCGTAGTCGTCGGCCAGCTCGAGGCGTGCTTGCCGCAGGGCGCGGACCTCCGGCACAAGCCCGGCCGTGATGCCCTCGAACAGGCCGACCGCCAGGGGCTGAGCGTCCTGGAACAGGCTGTTCACCCACGGGTCGAGGTACGGCGTGAACGGCAGCGTCGAGGCGTACACGCTGCTGCACCCGGTGGCGTTCGCAACCACCGTCGGGGCCGGGCCGTTGCCGGTGGGTCCACCCTCATACAGGTACAGGCTCCGCTCCAGCTCGCCGATGATCGACCCGATGCGCTGCCGACGCTCGGACTCGTCGGGGTCGAGCTCCCCCAGCTTCGCCGCGAGACGCTCGATCAGGTCGTCGAGCTCGCGCATGTGAGCGGTCCGCCGCTCCTCGCCGAGCGCCCGACTCATCGAGGTGACCAGCCGGATCGCGGTGACCTCGCCACAGCCGCGGCACGCGCCGTGCCCGCCGGTCGTCGCGTAGTAGTTCTCGTGGTCGAGCATCAGGCGCTTGATGTCGCCGTCGCGCGTCGTGGAACCTTCGATGAATCGCTTCGGCGTGTTGGGCAGCCCGGACAGGACCTCGAACCGCTCCTCGAGCATCGTGAGGATGTCCGCATCCTGGTCGGCCGCTGTCAGGGCGCCGGGGCCGCAGACGTCGACGCACTGCAGGCAGCCGGTGCACTTCCACGGGTCGATGGTCGCCGAGAACAGGCCACCGGTGCCCGGAACGTCCGCCTCCATGGCGTCGAAGTACGGGCGGGTGCGGGCTACCGGGAACTTGGCCAGCGCCGCGACGACCTTCTCCGCATTGCTGGCGAGCGTCGGCTTGCCGTCGAGCACGGAGGTGGCCTCCGCGGCGACGTCGGCGAAGGCCCGATCGCTCTTGTCCTGGCGGTACAGCTCCCGGACGCGCTCGGCCCAGGGGTAGACCTGCGCGCGAAGGGCCTCACGCTGCGGCTCTGTGGCGTCGATCGCCGCGATCCCGCCCAGCAGCAGGTCGTGGATCTCGTGCACGGTGTTCGGGATGGCGACGTCCGGGCACACCAGGGCGCACTCGAGGCACGCCGTGCACTGCGTCGGGTCGAACACCGGGACGGTCCGGCGGAAGATGCCCTTGTCCTTGGCGGCACCCGTCCCCACCGGCATGAACAGCCCCATCCCCGGCAGCACCGGGGACTCGCTGATCGTCCCTTCCCGGAACGGGCGCGCGATGAGGTCCTCGTAGTAGGCCGGGTCGAACAGCCCGCTCGTCCGGGCTCCGGTCACCGTCGGACACATCGAGGCCGACAGCGCGGAGGTCCGCACGGACCGGGCCGCCGGTTCGGCGTCGATCGCGACGAAGGCCGGCGCGTCGTAGTCCACGACGTGGGTCGCCTCGATGCCGTCGTGGATGACGGCCATGTTCCCCTCGACGACGGCCTCGCCCTTGCTGCCGAACTTCGTGACGAGCTGTTCGCGGACCTTCTCGCGGATCGCCTCGACCGATGCGCCGGTGGACACCCGGTCGACGTGGCCGGCGACGGCGCCGATGAAGGCGATGCCCATCATCCGGGTCTCGAGCTCGGGGGTCGGTGCGTGCTGCTTCGCGACAGCGAACGCGTCGACCACCAGGAACCGGATCCCTCGTTCCCGGATCGCCTTACGCGCGTACGCGGGCAGCGCGCGCCAGACGTCCTCCGGCGGCAGGTCCGACTGCAGGATGAAGGTGCCGCCCGGCACGAGGCCCTTCAGCGGGTTGGTGTGAACGAACGCCTTGTGGTCGGGCGAGACCACGACCTCGACGTCCTCGAGCTCGGCGTTGGTGAGGAGCACGGGCTCCGGGCTGAGGGTGATGTAGTAGTTGGTGGCCGCGCCGCTCTTCTCCGAGCCGTACTTCGGCGCGGACTTGGAGTGCATGCCGAGCACGCCCGCCAGGATGTCGGTGAGCAGCTTCCCGGTGGCGATGGTCCCGTAGCCGCCGACCGAGTGGAACCGGATCCGCAGCGCGGTCGGTGGGAGCACCGCCGGGTTCGGCTCGGTCTCCAGAGCCATCAGCTCCGTCTCCGGGTACGCCGCCCGCAGCCTGGCCTGCCTCTCGGCCATCTCCGGTGAGGGGTCCTTGCTGAAGAACTGCGAACCGAGGTAGAGCAGCGGCGACTTGCCGCCGTCGGCCATCTGCTTGAAGGCCGCGATCGTGTGCCGCGGCTGCAGGTCGTGACCACCGAGGCCGAAGATCGCCGTCGTGAGGCGGGGCGTGGCGGAGATCGCCGGGATGCCCTCGTACTGCGGGCTGTCGGCGTTCGCCCGGGCCTTGAAGAGGGCCTGGGTGACCGCCCGGGTGAGGGCGGTGTCGTCGGAGCGCTCGAGCACCGTGACGGCCTTCGCGCCCGAGAGAGCCGCGACCAGCTCGGCCTCGGGGAACGGCTGGAGGAGCTTGACCGACACGACCCCGACCTTCATGCCCTGGGCGCGCAGGTGCGGCAGAACCGCCCGGACGTCATCGGTGACCGAGCCGAGCCCGACCATGATGTAGTCGGCGTCATCGCAGTCGAAGGCGTGCACCGGTGCGTACTGACGTCCGCTGAGGGCCGAGTACTCGGCCATCGCCTGCCGGACGAGGGTCGGGACCGCGCTCGCGAAGTGCGTCCGGTGGTCCACGGCGCCGGCCTGGAAGTCGGGCTGGTTCTGGACGGGGCCCGTCAGGCCGGGGTTGTGCGGGTCGACGAGCGCAGGGACGAGCTGACGCGTCCCCTTCTCCCACGCACCGATCCACTGGCGGCGCCACTGGGGCTGCAGTTCTGTGGGTACCCACGCCGCCGTCTCGCCGACCAGGTCGCCGGCGTTGTCCTGCTCGATCTTCTCGGCGGTGTCGGCCAGGTAGGCGCGCAGGGCGACGAGGTCGTCGGTGGGGAAGTCGTCGGCGTGCCGGTCCAGGTACGTGGCGAGCTGGAAGACGCGCCCCTTCGCCCCGAAGAGCATCTCCTGGGCGACGGTCGGGCAGACGATGCGGCCGGAAGGATCGCCCAGGTACTCGCGGAGCAGCTCGGGCTCGGGCAGGCGCGCCTCACTCATCACGTGGCTCGTGGCGAAGCCGTCCATCGCGTTGGCGACCGGGATCAGCGACAGGGCGGACGTGCGGTAGGAGATCGCGGCCAAGTCGGCCGCCTCCTGCGGGTTGGAGCCGAACAGGATCGTGTACCCGGACGGGAGGAGCGCATACACGTCGTCGTGCCCGGCCATCACGTTCAGGGAGTGCTTGGAGACCACGCGGGCGGCGACCTGCAGCACGAAGCCGCCGATCTTCTTGCCCACGGTGACGAAGTGGGACTCCATCGCGTACAGGATCCCCTGGCTCGACGAGGCGTTGGAGATGAACTGCCCGCCGGTCAGGGCGGCGCCGAGGGCGCCGCTCTGTGCCGAGTGCTCCCCCTCCGTCTCGAAGAAGAACGGGTGCTTGCCCCAGACGTTCAGGACTCCCTCGGCTCGAGCAGCCTCGAACAGTTCCGCGATCTCGGTGGAGGGCGTGATCGGGTATCCGATCACCCCGCCGCAGACGTGCTTCATGACGTGGGCCACCGCACCGTTGCCGTGGATGACGTCGGGGAGACCGGGGTACCTGGATTGCTTCTTAGTCACGATGCCCGTCCGTGCCAGCTGTGAAGGAGCGGGCGTGACCCCGCGCGCCGCCCGGGCCGCGTCGTCCCGGGGAGACGTCGGCTACGACGTGCTGCCCCGCTGAAATTCACTCCAGGCGTTGCGTCATGGTTCACGTCCACTAGGGACATTGCCAGGCTAAGCGGCCGGTTCGGGGCCCCTCTGAGACCTTCGGCCCTCGCGGCCCTCGCGCACCGGCGACGGGCCTCCTCCGAGCCTCTGACCTGCGGCGCTACGCTGCGTGGATGCCCCCGGCCCGTTCCGACACCCCATTCGTCCGATGATTCCCGCCTGGTTCGACGTCGGTGTCCTCACCGTCGTAACGGTCCTCCTCGGGATCTGGGTCGTTCGCCGGGTCGTTCGCCTCGTTCGACCACGGGGCACGGTGGGCTTCGCAGTCGGCGCCCTCGTCGTCGCGACGGTCTCGTTCTTCACGGCCCTGGGGTTCGAGGTGCGGCACCAGATCGCTCAGGAACGTGCGACGGCGGTGGTGCGGGAGCTGACCGGCAACCCGAGCGCCCACGCCGCGTGTCAGCGGTTCACGCCCGATCTGCTGGATCTCAGCAACTACGCGGGGAGCGTGCGGTGGGAGTCTCCGCACGTAGCCCTGCTTCGCCGAGCCACCTGCAACGACCTGCACTCCTGGCTGGTGAGCCGCAAGACGGAACCCAACCTGGACCAGGTGATCGCCCTGCACGTCGTCGTGCACGAGGCCGTCCATGTGGCCGGCGAACGGAGCGAGTCGGTCACCGAGTGCACGGCGCTGCAGTACGACGCCCGCGCGGCGGAGCTGCTCGGCGCCACCCCGGAACAGGCGCAGGCCCTGGCCGTCCGGTACTACGAGGAGGCGTATCCCATGCTGCGCCCGGAGTATCGGAGCCGCGGCTGCGTCGAGGACGGGCCCCTGGACCTCTCCCCCGGCGACGGGCGGTTCCCCTGACGCCAGCTCGTCCTGCTTCAGACGATGCGAGCGTCCACCGGCGTGCCGGCGCGCACCGTTCGGGAGACCGTGCAGGACCGGTCGTGAGAGACCTCGACGGCACGCGGGAGGGCCTCGCGGGCGGCGTCGCCGTCGGGGCCGGGCGGGAACCTCGCCTCGAACGTCACGACGATGTCTCGCATGAAGTTCCCGGAGTCGTCCCGGTCCTTGTGCGCGTCCACCCGCACCCGGAACTCCTCTGGCTGCGCCCGGCGCCCAGTGATCGCGTCCACGTCGGCCGCGGTGCAGCTCCCGATCGCGGCCAGGAACAGCTCGACCGGGGTGAAGGTCGCGTCGTCGGTGCCGGCCGTCAGGCGGATCTCGCCCCCACGGGCGTTGCGCGCGACGAACACCCCCGTCTCGGGGCGCTCCAGCTCTATCCAGCGGTGCGTGGTCACTGACAGCTCCTCTCAGGTCTGGCCTCCAGCGCGCGGCGCACGAGGTCACGGGTCCTGCGGGGGCCACCTCCCGAAAGCAGGACCCCATGACGCGGCAGGTGGATCGTGACACGAGAGCGACGAGGTCGCGACCACCTGGCTTCAGCGTGATCTCGGCGACAGGGTGGGCGAGTCGACGCGCTCCAACTAGACGGTATGGGTTGACCGCTCGCTGGGTGTGAGTGGTTGCGGGCCGGGGCCTCACTCACACGTGGTCGTGGGTTACCGAGCAGGGGCCGCCTGCTCGGCCTATCCGACAGGTGTGGGAGGCCCCGGTGTTCTCCGAGCGTACGAGTGTGGGGCTCGACGCGCACGCACGGTCGGTCGCTGCGGCGGCGATCGATGGCGTTACGGGCGAGTTGTTCCAGACCAAGCTGACCCCGTCCTATGAGCACATCCGATCCTGGATCGGCGACCTGCCCGGTCCGGTTGCGGTGGCCTACGAGGCCGGCCCGACCGGCTTCGGCCTGTACCGGCAGTTGAGGGCGGCGGGGATCAGGTGCGAGGTCGTCGCGCCCAGCAAGCTCCAGACCTGACTCGTGCCACTTTCGCGGGTTCGGTGGCGGTCGGGTCTGCTGCACGGATAGGTGACACCTGATCTGGCTTGCCTGTGGGCG
>CAYGGX010000011.1:0-44377 GCA_964349585.1 uncultured Actinotalea sp.
GGTCGGCTCGCCGTTCGGGATGGCGTCGCCGGGCAGGTTCGGCTGCACCAGCGGGCCGCGCCGGGTCGGCCGGCGACCCTCCCGACCGGCCCGACCGCCGTCGGGCTCCCGTTCGTCCACGCGCTCACTCCCTGGCAACGCTCGCTGCGCGGCCCGGCGCCGCGCGTCCCCGAACCTACGCCGAACGGCGGGGTCGGTGCACGCGCACCGGCCCCGCCGTCGACGCTCAGATCGACTCGGCCCTGACCCCGGCGACGCCTCGGGTCCGCTGCCGCGACGCCCGCTGCGCCGCGGCGCACCGATGCAGGACCGCCATCCGGCGAAGCTCCCGATCCAGGCGGGCGAGCCGGTCCTCCCGGGTTGCGCGGTCCGCCATCGTTCAGCGCGCCGCGGAGAAGTCGAGGTGCGAGTCCGCGACGGCGATGACGCTCCAGACGGCACCGTCGTTGCTGATCAGCTCGTAGCTGGGGACCAGCAGAGCGGCCCCGTCGGGCTGGGTGTGCATCGCGAGCCCGAGCCGGGCCTGAGTGATGGTCACCTGGCTCACCGGCCAGCTGATCCGGGCGCCAGGTGACACCGACGCGGGCACCGACGGCACGGCGGGGACGTCCATCACGACCCCGTCGTCGCGGCCCTCGGCCATCGGGTAGTAGCCGCTACCGCTGCTGCCGAACCGCGGGTCGGACAGCCGGAGCACGGCGGCCGCGGGGCTGATCACGTCGTAGGAGCCGAGGGACACCAGCGGTGCGAGCGAGCCGTTGAGCGACTGGAGGCCCGCCCCGCTCAGGGCGGCGCCCCAGGCCATCCCGGTCCGCTGCCCGTCCACCACCTGGTAGGCGGTCACGTAGGTCCAGGCCGCGTCGCCGTAGTCCTCGGCGACGTACTCGAAGGCGCCCGCGTCGAACCCGATGTCCGCCAGCGCGCTGCGGAGCACCGCGACCGCGGCGTCGCCCTTCGGTGCCGGCCCGAGGTCCTGCTGGCTGCAGGGCTCCGGGGAGACTCCGAAGCCGGGGTCGATGACGTCCGGCGCGACAAGGTCGTCCGCCGGCGGCGCCACGTCGTCCGCGGGAGGCGCCACGTCAGGTTCCACCGTACCGCCGTCATCCGTCGCGCCCTCCTCCGGCACATCCGGCTCCTTCTGCGGCATGGTGCTCACGTCGCAGCGCCACACGTCCTTGGTCGGGTCGTAGTAGTAGACGCTCGCCGTGCCGTCGGCGAAGAGCTGGACGCTGGCTGCGCTCCCGTCGTTCGGGCCCACGGTCCACATCCAGTCCTGCAGCACGGGCGTTCCCGGCACGCCGAGGGCAGCAGCCAGGGAGGCGATCGTCTGCTCGGAGAACGCCCCGCTCGCGTCGAAGGCCCAGGCCTCGGCGCTGCCGCCGACATCGGAGAGGCCCGAGGCGGTGAAGACCGTGCGCCCCCAGTACCCGGGCCACGCGGCCATGTCGGCACTAGCTTCCATCGCCCGCTCCTCGCCGCCGGCCGCGGCGGGTCCCTGCAGCGTGATCGCCGGCTGCGCGGCCACGCCGCCGCCGGCCGAACCCAGGGCGTAGCCACCGCCCAGGCCGACCACGAGCGTCGCCGCTGCGGCACCGGCCAGGCGCGCCGGCCAGGAGGTCCACCTGCGGGCGCGCCGCTCGGCCAGCTCGTCGGTGGCGCCGGCCTCGATCCGCTCGTCCACGGTGCCGCGCAACTCCGTCCGGTCGGGCTCGGCGGCGGACGCCAGGTCGGCCGCGCGAACGCGCGCGACGGCGTCGTCGGCGCTCAGGTCGGGCTTCTTCTCGTCCACGATTGACCTCCTCGGCCCGGGGGCGGGCCCTCAACCCGTCTGTGTCACCGGGACCCGGGCCCTTGCACCTCGGGGCTGCCGGGTTCAGGTGGTCGACGCCGCGCTCTCCGCCTGCTCGGCGAACGCCTGGCGCAGCCGCGCCCGGGCCCGCGACAGGGCGGCGTCGGCCCCGCCGCGGCTGACCCCGAGGACCTGCGCCAGGCCGGCCCCGTCCAGGCCCTCCCAGGCGTGCAGGAGCAGCACCTTGCGGTCGCGAGGGGAGAGGGCCGCGAGGACCGCACGGACCTCCTCGTCGGTGATCCACAGGTCCGCGGGATCGGAGTCCTCGACGACCTCCGGGACATCGGCCACCGGGGTGGGCCGGCCCTTTCGGCGGTAGTTGGCCAGTACGTAGCCAGCCGTGCGGTACAGCCAGGGCAGCTCGGCCCCCTCCGGCACGTCCTCGCGGCGGCGCCAGGCCGTTGCGAGCACGTCGGCGGCGAGATCCTGCGCGTCCTGCCCGGCGCCGCGGCGGAGCAGGTACCGGTACACCGGCGTCGCGTGCGCGCGGAAGACCTCGTTGAACCAGGCGTCGTCGCGCACTGCGGCTCCCGTGCTCGAATGGTCGGGCGGGCTACCCCAACTGTGTCGCGAGCGGCGCGAATCTTGCAGCCGACGCGCGGGTCGTCGGACAGCGGCCCGGGATCGCGGCCCGGCGGCGCTCGGCGCGCACGGCGAGCCAAATCGACCTACCGTCGAGGTAACCAAGGAGGAACGATGACCGAGCACCCGCAGCGCGACCCGCTGACCGATCCCCTGACCGACCCGACGGCCGACCCGGCCAGCTTCATCAATCCCTGACCGCTTCCGGGCCCCGCGGAGCACTACGCTCGTCGCCCGTGAAGCCTTTCCTGCTCCTGGCCACCAGGGCCGAGGACGCAGCGGCCGACGGCGAGTACTCCGCGATGCTCCGATTCGGCGGGCTCTCGCCCGATGACCTGGTCCGCGTGCGGCTCGAGGCCGAGCCTCTGCCGGACCTCGACCTGGACGACTTCTCGGGGATCGTCGTGGGCGGCAGCCCGTTCACGACCAGCGTGCCGGCCGAGGACAAGTCGGCCGTGCAGCGCCGGGTGGAGGCCGAGCTGACGTCCCTGCTGGACGACGTCGTCGCCCGGGACTTCCCCTTCCTCGGCGCCTGCTACGGGGTCGGGACCCTCGGCGTGCACACGGGCGGTGTGGTGGACGCGACCTACGCCGAGCCGGTCGGGGCGGTCCCGATCACCCTGACCGACGCGGGCAGGAGCGACCCGCTCTTCGCCACCCTCCCGCCGGTCTTCGAGGCGTTCGTCGGGCACAAGGAGGCGATCCGGACGCCCCCGCCGGACGCCGTCGTGCTGGCCAGCTCTCCGGGCTGCCCGGTGCAGGCGTTCCGGGTCAAGCAGAACCTGTACGCCACGCAGTTCCACCCCGAGCTGGACGTCCCGGGCATCGAGGTGCGCATCGACGTGTACCGGAACGCCGGCTACTTCGCGCCCGAGGAGGTCGAGGAGCTGCTGGCGCGGGTCCGCCTGGCGGACGTCAGCGCCGCCCTGCGGCTGCTGCCCGCCTTCGTCCGGCGCTACGCGCGCTGACGGAGTGACCTAGCGCGGCGGCGGGCCCTCCGGGTGCTCGGGAAGCTCGGCATCGGCCACGTAGCAGGGGGCCTCGAGCAGGGTCAGGGTCGCCCAGCCCGCCGCGAGCAGCCCGGCGTCCGAGGATGCGTCGACCCCGGGGTCCAGCGCCGAGTAGGTCACCATCAGGTTGCCCTTGTCCACCTCGTGCACCCGCGCCTGCACCGAACCGAAGGACGCCAGCGGCGCCTTGCGCACCCCGAGTAGCTGCTCGGGCGGCACGTCGGGGGTGTTGACGTTCAGCACCTTGGTCCGGTCCTCGCGTTCGAACTTGCAGGCGCTCCATCCGGGCCAGGTGCTCGACGACGTCCCCGGCCTCGCCGCCGAACGGTCCGCGGACCACCACCTCGGCGCCGAGGCTGCGGGCCATCCGGGCCAACCACAGCCCCTGGCCGCCGGCGTGCAGGTGGACCTCGGCGCGCCGCTCTGCGCCCGGCTCGATGGTGACTGTCAGCTGCGGGGTGACGGCAAGCACGCACACCCGGGGACCGGCCGGAATGTCGTCGTCCACGCGCACCACCCCCATCCCTGCCGAGTCTCGCCGCCTGCCGCGCCGCTCGCATGCCGGGAGCCGGCCGCCCCGCGATCCCCGAGGCCCCGCCAGGGTCGATTCAGGGTTCAGCCAGGGCCGACCCCGATTTCGCGGATCCGCGCGCCGGGCCAGGCTGAGGACCACGATCAACATCACGAGCCGAGGAACCGATGAACCACTTCCTGACCCATCGCCTTGCCGCCATCGGGAGCGCCGCCCTGGCCGCGGCCACGCTGACCGCGTGCACGATCACGACCGACGGCTTCATCGAGGTGGACCCGGGCAACCGGGTCACCGAGTCCCGCGAGATCACCGAGGTCTCATCCGTGGTGCTGAAGACGTCCGGGAACTTGCGCCTGACCGTCGGCGAGCCGTCCCTGACCATCACGGCCGGCGAGCGGGCCCTCGAGCGGCTCACCACGACGATCCACGGCGACACGCTCGAGATCGACCTGACGGGCCGCTGGGGGAACCCGGGGCGGATCGACTACGACCTGGTGCTCCCGGAGCTGGACACGATCTCGATCCAGGGCTCGGGCGCCGTGGCCGGCGAGGTCGCGCCCGGCGATCGCCTGACCATCGACATCAGCGGCTCCGGCCAGGTCCAGCTCGACCCGGTGGACGTCTCCGACGTCGCGGTGAGCATCTCCGGATCGGGCTCCGTGTCACTCGAGGGGCAGACCGAGACGCTCGCCGTGAGTCTGCCCGGGTCCGGCAACTTCGCCGGCCACGACGTCCTGGCGCGCAGCGCCGTCGTGAGCATCAGCGGCTCCGGCCGCGCCGACGTGAACGCGTCCCAGACCCTCGACGCGTCCATCGCCGGCTCCGGCCAGATCAGCTACCTGGGCGACCCACGGGTGACCAGCAACATCACCGGCTCCGGCAGCGTTCGCGAGGCCTGAGCGGCCGAGCGTCCGAACGTCCGGCGGCCGAGCGTCCGGCGGCCGAGCCTGTCGGATCACACCTCCGCGGACTCGGACGCCGACTCGTCGGTCGGCTGTTCGGCGACCGGCCCGGGCAGGCGGTCCGCGCGCGCACGCCGCACCCGGGTGGTCACCAGATGCACCAGCCACGCGGCCGCGAAGGCACCTGTGAACAGGGCCAGCGCGATGACCGGGCTCTCCATCAGTTGCGGGTCGAACGCCATGACGCTGGCCAGGACGAGCATCGTGACGCCGGCGAACAGCTTCAGGAGCTCGCCGTGCTTCTCCTGCAGCTTGGCCGCGCGCATCGTGTACACGGCGATGCCGAACACGATCATCTCGTCGATCAGGAACGGGACCATGTAGGCCACGAAGAGGCCCGCCGCCTCGGCGAACCCGACGTTGTTGGCCTGCAGCATCCCCGCCCAGAGAACCGGGAACCCAGCGGTGCACGGGGTCTCCAGCAGCGACACCGCGACGCCCAGGGCCACCGTCGCCGCGAGCGCGGGCCCGAGCTTGTGGTGCCCGGCCGCCTCCCGGACGCGTCGGTAGATCCCGGGCTTCGCGGAGTCGGAGATCGTGAACGAGATGCCCTGCTTGAACGCGAAGTAGTCCTTGATGCTGACAACGGCGAAGATCCCGGCCGCGATCGCCACGACGATCTGGATCGTCCCGAGGAAGCCGACCACGGTGAGCGCCGAATAGATGCCGACGATGAAGAGGGCGTACATCCCCGCGGTGACTGCGAGGAACGTCGAGCCGATCGCCAACACCCGGCGCCGCGACGCGGTCCTGACCACGATCGTGAGCAGCACCGAGATCACCCACAGGGAGCACGGGTTGACCCCGTCCACGAAGCCGATGATCACCGTCGAGACCAGCAGCGATCGCCCGGACAACGACACCTCGCCGACGAACGGCACCGTGATCGAGGCGCCCGTGTCACCCGGATCGCAGAGCAGGTCCTCCTCGGAGCAGGTCCCGGCGCCCGGCGTCCCGTACACCCCGGCCGGGACCGGCCGGCCCTCCGACGCCAGCCGGATCGCCGACTCGATGTCCTCGGCGATGGAGTCGGCGAAGCCGATCCACACACGGCGATCGATCACGGTCACGGGAACCGCCGACGCCTCGAAGCCCAGGTCCTCGGCGGCGGCGATGAAGCGCTCCCGGTTGGCGCCGTTCTCCCACACCTCGTACTCGGTCAGGACGATGGGGTACCGCTCGGCGATCTCGGCCAGCCACTCCCGCTGTTCCTCGCACTTGGTGCACGTGAGGCCCCAGTACAGGGTGATCTCAACGGGCGCCGGCTCCACCGCTGCAGCGGGGGTGCTCGCGGACGACGCCGTCGCGGGTAGCGCGAGCGAGGTGATCAGCAGGGCGAGGAGCGCGAAAAGCCAGGCCGCGACGCGACCGCGGGTGGCATCCATCGGTTACTCCGTCCCTGAGGGTCGCTGCCATTGTGCGCGAGCTCGACCAGGGTCGCGTTAGGCAGAACGTCCCTCAAGCCGCCGCGGTGCGACGGGCGTCGGCGACCGGGCCCTGGTCGAGCTCAGTATTCGTCAAGCTCCAGCTCGAACCACACCGACTTGCCGCCGGCGTCCGCGTCGACGCCCCAACGGTTCGACATCGCCTCGACGATCGCCATCCCGCGGCCGCTCGGCTCGATCGGGTCGGGGTGCAGGACGACGGGCACCGTCGTCTCGCGATCGCTCACGGTGACCCGGACCACGGTCTCGGAACAATCCAGGCGCACGACGACGTTCCCCCCGGGCGGACCGTGCAGCACCGCGTTCGCGATCAGCTCGCTGGTGAGGAGCTCCACGACCTGGTTGGCCATTCCGGTGACGCCCCGCTCGGCTGCCTCCCGGACGACCCAGTGCCGGCCAGCCGCAACCGACCGCCGCTGCCCGGGCAGGGAGAGCACCGACTCCTCGACCGTGTCGTCCGAGTCGACCTGCGGCACGTTGGTCACCAGGCGGAGGGTTCGACCGGACGTCGTCCGGCGGGCTGGCTCACCGCCCATCGCCGCCTCCCTCCGGGATCAGTCGGCCGACATTCCTGCCGACAACGGTTCCAGCGTGCGCTACTTCGGCCCCCGCGGCGCGCCGAGCGGCGGGTGAAGTCGACCGGCTCGTGCCGATTTCACCCGGCTCGCCACCGCAGCGGGCCCCGCGGGGCCAGTGGATCCCGGGAGAACTCCCGCCGGCGGGAAGTCAGTAGCTCGGGTCGATCAGCCTGGGGATTCCCGGCGGCGCCGCCGCCGAGAGCTCCAGGTACTTGGCCTCCGCGCGATGCAGCCGCACGTGCTCGTCGAGGGTCCACGTGGGGCCGTTTCGCAGTACCGTGCCGCAGGAGCACTCGAGCCAGACCGTCCCGTCCGGGTCCCGCTGCAGGGTGCCCACCGTGTAGTGGCTGGAGCGAGCCCGGGCCTTGGCGTCGCGCAGGGCTGCGCTGACCGGGACGTCGTCGGGCTTCACCGGAACAGTGTGACACCGCCGATGGTCCCTGTTGGCGCGCCGATGGACGGCTCGTAGGGTCGATGCCATGTGTCGCAACATCCGAACCCTGCACAACTTCGAGCCGGCGGCCAGCGACGACGAGGTGCACGCGGCGGCGTTGCAGTACGTCCGCAAGGTCAGCGGGACCAACAAGCCGTCGCGGGCCAACGCCGAGGCGTTCGATCGAGCGGTCGCCGAGGTCGCGCACGCGACGGCGCACCTGCTCGAGGCCCTGGTGACCACCGCCCCGCCCAAGAACCGCGAGGTCGAGGCGGCAAAGCTACGGGCCCGCGCGGCCGAGCGGTACGCGTCCTGATCGGCGCCACCGAAGCGCGACCCGACCGCCCAACGCCGCGCGCGCCTGAGGTGCCTTAGGTTCCGGGTGCCCCGAACCGGTCCGGACAACTGGGCATCCTCCCGATCCGCAGTGTCACCCCTCAGAGCGAGGGTTGTGGCATCGGAACGGGGAGGAACGATGACTGGACTCTGGGGACCGGCAGTCGATGCCGAGGTCGCCTACCGACACGACGCGGTGCGGGCTTCGTACCCACGCCGCCGGCCCGAACTGTCACCACGACGACGACGCGGCACCACGGTTCGACGCGCCGTCACCTTCGGGGCACTCGGGATGGCGGGCGCCGCGACGGGTGTGATGACCGCTTCCGGTCGTCGGTAGGCGCTGCGAAGATCGGGGCGTGAAGCGAGTGAGCGAGTTCGTCGCGCGCGAGGTGGAGGTCGGTCGCCTCGTCGCGGCCATCGCGCGCGCGGCGCAGGGCGACCCCTCGCTGGTGCTCCTCGGCGCGGATGCCGGCGTCGGCAAGTCCCGCCTGCTCGGCCACGTCGCCGAGATCGCCGCAACCGAGGGGGCCACTGCCGTCACGACGTACTGCGTTGATCTCGGTGAGGTCGGGCTGCCCTACCTGCCGTTCGCGGACGCCCTTGCGCAGCTGCACGAGAGCGACCACGAGGGGGTCGCGGATGTCGCCCGCACCCGGCCCGCCCTGGCGCGGCTGCTGCCCAGGCTCGGCGCGGCTCCACCGGTGATCGAGGACGAGGCGAGCCGGCTGCAGCTGCTCGACGGGATCGCGGCGACGCTGGACTCCGTGGCGCTCCCCGATCGGCCGCTCGTGCTGATCATCGAGGACCTGCACTGGGCCGACCCGTCGAGCCGGAACGTGCTGCGCTACCTGGTCGCCCGAATGCGCAACGAGAACGTGCTGCTCGTGGGCAGCTACCGAACCGACGACCTGCATCGAACCCACCCCCTGCGCCCGTTCCTGGGCGAGATTTTGCGCCACCCCCGGGTGGAGCGGATCGACCTGGCGCCGTTCACGGTCGCCGAGCTGCGGCTCTTCGCGACGGCTGTGCACGGCAGCCCGCTCGCGGAGGCCGAGCTCCAGCGGATCCTGGAGCGATCCGAGGGCAACGCGTACTTCGCGGAGGAGCTGATCGAGGCCGGCTCCGGGCGCGCGCTGCCCTGGTCGCTGGCCGAGGTGCTCCGCTCGCGCGTGGAGCGCCTCGATCCCGACGTGCAGCAGTTAGCCAGAGTCGCGTCCGTCGCCGGGCGGGTCGTGAGCGAGCAGCTGCTGCGCGCGGTCGCCGAGCAGCACAGCCCCGGCGACTTCGATGCGCTGCTCCGCGAGGCGGTGGCGGCCAACGTGCTGGGCTCGGCGGAACGCCGGGTGGCGTTCCGGCACGCCCTGCTCGCCGAGGCCGTCTACGCCGACCTGCTACCCGGGGAGCAGGTGCGCCTGCACCAGGCGTACCGGGACGCCCTGGTCGCCGATCCGTCGCTGGCCTCCGCCGCCCGCCTCGCCTACCACGCCAAGCGCTGCCAGGATCTGCCCACTGCTTTCACCGCCTCCCTGCGGGCCGCCGATGAGGCGGCGGACGTCTTCGCGCCGGCGGAGGAGCACCGTCACCTCGAGACCGCGCTCCGGCTCTGGCCCTCGGTGCCCGACGCCGAGGGACTCGGCGGAACCGACCGGGTAACGGTGCTCCTGCGCGCGGCATCGGCCGCCGGTCGTGGCGGCGACGCCGAGCGGGGCGTGACGATCGCTCGCGAGGCGGCGGCATCCGCGGACGCGCGGCGCTCCCCCCGAGTACGCGGCTCGCTCGCCCGCCACCTCCTTGCGGTCGAGCGCGAAGCCGAGGCACTCGAGGAGGCGACCCGGGCGCTGGCCGAGCTGCCCGACGACGCCGCGGCCGTTGACCGGGCATGGGCCCTGGCCACGCACGCACGAGCCTGCCTCTCGGTCGACCTGGACGACGACGCGCGGCGCAGCGCCACGGCCGCCGTCGCGGAGGCTGACGATGCCGGCGACGATGCCGCCGCGGCCGACGCCCTCGCGACTCTCGCGGTGCTCGTCGTCGACAACCCCGACCACGCCGCCGAGCTGCTCCGGGACGCCGGCGCCCGGGCCCGTCGGGCGGGCGACCTCGTCACCGAGCAGCGCTGCGCCTACAACCTCATCACCACGCACTACTACGCCGGAAGGCTGGACGAGGCGGCCGATGCGCTGGCCTCCGCCGAGGAGCGGGCTCGCGCCTGCGGCCTGGAGTGGTCTGCGTTCGGCACCTCGATGAGGTTCTTCGCGGTCCTGATCAGGTACTGCCGCGGTGACCTCACCGCGCCCGACCGGATCGCCGAGCGCGCACCGTCCGCCATCGCCTCGTCCGTTCCGGTCGTCGCGCTCTTCGACGCCGTCGGACTCTACTCAGCGGTCGCCCGCGGCGACGACGACGCCATCTCGCGGGGCCAGGCGCTGCGCCCGGTCTGGGAGCGGGACAGCCAGGTCGCCCTGCTCTCGGGCGGGCCGACCATCGACGCCCTCACCTGGGCGGGGCGGCTGGACGAGGCGGTCGAGCTGGCGACCGAGCTGATCGACCACATGAACAGGTCCTGGAACGACTACTTCCTCGGTGGCATCTGGCTGGCGGCCCTCGCACTCGCGGCGCTCGCGGATGGCGCCATGGCCGACCGGCTGGTCGGAGTGGACCCCGCCCTGAAGGTCCGCCACGGCGACGAGCTGCTGGCGCGCGCCAAGGCCACCGCCGAACGCGGCCGGCCGCGGGGCGGGCGGCTCGGCCCCGAGGGCCTGGCATGGCTCGCCCGCGCTCGCGCCGAGCACGGTCGCCTGAGCGGCAGCAACGACCCGGAGCTCTGGCGGACGACGGTGGATGCCTTCGGCTACGGCTACCGGTACGAGGAGGCGCGGACCCGGTGGCGCTGGGCGGAGGCGCTCCTGGCGTCGGGCGATCGGGATGGGGCCCGGGAGCAGCTGTCCATCGCGCGGGCCGAGGCGCAGGAGATGGGCGCCCGACCGCTCCTCGGCGCGATCGACGCCCTGGCGCGGCGCGGCCGACTCGACGACTCGCGCCCCCGGGGCGGCGACCTGCTCACCGAGCGGGAGGCCGAGGTGCTCGAACTCGTTGCGCAGGGCCTGACCAACCGGCAGATCGGCGAACGCCTGTTCATCAGCGGCAAGACGGTCAGCGTGCACGTCTCGAACGTGCTGGCCAAGCTGGGGGTGGCCAGCCGCGCCGAGGCCGTCGCCGTCGCCCACCGCCGCGGCCTGCTGGCCGGCTGATCCGATCCTCGGGCGGGTCGCCCGCGAGACGATCACTCGACGCCGTCAGTCCCCGCGCCTAGCGTGGGCCGGATGGCGGCCCCCACGTCCCCCGCGACCGAGCTCGACGTCGGCGGTCGCGTCGTGCGGGTCACCAGCCCCGACCGGGTGGTCTTCCCGGACCGGGGGCTCACCAAGCTCGACGTGGTCCGCTACTTCGTGTCCGTCGGCGGCGGCATCCTCGGCGCGCTCCTGCACCGGCCCACCACCCTCGAGCGGTGGCCCAAGGGTGTGTTCGAGGGCGCGAAGATGGCGACCCGCGCCGACTCGACGGGTGACGCGTTCTACCAGAAGCGGGTGCCCAAGGGGGCGCCGGAGTACGTGCAGACGTCGACCATCGCGTTCCCGAGCGGGCGAACGGCCGACGAGGTCGCGCCCACCGAGCTCGCCGTCGTGGCCTGGGCCGCGAACATGGGCACCATCACCTTCCATCCGTGGCCCGTGACGCGCGACGACGTCGACTCCCCCGACCAGCTCCGGATCGACCTGGACCCGCAACCGGGCACCGACTTCGCCGACGCCGTCCGCGTCGCACCGCACGTGCGCGAGATCCTGCACGAGATGGGCATGGACGGCTGGCCCAAGACCTCGGGCGGACGCGGCCTGCACATCTTCGTGCCGATCGAGCCGCGCTGGACGTTCACCCAGGCCCGGCGGGCCACGATCGCGCTCGGCCGTGAGCTGGAGCGGCGACTACCGGACCGGGTGACGGTGAAGTGGTGGAAGGAGGAACGGGGCGCCAAGATCTTCGTCGACTACAACCAGATGGCCCGCGACCGCACCATCGCCTCGGCGTACTCGGTGCGCCCCAACCGCCGCGCCACCGTCTCGGCCCCGCTCCGGTGGGAGGAGCTGGATCGGGTGCAGCCGGACGACTTCGACGTGACCACAATGCCGACCAGGTTCGCGCAGGTCGGCGACCTGTATGCGCCGCTGGTCGCCGGCGCGGGTCCGCGCTACTCGATCCGGCCGCTGCTCGACCTCGCGGACCGCGACGAGGAGGTGCACGGCGCCGGGGACCTGCCCTACCCGCCGGAGTACCCGAAGATGCCGGGCGAGCCCAAGCGGGTCCAGCCGAGCCGGGACCGCGACCGGAGGCCGTGATCCCCCCGCGGGCTCAGCCCGTCGGCGCCGGCCCGGTGCTGTGCCGGACGACCAGCTCGGTCGGCAGCACCACGTGCTCGGGCTCCTCGTTGGACCCCGCCCGGTGCCGGGCGATCGCCTCGGTGAGCGCCGCGGCCGCCGCCTTGCCCTTCGCCACGACGTCCTGCCGGACGGTGGTCAGGGCCGGACGGACCCGCCGGGCAAGCCGCGAGTCGTCGAAGCCGACCACCGAGAGGTCCTGCGGGACCTGGATCGAGAGGTCGTGCGCGGCCCGGATCGTGCCCCAGGCCATCACGTCGGAGAAGCAGAGGATCCCCGTCGGTCGGTCCTCGGTGTCCAGCAGCAGCTGGGCGCCCTCGTAGCCGTCGTTCTCGGTGTTCTCCCGCATCTGCACCGCGGTTACCCGGACGCCGGAGGCCGACAGCGCCGACACCCATCCCTCGACCCGCCCGCGGGCCACGAAGTCACCGCCGGCGGTGGCGGGATCCGTGATGCCGTGCGGTCCGTCGAAGGCCACGGTGAGCAGCCCGACGTGCCGGTGCCCGAGGCCAACCAGGTGCTCCGCGCCCAGCCGCCCGCCCGACGCCTCATCGACCGTGACGCTGGCCGCGTCCGGCATCGGCGGCCGGTCCACGAAGACCAGCGGCAGCTGGCGCCGGATCAGCCAGTCCACGGCGGGCGCGACCCCGGGGCACGCGTAGACGATCGCCGCATCGATCGCGACGTCCCGGGCGGGGATCAGGTCGTCGGAGCCGTACAGCGGGATGAGTGTCACCGCGAGCCCGGTCGGGGCCAGCTCCTCGGCGAGCGCGCCGAAGAACGCGGTCGCGATGTCGTCCCGGAAGGCCGCCTTCATCGAGTCGGTCAGCACGATGCCGACGGCGCCCGTGGTGCCCCTGGCGAGCGCGCGGGCGGCCGGGTCGGGTCCCACGTAGCCCAGGTCCTCCGCGGTCGCGAGGATGGTCTGCCGCAGGGCGGCCGAGAGCTGATCCGGGCGGGAGAACGCGTTGGACACCGTCATCCGGCTGACGCCGACCCTGTCGGCGATGGTCTGCAGGGTCACCCGGGCCATGCCAACCTCCTCACGCCATTCGATCATGCACCATCGAGAGTAGGCGGCGCGGGCTGGTTCGCGGCGCGGGCGGTCGCCCGGACCGCATGGAGCCGCCTAAGGGAGTCGAACCCTTGACCTGTTCATTACGAGTGAACCGCTCTACCGACTGAGCTAAGGCGGCGCGTCGCCGGTGACCGGCGGCGGGGGTCAACTGTACCGATCGCGCTGGCGCCGACCAAAGCGGTTCAGCAGGTGGCGCCGACCCCCGGCACCTCGCCCCGCAGGAGGTAGGCCTCGACCGCCGCGTTCACGCAGGGACCGCCCCGCCCGTAGGCGGTGTGCCCCTCGCCCTCCCACGTGAGCAGGCTGCCGGACTCGAGCTGCTCGGCCAGCGCGACGCTCCACTCGTAGGGCGTCGCCGGATCCCCGGTGGTGCCAACCACCAGGATCGGCGCGGCGCCCGACGCCGTCATCGGCCTGCGCTCCCCGGTTGCCTGGAACGGCCAGGTCTCGCAGCCGACCGCCATCCCGAAGTCCTCGCCCATCGTCGGCGCGACCGCCGCGACCTCCTGGGCGAAGGCGACCATCTCGTCGTAGTCGCGCACCACCGTCGGGTAGTCCAGGCAGTTGATCGCCGTGAAAGCCTCCATCGCGTTGGTAGTGAAGCGCCCGTCGGGGGTGCGGTCGAGGTAGAAGTTCGCCAGCTCGAGCAGGATCGCGCCCGTCCCGACGGAGACGACCTCCTCCAGCGCCATCGTGAGGAACCGCCAGGAGGCGTCGTCGTACAACGTCACGACGACGCCATAGAAGGCGAGCGTGCCGTTGACGCGGTTGCCGTCGCCGGCCTCGATCGGGTTCGCCTCGATCCGGTCGAGGATCCGGACGAGCTGGGCCAGCCCCGCGTCCACATCGCCCGACAACGGGCACGACGCCCCGGCCTGGCAGTCGGCGACGTACGCCCGCAGCGCGTTCTCGAAGCCGATGGCCTGGCCGATCACCAAGTCGTCGCCGCCCATCGACGGGTCCAGCGCGCCATCGAGCACCAACCGCCCGACGTTCTGCGGGTACAGGTCCGCGTACGTCGCGCCGAGGAACGTGCCGTAGGAGAAGCCGAGGTAGTGCAGCTGGGAGTCGCCGAGCACGGCCCGCAGCAGGTCCATGTCGCGGGCGGCGCTCACGGTGTCGACCTCGCCGAGGAGCGGTCCGGTGGACTCCAGGCAGGCCTGCCCGAACGCGCGGACCTTCTCGCGGGCGGCCTCGACGTCGGCCTGGCTCTCCAGCGGGATGTCGCTTGTGAAGTAGTCGTCGATCAGCGCGTCATCACCGCAGCTGACCGGCGTGGACTCGCCGACCCCCCGCGGGTCGAAGGCGACCACGTCGTAGGCGGCACGGACGTCGTCGCCGATGGTCCCCGTGACGAGGTAGTCCAGGAACTCGAGCCCGGATCCCCCGGGGCCGCCCGGGTTGATCAGCAACGAACCGATCCGCTCCGCCGGGGTGCCCGTCGCGGCGGCCCGCTTGATCGCGATCTCGATCGAGCCGGCCGCCGGGTCGTCCCAGTCCAGCGGGGCGGCGATCCGCGCGCACTCGTAGGAGTCGCACGCCTGCCACGCGACCGCCTGGGAGTAGAACGCGTCGAGGGATCCGCCGACCACCTCGGGAGCCCGCGCCTCG
This sequence comes from uncultured Actinotalea sp., assembly GCA_964349585.1. GTDB lineage: Bacteria > Actinomycetota > Actinomycetes > Actinomycetales > Cellulomonadaceae > Actinotalea. The sequence continues at coordinate 14,853 of CAYGGX010000011.1, forward strand.
TCGAGAGTGGTCTGCTGCTTGGGCGCGACGCAGCCCGAGAGCAGCAGCGCCGCTCCCGCTAGGGCGGCGGTGGAGCGGGCGGCTGCGCGACGGCGGGTAGGCACGGGTGCAACGGTAGTCAATCCCGGCGGCGCCCCGGACAGTGCCGCGCGGGCGGCGGGACGCGATCTCGGGTCGCGGGTCAGCAGGACGTGCCGTCGGCGGGCGGCGCGCCTGTCAGGAGGTATCCCTCGACCGCCGCGCTGACGCATGCCCCGCCCCGGCCGTACGCGGTGTGCCCCTCGCCCGCCCAGGTGAGCAGGACCCCGGAGGCGAGCTGGTCGGCCAGGGCGACGCTCCACTCGTAGGGCGTCGCCGGGTCGCCGGTGGTTCCAACGACCAGGATCGGCGGTGCCCCCTCGGCACTGATCCGATGGCGCACGCCGGTGGCGGGGAACGGCCACGCCTCGCATCCCGCGCCCATCCCGAAGTCCGCCCCGAAGGTGGGGGCCACCCGGGCGAGCCGTTCGGCGAAGTCGACCATCTCGTCGTAGTCCCGCACGAAGGTGGGGTAGTCCAGGCAGTTGATCGCCGTGCGCGCGACGTTGGCGTTCTTCGTGTAGCGGCCGTCGGACGTCCGGTCGAGGTACCGGTTGCCGTGCTCGAGGAGCAGCGAGCCGGTCCCGGAGCGCAGCACCTCGTCGAGCGCAGCCGTGAGGTTGGGCCACGACCGGTGGCTGTAGAGGTTGACCACGACGCCGTAGAACGCGAGCGTCCCGTTGAGCTCGCGACCGCCGCCCGCCGGGATCGGGGCCACGTCGATCCGGTCCAGGACCTCCGCCACCTGGGCCATGCCGGCGTCGACCCCGCCGGTCAGCGGGCACGCACCGCCGGCCTGGCAGTCGGTCACGTACGCCCGGAGGGCCTCCTCGAAGCCGATCGCCTGCCCGATGATCAGGTCGTCGAAACTCCTCGAGGGGTCCAGGGCCCCGTCGAGGACCATCCGGGCGACGCTGCGCGGGTAGAGATCGGCGTACGTCGCGCCGAGGAACGTGCCGTAGGAGAAGCCCAGGAAGTGCAGCTTGGCGTCACCGAGCACCGCCCGGAGCAGGTCGAGGTCCCGGGCCGAGCTGACCGTGTCGACCTCCCCGAGCAGCGGACCGGTACCCGCCAGGCATGACTCCCCGAACAGCCGGACCTGCTCGCGGGCGGCGTCCAGCTCAGCCTGGCTCCGGATCGGTGGGTCGCTGGTGTAGTAGGCGTCGGTCAGCGCCGGGTCGGGGCAGACGACGGCGGACGACTGGCCCACCCCCCGCGGGTCGAAGGCGACCACGTCGTAGGCCGCCCGGACCTCGGCGCCGATCACGCGGTCGACCAGCCAGTCCAGGCGTTCGAGGCCGGACCGGCCGGGTCCGCCCGGGTTGGTCAGCAGCGAGCCGATCCGCTGCTCGGCCGAGCCGGTCGCCGGAGCGCGCATCACGGCGATCTCGATCGCGCCGTCCTGCGGCACGTCCCAGTCGAGCGGGGCCGACAGCCGGGCGCATTGGTACCGCCCGCACTCCTCCCAGGCGAGCTGCTGGGCGTGGAACTGGGCGAGCGCCTCCTCCGCCGCGGTGTCCGGCACCTCCTGGGTCGGCGACGGGCTCGGGGACGGGGGTGGCGCCTCGAGCGTGGCCTGCTGCTTGGCAGCGGCGCACCCGCCGAGCGCCAGGGCGAGGGCCAGGACCGCGGCCGGCAGGGGGGCGGTCCGCGCCGCGGGTCGGGCGACGCGCCCCGTCGTGCGACTGGCTGCGCGGGACACCCGTGCAACGGTAACGAACCGCCCGGGCCGGATCGAGGCGGGGCGGGTCAGCCCTGGGGTCGCAGGGCCACCGCCATCGCCTCCATGGCCAGCAGCGGCGCGACGTTGCCGGCCAGCCGCTCGCGGGTCTCGCCGATCGCGTCCATCCGGCGGACCGTCTGCTCCGCGGTCGACTCCGCGGCCAGACGCCGCACCTCGGCCTCCTCCTCGGCGGAGTTGACCAGGTCGACCTCGGCCCCGAGCTGCAGCACCAGGACGTCCCGGTACATCGACAACAGGTCCACCAGCGTCCGGTCCAGGACGTCCCGCTGGGCGCGCGTCGCGCGGCGCTTCTGGTCCTCCTCCAGCTGTCGCACCTGGGCCCGCAGGGTCGGCGGCAGGGTCTGTCCGTCCTCCGCACCCAGGGTCCGCAGCAGCTCGGAGCGCTCTGCCGCGTCCCGATCGGCCGTCGCGGCCTTCGCCTCGGCAGCGGCCACCTCGACGAGGTCGGCAGCGGCCAGCACGGCGTCCCCGACCCCGCGGATCCCGGCGGCGAGGCGGAGGCTGCGGCCCCGTCGCTCACGCGCATCGGAGTCGCGGGCCAGTCGGCGGGCCAGGCCCACGTGGCTCTGCGCCGCCCGGGCCGCGGCGTCGGCCACCAGCGGGTCGACGCCGTCCCGCGCGACGAGCAGCGCTGCGACCTCCGCCACCGGCGGGACCCGCAGCACGACGTTGCGGCACCTGGACCGGATCGTGGTCACCACGTCCTGCGGACTCGGCGAGCACAGCAGCCACACCGTTCGCGGGGGCGGCTCCTCGATCGCCTTGAGCAGCACGTTCGACGTCCGCTCGACCATCCGGTCGGCGTCCTCCACGATGATCACCCGCCAGCGGCCCTGGGCGGGCGCCCGCTGGGCGAGGACGATCAGGTCGCGCACCTCCTCGATGCTGATCGTCACCTTCTCCGTCGCGACGATCGTGACGTCGGGATGGGTGCCGGCCGCCGTCGTCGCGCAGGCCTGGCACTGGCCGCAGCCGCCCGCCTCGCACTGCAGCGCTGCCGCGAACGCGCGGGCCGCGATCGAGCGGCCGGAGCCCGGCGGGCCGGTGATCAACCATGCGTGGGTCATCGCCGCGGGGTCGGTTGCCGCCGTCCGAAGCGCCGCGACCGCGGCCTCCTGCCCGACGACGTCGTCCCACACGGTCACGTCAGGCCGTCCCCGCGCAGCAGTCCCAGCACTCGCTCCCGGACGGCGGCCTGGATCTGGTCCACCCCGGCGGTGCCGTCGAGCACCAACCATCGCGGGTCTCCCGAGGCCGCCCGGTCGAGGAACGCCCGCCGGGTTCGTTCGTGGAACTCCGCGCCGGCCCGCTCCAACCGGTCGGGGTCACCGGTCAGCCGGCCGAGGCCGATCGCCGGGTCGAGGTCCAGCAGCACCGTGAGGTCCGGCAGCAGGCCCCCGACAGCCCAAAGGTTGAGCCGTTCCACCTCGGCGGCCCCCAGGTCCCGCCCGTCGCCCTGGTAGGCGACCGAAGAGTCCAGGTACCTGTCGGTCAGGACCACCGCGCCCGCCGCCAGCGCGGGCCGGATCACCGTTGCGACGTGGTGGGCGCGGTCGGCGGCGTACAGCAGCGCCTCCGCGTGCGGGCTCACGTGGTCACCGTGCATCACGGCGTCGCGCAGCTTGATCCCGAGCGGCGTGCCGCCCGGCTCCCGCGTGGTCACGACCTCGCGGCCCTGGTCGCGTAGCCACTGCGCGAGGAGGTCGAGCTGGGTGGACTTCCCGACGCCGTCCCCGCCCTCGAACGAGATCAGCAGGCCCGTCGTCGGCGGGGCGCCCGGCGGCTCGGGGGGCTGGAACGTCACGGCGTCAGGCTAGTCGTGGCGGGCGACATCTCACTCCCCCGGGTACACCACGCCCACCTGGCGGCGGATCTCGTCCATCGTCCGCATCACCTCGATCGTGTTGTCCAGGGTGATCCGGGGGCTCTCCGTGGCACCCTCGGCGACCCGGCGGGCCACCTCGGCGGCCTGGTACTGGAAGCCGCCGTCGACCTCCCGGTAGTAGTCCCACCGCGCGCCGTCGTTTCGGATGACCGTGAACGAGGTCGGGCGGTAGAAGTCGCCGTCGACCTCGATGCGGCCGTCCTTGCCCGCGATCACGGCGGTCGTGGCGGTCTTGGCCTGCGTGGTGGTGTGCAGGCTCGCCTGCGCCTGCTCGCCGAAGCCGAGCGCGATGCTGATCGACGCGTCGACCCCGGTCGCGGTGAGCGAGCCGGTGGCCTGGATCCGGTCGGGGACGCCCAGCAGGTCATGGGCGAACGAGACGGGGTAGACGCCCAGGTCGAGCAGGGCGCCGCCGGCCAGGGCGGGGCTGTGGATCCGGTGCTCGGCCGGCCAGTCGGCGAAGGGCTGACCGTGGTCGGCGATCAGCGCGACCACCTCGCCGATGTCGCCGCGCTCGAGGATGGTGCGGAGCGCGACGACGTGCGGCAGGAACCGGGTCCACATCGCCTCCATGCAGAAGACCCCCGCGGCGCGCGCCGCGTCCACGACCTCCCGGGCCTCCGCGGCGTTGCGGGTGAACGACTTCTCCACGAGCACGTGCTTGCCGGCCGCGATGGCGAGCAGGGCGTGCTCGCGGTGCTCCGAGTGCGGGGAGGCGACGTAGACCGCCTCGACCTGCGGGTCGGCGACCAGGCCCTCGTAGCCGACGTGGGTGGTGGGGATGCCGTGCTGCGTCGCGAACCGCTCCGCCCGGTCCCGGTGCCGCGAGCCGACCGCGACCAGCTGCGCCCGGGTGTGCCGGTTGACGGCTTGCGCGAAGACGTGGGCGATCCCGCCGGGGCCCAGGATTCCCCATCGGATCGGCGGTGCGGTGCGTGGATCCTCGGCGTAGGTCATGGCACCACCGTAGTGAACGCCGCGCACCATGCGCGGTTCGCCCGTGCCCGACGACGTCGCACCGCGTGCCCGACGACGTCGCACCGCGTGCCCGACGACGTCGCACCGCCGTGCCGCCGATGCCGCCCTGCTCACTACGCTCGTCGGGTGAAGTCCACCGGCGTCGTCCTGGCCTGCGGCCTGGCGACCCTGGACGTCGTCCAGACGGTCGAGGCCGTCCCGACCGCGAACCAGAAGGTCGTGGCGGACGGCCTCCTGGTGACGGTCGGCGGCCCGGCGGCCAACGCGGCGGTGACCTGCGCGGCGTTGGGGGCACCGAGCCGGCTGCTCAGCCGGATCGGCGGCGGCCCGCTCGCCTCGGCGATGCACGCGGATCTCGCGGCGCACGGCGTCGGAGTCCTCGACGCGGCAGCGCCCGGGAGCGCCCCGCCGGTTTCGACGGTGCTGGTCACCCGCGGCACCGGGGAGCGGGCGGTGATCTCGGTCAACGCCAGCCTCGTCCCGGACGGGTCGGCAGACCTCCCGGACCCGACGTGGGACGAGGTGGTCGTCGTGCTCGTCGACGGGCACCACCTCGACCTGGCGATGGCGTGCGCGGCGCGGGCCCGCCGACTAGGCATCCCGGTGCTGCTGGACGGCGGCTCCTGGAAGCCCGGCCTGGCCGACCTTCTCGCGCTCGTCGACGTCGCCGTGCTGTCCGCGGACTTCGCGGTGCCCGGCGGGGACGACGCCCTCGCGGAGGTACGAGCACTCGGCCCCGCGCTCGTCGCCCGGTCGCGCGGCGCGGCGCCCATCGAGGTGCTCGGCCCGGGTCCCGGCGCGGCGCGGGCCTCGGTGCCGGTGCCGACCGTTGACGTGGTGGACACCCTCGGGGCGGGCGACGTCCTGCACGGTGCGCTCGTCGCGTGGGCGGCGTCGCAGGCGGGCCGCGTGCCCGGCGCCGACGACGTGGCGCAATGGCTGCGGGGGCTCGCCTGGGCCGCCGAGGTGGCCTCGGCGTCCTGCGCGGCACCCGGCGCGCGGGGCTGGGTCGCCGACACCGCGCGCGTCGCGGGATGGCGCGCGGACCTCGGGTGCGGCGGGCCCTGAGCTCCCCCTCGGGCGGCGAGCCCGCGCTGCTTCTCGGCTGTTCGACGCGTCAGCCCCGCTTGGCCGCCGGCTTCTTGCGGGCCGGAGCCTTCCGGGCGGCGGTCCGCTTCTTCGCCGGGCCGCGCGCGCGCTTCTCGGCCAGCAGCTCGGCCGCCCGCTCGAGCGTGATCGACTCGACGGAGTCCTCCTTGCGGAGGGTCGCGTTCGTCGTGCCGTCGGTCACGTACGGGCCGAAGCGCCCGTCCTTGACGACCACCGGCTTCTCGGAGGCCGGGTCGATCCCCAGCTCGCGCAGCAGGCCCGTGGTCGCCCCGCGGCCCCGCTTGGGTTGCGCGTAGATCTCCAGCGCCTCGGCGAGCGTGACGTCGAAGATCGCGTCCTCGCTCGCCAGCGTCCGGGAGTCGGTCCCCTTCTTCAGGTAGGGCCCGTACCGCCCGTTCTGCGCGGTGATCTGCTCCCCGGTCGCCGGGTCGACCCCGACCACGCGCGGCAGCGACAGCAGCCGGAGCGCGTCTTCGAGCGTGACAGTCTGCAGCTGCATCGAGCGGAACAGCGACGCGGTGCGCGGCTTCGGCAGCGCCGCGACCGCCTTCTTGCGCTTCGCCTCAGACAGGCCCGGCTCCAGCTCCGGCTCGGGCAGCACCTCGGTCACGTAAGGGCCGAAGCGCCCGGTGCGGGCCACTATCGGCACGCCGGACGACGGATCGACCCCCAGCTCCACGTCGCCCTCGGGCTGTGCCTCGAAGAGCTCGCGGGCCCGCTCCACGGTCAGCTCGTCCGGCGCGAGGTCCTCCGGCACCGAGGCCCGCCGCGGGACGCCGTCCGTGGCGGCCGCCGTGTCCTCCAGGTACGGCCCGTAGCGGCCCACCCGCAGCGTGATCCCTGCGCCGATGTCGATCGAGTTCACCTCGCGCGCGTCGATGTCGCCGAGGTTCGCCACCAGGCCGCGCAGGCCGCCCTCCTCGGTGCCGCCCTCGATGCCGACCTCCGAGTCGGCCGAACCGAAGTAGAACTTGGTCAGCCAGTCGACCCGGTCCTTGGTGCCGGCGGCGATCTCGTCCAGGTCCTCCTCCATGGCCGCGGTGAAGTCGTAGTCCACCAGCCGGTCGAAGTTCTCCTCGAGCAGCCGCGTGACCGCGAAGGCCAGCCAGCTCGGCACCAGGGCCTGGCCCCGGTTCGTCACGTAGCCCCGGTCCTGGATCACGGAGATCGTCGCCGCGTAGGTGGACGGCCGGCCGATCCCCCGCTCCTCGAGCGCCTTCACCAGGCTCGCCTCCGTGTACCGCGGGGGCGGGGAGGTCCGGTGGCCGTCCGCGGCCAGCGAGTCGGCGTCGAGCGGGTCCCCGACCGCCATCTGGGGCAGCCGCGACTCGCGCTCCGCAGACCCCGAACCCTGGGCGGCGTCGTCGGCGTACCGATCGACGTCCCGGCCCTCCTCGTACGCGGCCAGGAACCCGCGGAAGGTGATCACGGTCCCCGACGCGGCGAACACCGCCTCCGCGGCCTCGCCACCGGGGATCGCGGCGCGCGCACCGAGCCGGACCGACGCGGTCGAGCCGCGGGCGTCGGCCATCTGGGAGGCCACCGTCCGCTTCCAGATCAGCTCGTAGAGCCGGAACTGGTCCCCGCTGAGCTCCCGGGCGACCTGGGCGGGCGTCCGGAAGTGGTCCCCGGCCGGCCGGATCGCCTCGTGCGCCTCCTGCGCGCCCTTGCTCTTCGACGCGTAGAGCCGCGGCTTGTCCGGAACGTACTCGGGTCCGTAGAGCTCGGCGGCCTGGCGCCGGGCGGCGTCGATCGCCTGCGCGGACAGCGCCGGCGAGTCGGTCCGCATGTAGGTGATGTACCCGTTCTCGTACAGGCCCTGCGCCACGCGCATCGCCAGGCGCGAGCTCATCCGCAGCTTCCGCGCCGCCTCCTGCTGCAGCGTCGAGGTGGTGAACGGCGCGGCCGGCCGACGCGTGTAGGGCTTCGTCTCCAGGTCGCGGACGGTGAAGGCTACGCCCGTCAGGGCGGCCGCCCAGGCCTCCGCCTGCTCCTGAGCGAGGTGGATCGTGCGGGGGTCGCGCAGCTCACCGCGGTCGTCGAAGTCCCGGCCCGTCGCGACCCGGCGTCCGTCGAGCTGGACCAGCCGCGCCTCGAACGGGGCCTCGTCCGGCGCCTGCCCGGCGCTGCGGAAGAGGCCGCGGACGTCCCAGTGCTCCGCGCTCCGGAACGCCATCCGCTCGCGCTCCCGCTCGACCACCATCCGCGTCGCCACCGACTGCACCCGGCCTGCGGACAGCCCCTGGCGCACCTTGCGCCAGAGCACCGGCGACACCTCGTACCCGTAAAGCCGGTCGAGGATCCGGCGGGTCTCCTGGGCGTCGACCAGGCGCTCGTCCAGGTCGCGGGTCGCCTCGAGCGCGCGATGGATCGCCTCCCGGGTGATCTCGTGGAAGACCATCCGCTTGACCGGCACCTTCGGCTTGAGCTCCTGCAGCAGGTGCCAGGCGATGGCCTCGCCCTCGCGGTCCTCATCGGTCGCCAGGTAGAGCTCGTCCGCGCCCTTGAGCGCCTTGCGCAGCTCGGCGACCGTCTTCCGCTTGTCCGGTCCGACGACGTAGTACGGCTGGAACCCGTTGTCGACGTCGACGGCGAACTTCCCGAACGGCCCGCGCTTCATCTCCGCCGGCAGCTCGGAGGGCTGCGGGAGGTCACGGATGTGCCCGACGGAGGCCTCGACGGTGAACCCGTCGCCGAGGTAGGCGGCGATCGTGCGCGCCTTGGCAGGCGACTCCACGATCACGAGCTTGCGACCTACCATGCCGACCTGCTTCCTCGTGCTGGGCGACTCCCGCGCGGGTGTGCCATCGGCACGGCACTCTACGGCCTCAACTCACCGGCGTGCTGAGATCTTCGGCTCATACCCCCGCAGCAGCACGAGCAGCATCCCGAAGACGCCGAGCACCGCGGCGGCGATCCCGAGCGCGCCGCCACCGTACGCGGTGAGCAGGTCCGTCCTCGACTCCAGCCCGTTCAGCAGGTTCACAGCAGGGTTCTCCCGCAGCGCGAGGGCGGTTCGCTGCAGCGCGATCCCGGCGACGGCCGCCGCAACCAGCCCGAGCCCCAGCATCAGGCTCACGGTGCTGGTCTCGCGCTTCCGCTGCCGGGCAGTGGCCGGCGGACCGGTGGGGCGCAACGCGCTGACCAGGCCGGCCCAGGCGAGCACCACGAGACCCGCCGCGATGACGTCGCTCGGCCGGTGCCAACCCCCGATCAGCGTCGCGATGCCCGTGCCCGCGGTGTAGAGGGCGCCAAGGGTCGCGGTAAGCGCTCGCATCCGGCGCGGGACCACCAGCACCAGGGCGACCGCGCACGATGCGGCCGCCGTCGTGTGCCCGCTGGGCATGGTGTTCACCACCCGGTCGCCCAGGCCGAGGTCCGGGCGTTGCAGGACGGCGTGCTTGAGCAGCTGGGTGGTCAGGTTCGCCCCGGCCATCAGGAGCCCGACCTGCAGCGTGAGCAGCCACTGCCGCCGGATCATTGCCAGGACTACGGCCCCGACGAGCACCGTGGCGATGAACGGGACCGAGATCACGTCCAGCACCGGCTCCGCGAGCCGCCACAGCCGGGTGCGCCCGTAGTGCGCACCGTCGAGGACGGCGGCGTCCAAGAGCTGCCCCGTCCGGCTCGTCACGAAGACGTACCAGAGACTCACGACGCCGGCCACTGCGACCAGCGCGACGGCGACCCCCGCTAGCCGACCACGCGCAGGGCGCGTCGCGTCGCCAGCCCGCGGTGTCCCACCGTGGGGCATCTCGGCGGTGGTCAGCGGGATCATCTGTCACACGGTAGGCGAGCGTGGTCCCGGACGCGCAACCACGACCGGGCTCACCACTGCAGGTCGACGACCACGGGCAGGTGGTCGCTCGCCCGCCGCGCTGCGTCGCCGCCGACCGCCCGCGCGCCCGACGGCACCAGCCCCGCCGAGCCGAGGACCGCATCGATCCGTTGCGTCGGTCGCCCGGCGGGGAACGTCGGGCGAGTCCCTGAGGTGAGATCCCTCAGGTGCAGCCCGAGGCGACGGCGGACCGGGCCGCCCGGCGGCTCGTTGAAGTCCCCCGCCACCACCACGCCGGCGGGCGCCGAGGTCACCAGCGTGTGCAGCCGGCGGGCGTGCCGGGCCCGCTCAGCGGCGGACAGGCCGAGGTGCAGGCTGACCACGCGCACGCCGTCGACGTCCCCGACGGCCATCCCGCGCCGGGTGCGCCCCCGCCAGGGCAGGCCGATCGCCCGGCGTCCGGTCACCTGGACCCCCGCGCGGACCAGCAGGGCCGTCGTGCGCGCACCCCCGCCCTGCACCGCGACCTCGAGCCCGGCCGCCTCCGCCACCCGCCGCAGGCGGAGCCGCGCGAACGGTCCGCGCGGCGGCTCCTGCACCGCGACGACATCCGGCCCCGTCTCGCGGAGCACCTGGGTGACCGCCGCGGCGTCGTCGCGCAGGCCCCGGATGTTGAAGGTCATGACGCGCAGCGACCGGGCGGGCACCGGCTCGTTGATCATGAGTCCATTGTGGACGGTCCCCGGCCGCGCGCGTTCAGTGCGGCGCGAGGGGGGACCAAGGGCCCAGTACATCACCCATCCGGCCTAGCGCGCACCCCCGGGATGCGTTCACCATTGGCTTCCTGGAGACCGTCGATCAACTGGAGACCTCAATGCGCGCGATCCGCTCCGCTCGGTTCCTGCTCGCACCGGCCGTCGGCCTCGTGCTGCTAGCCGCCTGCACCCCGGGCGACGCCGCCCCCGAACCCACCGAGACGGTGACCCCGACCCCCACGCCGACCCAGGCCGAGGACGACGACGACGCGACGGCCGCCGGCTCGGGCGGCGCGGACTGCCTGACAGGTGAGTGGGAGGCCGACCTCGACGTCATCGGGCAGAACGCGATCTCCGCGCCCGGGCTCGACGCGTTCGGGGCCGAGGTCGCCGTCAGCGGCGCGTCGACGACCACGTTCGACGCCACGACGATCACCAGCGTCTACGACGACCAGCAGGTCGAGGTCTCCTGGTCGATCGAGGGTCAGCAGTTCCGCATGGTGACCGGGTACGACGGGACCCTGCGCGGCGCCTACGCCGCCACCGATGGCGAGATCACGATCAGCGAGGTCGACCTCTCAGCCCTCACCCTCACGAACACCACCTTCGTCAACGGCGAGCAGCTCGAGCTGCCCGGCATCGCCGACATGGTGGCCGAGGGGTTCGACATGGGCGGGACGTCCACCTACACCTGCACCCGCGACGAGCTTCGGCTCCAGCCGGTGGTCGAGGGGGTCGACACGTCCAACATGGTCAGCGTGCTGCACCGGCGCTGATAGCCCGCCTCAGATCAGGTGGGCCTCCCGCTCCAGGCGGCCCTCCCGGTCGACCCGGGCCGCCCGCAGCCGTGAGGCGACGACCGCGCCGAGCGCGATGGCGGCCGCCCCACAGGCGATCGTCAGTCGAACGGCGTGGTTCGTGTTCGCGCCCACGCTCACCGCGACCACCGTCGGCGCGATCAGCAGCGCGACCAGGTTCATCACCTTGATCAGCGGGTTGATCGCCGGGCCGGCCGTGTCCTTGAACGGGTCACCGATGGTGTCGCCGATCACGACGGCGGCGTGCGCCTCGGAGTTCGGTCCACCGTAGCGACCGTCCTCGACGATCTTCTTGGCGTTGTCCCAGGTGCCGCCGGAGTTGGCGAGGAACACCGCCATCAGCAGTCCGGCGGCGATCGAGCCGGCCAGGAACCCGGCGAGCGGGCCGACGCCCAGCCCGAACCCGACGGCGATCGGGGCGAAGGCGGCAAGCAGACCCGGGGTGGCGAGCTCGCGCAGGGAGTCGCGGGTGCAGATGTCGACGACCTTGCCGTACTCCGGGCGGACCTCGCCGGTCATGATCCCGGGCATCTCGCGGAACTGCCGGCGCACCTCGAACACGATGGCGCCGGCCGCCCGGGTCACCGCGTCGATCGCCAGGCCGGAGAACAGGAAGACGGTTGCCGCGCCGAGGATCACGCCGACCAGCGTGATGGGCGCGATGATCTCGTACGACACCATCGCCTGCCCCATCGCGGAGACGTCGATGGCGTTCCCCAGGCCGACGAGCGCCTGGCGCACCGCGTCGGTGTAGGCGCCGAACAGCGCCGTCGCCGCGAGCACGGCGGTCGCGATCGCGATGCCCTTGGTGATCGCCTTCGTGGTGTTGCCGACCGCATCGAGGTCCGTGAGGATCTGCGTGCCCTCGGCGTCCACCTCGCCCGACATCGCGGCGATGCCCTGCGCGTTGTCGCTGACCGGGCCGAACGTGTCCATCGCGACGATCACGCCGACGGTGGTCAGCAGGCCGCAGCCCGCGAGCGCGATCAGGAAGAGCGAGAGCATCAGCGAACCGCCGGAGATCAGGAAGACGCCGCAGATCGCCGCCGCGACGATCCCGGCGGTGTAGACGGCCGACTCGAACCCGACGCCGACGCCGGAGAGCACCACCGTCGCCGGCCCGGTGAGCGCGGTGCGCGCCACGTGCAGGGTGGGCTTCGACGTCGTGCCCGTGAAGTAGCCGGTGACCCAGAGGATCACGCCGGCCAGGACGATCCCGATGACGACGGCCAGGGTCGCCACCACGCGCGGGTCGGCGACGTGGTCGACCAGGTCGGGGCTGACGTCGCGCAGCTCGGCGAAGGTGTCCGGCAGGTAGGCGAAGGCGGCGGCGCCCGCGAGGACCGCGCCGATCAGCGCCGAGAGGTAGAAGCCACGGTAGATCGTCCGCAGGCCGTTCTCCTCGCCCCGCAGCCGGGTGAGCAGAACGCCGAGCGCGGCGGTGAGCGCGCCCACCGCAGTCACGACGAGCGGGAACACCAGGCCCTGCTCGCCGAACGCGACCTTGCCCAGGATGAGCGCGGCGACCAAGGTCACCGCGTAGGACTCGAAGAGGTCGGCGGCCATGCCCGCGCAGTCGCCGACGTTGTCCCCGACGTTGTCGGCGATCGTCGCCGCGTTGCGCGGGTCGTCCTCCGGGATGTTGTGCTCGACCTTGCCGACCAGGTCCGCGCCGACGTCGGCCGCCTTGGTGAAGATCCCCCCGCCCACGCGCATGAACATCGCGAGCAGCGCCGCGCCGAAGCCGAAGCCCTCGAGCACGGCCGGCGCGTCACCGCGGTAGATGAGGACCACCACTGCGGCCCCCAGCAGCCCGAGGCCCACGACCGACATCCCGACGACGCCGCCCGTGCGGAACGCGATCGCCGTGCCCACGGCGCGTCCCCCCGGACGGGTGGCGGCCGCGGCGACCCGCACGTTGGCCCGGACGGCCAGCCACATGCCGAGGTATCCGATCGCCGCCGAGAAGCCCGCCCCGAGCAGGAAGAAGATCGACCGACCCACCCGGACGCCGGTGTCCCCGGGGAGCAGGAAGAGCAGCGCGAAGACGACTGCGGCGAAGAGCACCAGGGTCCGGAACATCCGGTTGAGGTAGGCCGAGGCCCCTTCTTGGACCGCCTGGGCGATGCTCTGCATCCGGGGCGAGCCCTCGGGTGCCGACAGCACCTGCCTGCGCAGGACCCAGGCGAAGAGCAGGGAAACCACGGCGATGGCCGCTATCGCACCGACGATCACGAGGCTCGATGATCCGAGCGAGGGCATCCGTCCTCCTTGCCTCTGCCGGCCGACTCGGCGGCAGTGCCGGCGGCGAGCGGCGGCAGTGCCGGCGGCGAGCGGCCCCTGCGCCGCGGACTGGCGAAGTCTACGTGGGACGCTGCGTACCGCGAACGGATGGCCGACGGATCCCGCACGCCCGGACCCCAACGTTCTTCGTCGGTGACGCGTCATTATCAGTGAGGGCGGTCACCGACGACCCGCCAGTCGGGGTCACCAACCCCCTCCGGCGAGAGGATGTGTCATGGCAGTGTGGGAGCAGTCACTCGACGCACTCGTGCGCTCCCGTGGCCCCGCACTGGTCGGTTACGCCTTCCTGCTGTGCGGCGACCGCCGCGAGGCCGAGGACCTGGTCCAGGACGCGCTGGTCAAGACCTACTCCCGGGGGCGGGTCGCCACCCAGCCGACCAACGTCGAGGGGTACGTGCGGAGGGCGATCCTGACGACCTTCCTGGACGGGTTCCGTCGGCGCCGGAGGTGGGCCGCGGTGCGCCACCTGGTGGAGCCGGCGGAGTCCACGCCGGGGCCCGAGCAGTCGACCGGCGACCGGATCGAGATCCGTGCCGCGCTGAACGCGCTCGCCCCGCGCGAGCGCGCCTGCGTGGTGCTCCGCTTCTACGAGGACATGACGGTCGCGCGGATCGCCGACGAGCTGTCGGTCAGCGAGGGCGCCGTGAAGCGTTACCTGTCCGACGGCGTCCGTCGGATGGAGGACCTGCTCGGCCCGGTCGCGACACCCACCACACCCGAGAACGACTCGATGGACGTCCGAATCGTCACCACCGCAAGGAGGGCCCGATGAGCATCGACCTTGAGGGCGCGCTCGCCGACCTGGCACGGTCCGTGCACGACGACGGCGTGGCCGATCGGATGAACGGGCAGGTGCGGCACATGGTCGGCCGGATCCGGCGCCGTCGGGCCGCTCGGTACTCGGCGACCGGCGTGATCGGCGCGGGCGCCGTGGCCGCCCTGGCCGTCGGGGGCATGCAGCTTGCGGATCGCTTCCCTGCCGCCGTCCCGCCCGCCGCGACGGACCCCACCCCCGACGGCGCCTCGGACGGCCTCAGCCTCGAGTGCGGCGACCGCGTGCCCGCCGACGCCCTGCGGCCCGAGTGGGAGGGGTTCCGGCTCGAGCTCGAGGTGTCCGGACCCGCCGCCGGGAGCGACGTGCCCGTCGTGGTCCGGCTGGTGAACGACGGCAACAGGTACTTCGGCTGGGATACCACCCAAATCGTGCAGCTGGCCGCGCTGCGCGACGGGGAGATCGTCGCGACCGGGACGAAGTCGGCGCCGAGCGGGCGGTTCTCACCTGACAGCGCCTGGTCGGCGGAGGAGTTGGTGTCGCTATCGGAGTGCGCAGGCGAAGGCGGCTTCGGGGCAGGGGACTACGAACTCGTGGCGTCGGCGCTCTTGGCGAACGCCGACGGGAGCGAGCCACTCGGCCTCTCGGCCGGGCCGGTCCCCTTCACGATCGCCGAGGCGCCTTCCCGCGACACGCCCGATGGTGATGCCGCGATCCTGGCGATCATCGCCGAGTCCGAGCGGATCAGCGCCAAGTACCCGTTCGGCGTCTGCGGCACCCGCGTCCCGGTCGAGCCCAGCGACCTCCTGACGATCGACATGCAGCTCGACTCGCTCTCGTACGCCCCCGGGAGCCTGATGGAGGGCACGGCCGCGATCACCGCAATCGACGGCCTCACCGTCCTCGGCAACTCCCCCGTCACCGCCGCGCATGTGGTCCTGGTGCGCGACGGCGTCGTCGTCGGGCGCGGGCACTACGACCCGGAGCACATCGCCCTGAACACCTTCAGCGCGGCAGAGCCGTACCCGCTGCCCGCCCTGGGCAACGCCCTGCTCTGCAGCCTCCCGGGTGCGCCGGCCACGGAGCTGGAGCTGCCGCCGGGCACCTACCAGGCGTACGCGACGCTCGAGGTCGCACTCAAGGAGGTCCAGTTCGCGGACGGCAGCGCCGAGTCCCGCAGCGACCTGATCGTGGCGCGCAGCCGACCCGTCGACGTCACCATCGGCTGAGGCGTCGGCGTGCGGGGGGTCCGGCGGGTGGCCGTTGGCGCGCTGGCGCTGCTGTTGGTGGCGCTCGCGGCCTGCTCGCCGGAGGCCCCGGCCCCGGAGGCGACCCTCCCCGCCGTCGGGCCGCTCGAGGCCTATCTCGGGTTCAGCCTGGGCGTGCAGTCGCAGGGCGAGGTGGCCGCCGAGCTCGCCGCCCGCGAGGAGGCCGTCGCCGCCTGCATGGCGGAGCAGGGGTTCGACTACGTACCGATGGTCATGGTGCCGGGGTCGTATGAGGTCGCGGACGAGCCGTTGCGCGGCACGCGCGAGTTCGCGGAGGCCTACGGCTACGGCGTCTGGCACGGCCCCGAGATCGAGCCGGGCCAGTTCACCTACCGGCTCGACGACAGCGCGAATCGCGAGTACCGGGACTCGCTGAGCCCGGTGGCACAGGCGGCTACGACGAGGCGCTGATGGGTGCCATGACCGTCGAGGGGGACACGACCACGTTCGACGGCGTCGGCGCATGCACCGCCGCGGGGCACTTCCGTGACGGCGAGGACGCCGCGTACCTGCGAGGCGTGTCGGAGGAGATCAGCGACTACCTCGAGGCCCTCGCGCGGGGTGACGACCCGCGACTGGCGGAGGTGGATGCCGCCTGGGCCTCGTGCATGGCCGACGCCGGATACGACGAGGCCTCGCCGTACGCAGCGGAGTGGCGGGTGATCGAGGAGACCATCTCAATGCGCGATGCGGCGCCCGAGGGTCTGCCGCCCGACGTCGTGGCCGAGCGCACGACCGAGGAACGCCGGCTCGCTCTGGCGGACCTGGACTGCCGTGACGCCACCGGTTGGACGACGCGCCGCCGCGCGGTCGAGCACGCGCTCCAACAGGAGTACGTCGACGCCCATCGCGCGGACCTCGACGCCTTAATGGCGGCCTCCACGGGCGAGTAGGAGCGGGGCGGGGTTCGCGCCGGAGCCCCCACGTCCCGCGCTCGGCACGCGTCGTCGTCGTCGGGTGAGGCTGGATCTCACCGCGACGTGAGGAAGAGCCATGCCCGACCAGACCACCCCGACCGACCCCACCGAGCAGTTCGAGCAGCCGAGGGCGACGACACGATCGCCCACCTCGGCCTGACCTCCGACATGGAGAACCAGCCGGACCACAGCGAGGACTCGTACGTCGGGTCGGGTCGGCTGGAGGGCAAGAGGGCGGTGATCACCGGCGGCGACTCCGGTATCGGGCGCGCGGTGGCGATCGCGTTCGCCCGGGAGCGCGCGGACGTGCTGATCTCCTACCTGCCCGAGGAGGAGGAGGAGGACGGCCAGGTCACGGCCGGCCACATCCGCGACGCCGGCCGCAAGGCGGTCACCGTGCCGGGCGACCTCCGCAGCGAGGAGCAGTGCGTCGCCGTCGTCGAGACCGCCCTGCGCGAGCTCGGCGGCATCGACACCCTCGTCAACAACGCCGCGTACCAGATGGCCCAGGAGAACGGGATCCTCGACGTCTCCACGGAGCAGTTCGACCGGGTGATGAAGACCAACCTCTACGCGATGTTCTGGATCACCAAGGCCGCCCTGCCGCACCTGAAGGCCGGGGCGAGCATCATCAACGTCCTCGATCCAGGGCTACCAGCCGAGCCCGCAGCTGATCGACTACGCCACCACCAAGGCCGGGATCATCAACTTCACCCGGCCCTCGCCCAGCAGGTGGCCGAGCAGGGCATCCGGGTCAACACCGTGGCTCCCGGCCCGATCTGGACGCCCCTGATCCCGGCCACCATGCCGGAGGGCAAGGTCGACGGCTTCGGCGAGGACACCCCCACCGGACGGACCGGTCAGCCGGCCGAGCTGGCACCCGCGTTCGTGTTCTTCGCGTCCCAGGAGTCGAGCGACGTCACGGGTGAGCGGCTCGGGGTGACCGGCGGCAAGCTCATGCCGTAGCCCGGCGACGTTCCGCCGCCGCCCCCCCCACCGCGCCAGGCGGCTGCTTCCTCGACTACCTCATCACGGCGCTGTGAGGTCGCACGGCGTGTCGCATGATCATCGGGGCCACGATGGGACCGGGTCCGCGCGTACGCCGGCGACGCCGACGGGCTGACCCAGGAATGGCGGTACCGAGATGAGCTACCCATCCGCCCCACCGCCCGGACCGTCGACAGGCACCAACCGCCTGCTCTGGCTGCTCGTCGGCCTGCTGGTGGTCGCCATCGTCGTCGTCGTCGCCCTGCAGCTGCGGGACCGGGACGAGCCCGAGGCGCCGGACGTCCTGCCGACCCCGACCGAGGAGTCACCACCGGAGTCGCCGGAGCCCTCGCCCGAGCCCAGCGAGGAGCCGACGCCCGACGCCATGCCGCTGCTCGGGCCGGAGGAGTCCCGCTTCGTCGACGGGGCCTCGGCGATCCCGGCCTCGGCGGACTCGCTGGAGGACGGTGACTACTTCGGCTTCCTGCACGCCATCGACCCGGTCGCCCGGACGGTGGAGGTCGACATCGCGATCTTCTACGTCGGTCAGGCAGCGATCGACTGGCTGACGGCCAATGACCCCGATGCGGAGAACCCGCCGCCGAACGACTACATCATCGTCAACGAGGTGGAGCGGATCCGGGACCTGGACGTGTCCCCGGACGTGCGGATCTGGGACTGGTGCTACGGCGAGGACGTCGTGGGGCCGGCCTTCGTCGAGCGTGCCGACCTCGGTGCGTGGGCCGCCGCTCCGACGGAGTTCGACCTCGAGTGCAGCGCGGGGGCGGCGATGCCACGCGACCCCGCCGGCATCTACTGGTTCGACGTGCGCGGCGGCGTGGTCCAGCAGGTGGTCGGTCAGTTCGTGCCATGACGCCTGACCGCGAGCAACTGCGAGCGATCAACCGGACACGGCTGGGGCACGGCTAGAGCGCGGCGTCCAGCGTCTCGTGGATCGTGAACACCTGGGTCAGCGCGGTGATCCGGAAGACCTTCAGGACCTTCTCCGAGCTGATCACGAGCTGCAGGTCCCCGCCGAGCGTTCGGACCTTCTTCAGGGCGCCCACCAGCACGCCCAGACCGGTGGAGTCCATGAACCCGACGCCGGTCAGGTCGACCAGGAGCTCCCGGTGCTCCGCGTCGATCAGCGAGGCGAGCTCCTCGCGGAGCAGCGGGGCGGTGTAGACGTCGATCTCACCGGTGACCTGGACCACCGTCCGAGCGCCGGTGGTGCGGCTCGTGACCGTGACCTCCACGGCGGGCCTCCTCGCTGCTCATGCCCCCGCGGCATGCGGTGGACGGGCCCATTCAACCAAACGAGCTCAGGATCGCTGGTACTGGGGCGCCGTCACCCGCCGGGTGGCGGCCCCGGTGGCTGGAACGCGACGAGCACGTGGTCCCGGACACCCATCGCCGCCAGGTTCTCCCGGAGCGCCTCGATGGCGTCCTCGTCGAGCACGTCCGGGTCGACGACGGTCCTGACCTGCAGGCTCAGGCCGGCCTCCAACGCCAGCCGCAGGCTCGCGAACGCCTTGTGCGCGCTCGCACCGACTCCGGTGACCGCCCGGTAGAGGGTCGCGGGGGCCTTGATCTCGAGCACCACGCGATCCGCGAGCGAGAGCACCGCGGCGAGCCGCTGCGGGTAGGAGCCCGAGGTGTGCAGCCCGACCGGGACGCCGAGCGAGCGCACCTGCTCCATCGCATCCGCCAGCCCGTCCTGCCGGGTCGGTTCACCCCCGGAGAAGACGACGCCGTCCAGCCCGCTTCGCGAGTGGGCGATGACGTCCCGGACCTCGCGCCAGGTCACCGAGCCGGCAGCGAGGGAGTCCCGCAGCTCGGGCTTCATGCAGGACGTGCAGGCCCAGGGGCAGCCCTGCATCAGGACGGTCAGCACCGTGCAGCCCGGCCAGTCCTCGCACCCGGAGGTGGTCCAGCGGGCGATCTTGAGCGTGTCCGCAGACCACAGCACCTCGGGCGAGGCGGTGCGCGGTGCTGCGGGCGCCATGGCCGTTCCCCTCGTTAGCAGACGCGACGTGCTTCCAGTGTCATCACCCGGACGGCCGCTGCCTGCGGACCAACGTCCCCTGCGGCTGGCCACGAGCACCACCGGGCGCAAGCCGGAGATCGGGTGGGCGGTGGGTGCGAGGATCAACGGGTGGACGCCCCCCTGATCGACGTGCTGCTCCGCGGCGGCGAACGCGCCGATCGGGTCACCCATCTGGAGCACATCCCGGCGCGGGAGGCCGAGCACGCCGACTGGCCGGAGTGGGCGGACGCCGCCCTGGTGGACGGGTACCGGCGGCTCGGGGTCGACCGACCCTGGAGCCACCAGGTGGTCGCCGCGGACGCCGCCTGGGCGGGGCGGCACACCGTCCTCGCCACCTCGACCGGGTCGGGCAAGTCGCTCGCGTTCTGGCTGCCCGCGCTCAGCGCGATCCGGGCGGGCGCCGAGTCCGCGGCGGCGACCCCTGGGCGCATCGAGGGTGCCCGGCGTCGCCCATCCGTGCTCTACCTGTGCCCGACCAAGGCCCTCGCCGCCGATCAGCTGACGGGCCTCCATCGGCTCCTCGCCGCCGCGGGGCTCACCGACGTCCGGGTGGCGACGTGCGACGGCGACACCGATATCACCGAGCGCCGCTGGGTGCGCGAGCACGCCGACGTGGTGCTCACCAACCCCGACTTCCTGCACTTCGCCCTGCTCCCCGGGCACTCCCGATGGTCCCGGCTCTTCCGCGGGCTGCGCTACGTCGTCGTGGACGAGAGCCACGCCTTCCGGGGGGTGTTCGGCGCGCACGTCGCCGCAGTCCTGCGCCGCCTGCGCCGGATCGCCGCGAGCCACGGCGCCTCGCCGGCCTTCGTGCTGGCGTCCGCGACCACGTCGGATCCCGCGGCGAGCGCGGCGCGGCTGGTCGGCCTGCTGCCCGACGACGTCGTCGCCGTCACCGAGGATGCCTCCCCCCGGGGGACCAAGACCTTCGCGCTGTGGGAGCCGCCACTGCTGCCCGGGCTCCCACCCGCGCTGGGCGATGCGCCCGACCACCCCGAGGTCCCCGTCTCGCCGACGCACCGGACCGCCACCGCCGAGATGGCCGACCTGCTCGCCGACCTGGTGGTGGCCGGTGCCCGCACACTCGCCTTCACCAGGTCGCGCCGTGCCGCCGAGTCCGTCGCCGCGACCACCCGGGACCACCTGGACGACGTCGGCCCCGGCCTCGCCGACATGGTCGCCGCCTACCGCGGCGGCTACCTGCCAGAGGAACGGCGCGCGCTGGAGCAGGGCATCGGCTCCGGGCGGTTGCGCGCGCTGGCAACCACCAACGCCCTCGAGCTCGGGGTGGACATCTCCGGGCTGGACGCCGTGCTGATCGCCGGGTGGCCGGGCACCCGGGTCTCGCTCTGGCAGCAGGCCGGCCGGGCAGGACGGGCGGGCGCAGAGGGCCTCGTCGCGCTGATCGCCCGCGAGGACCCGCTGGACACCTACCTGGTGCACAACCCCGACGCCGTGTTCGGCGTCCCGGTCGAGGCAACCGTCTTCGATCCCACGAACCCCTACGTCCTGGGCCCGCACCTGTGCGCTGCGGCCGCCGAGCTACCCATCGGCGCCGCGGACCTCGACCTGTTCGGGCCCGGCACCGCCGAGCTGCTCGACGACCTGGTCGCCCGGGGCCTGCTGCGTCGCCGCACGTCCGGGTGGTACTGGACGCATGCGGAACCGGCGACCCGGCTGACGGACCTGCGGGGCGCCGGCGGGGACCCGGTTCGCGTCGTGGAGGCCGAGACCGGGCGGCTCCTGGGGACCGTCGACGCGGCGGCCGCCGACTCGACCGTGCACCCGGGCGCGGTCTACGTGCACCAGGGCGCGACCTTCGTCGTCGAGGAGCTGGACCCGACGGGCCCCGTGGCCCTGGTGCGCCCGGAGGACGTCGACTACCGCACCTGGGCCCGATGGCTGACGTCGATCGCCGTGCGCGAGGTGCGGGCCGAGCGCCGCGCCGAGCCCGTCACGTGGTCGTTCGGTCTGGTGGACGTGACCACCCAGGTGACGGACTTCCAGAAGCGACGCCTGCCGGACTTCGCGCCGGCCGGCGGCGACGTGCTCGACCTGCCGCCCCGGACGCTGCGGACGGCCGCCGTGTGGTGGACCGCGCCACACGCGGTCCTCGAGGCCGCCGGGCTCCTGGACGGGGACGTGCCCGGGTCGCTGCACGCCGCCGAGCATGCGGCGATCGGCCTGCTCCCCCTGCTGGCCACCTGCGATCGGTGGGACCTGGGCGGGGTCTCGACCGCGCTGCACCCGGACACCGAGTGCGCGACGGTCTTCGTGTACGACGGCTATCCCGGCGGCGCGGGGTTCGCCGAGCGGGGCTTCGCCCTGGGTGCGCGCTGGCTGCGGGCGACCCGCGACGCCGTCGTCGGCTGCGGTTGCGGCTCCGGCTGCCCGGCGTGCGTGCAGTCGCCCAAGTGCGGCAACGGGAACCACCCGCTCGACAAGACCGGGGCGATCCGGTTGCTCGAAGCGGTGCTCGCCCACGAGGCGTGAGGGCGCGCGGAACCGCTCCCGGCGAGCTCGCCCGCGAGCAGCCACGTGACGCTGCACCCGCGCTCAGGGCGGGACGCGGACCCAGGCGGGACCGGCGACGGCCTCGGCGGTCGCCGGGACCAGATGCGGCACCCGGACCCGCACGGTCACCACCCCGTGCGGCCCGACGCCACAGGCGGTGAGCCGCCCGCCGTTCCGGTCGGCCGCCTGAGCGGCTCGGCCGCACGGGTCGGCGGCCCGGTCGGCGCCCGCGGCGACCGTCACCCCACGCGGGACGTACACGGCCGCCGCGGCCGACAGGGCGGCCAGATCCGCGGCCGTCTGCGCACGGCTGCGGGCGACGAGCGCCCCACCCAGCACCCCGAGGGCGATCGCGAGGGTCGCGACGGCCGCTACCAACCCGATCACCAGGACGGTCCCGGAACCGGCTTCACCGGTCCCGGCCCCGTCGCCCATGATCACCACGGGACTCACGGTTCGGCCCAGGCCGTCGCCGACGCCGACAGCCCGAGGCTCGTCCCGCTCAGCCAACCCCCGGGGACCGAGGCGGCGACCGTCACCTCGACCCAGGGCGGTTCCCGCAGCACCGTGACGGTCGAGCCCGCCCCGGCGATCGCCCGGGCGACGCCGGCCACCTCGCCGTCGGACCGGCCGAGCGCGGCGACGCGCGCGGCACCCCGGGCGGCATCCGCGCAGCGGAGCTTCATGGTCAGCCCGCCGACGGTCACGAGCAGGGCCGCGAGGACGAGCACGACGACGGGCAGGGCGAGGGCGAGCTCGGCGGTGACCGATCCTCCGTCGCGACATGGGCCCGGGCGGACCCGGCAGCCACCGTCGTCCGTCGGGTCCCCGCGGGCAGCGGGCTGCCTCCCGCCGGCCGTCATCCGGACAGCGCCCCGCGGACTATCCCGAGCAGCAGCTCGCGGACCTCGTCGCTCCGCAGGATGAGGATCAGCAGTCCTGCGAAGCCCGCCGCGGCCACCGTCGCGATCGCGTACTCCGCCGTTGCCATCCCGGCGTCCTCGCCTCGGCTCCGCCATGCCACCCGGAACCGGTTCCTAAGCTTGCTCATCGTTCTCGCCTCTCTGCGCGGCTCGCGTCCTTCGGTCGCCGAAGTGACGACCGCCAACCCAGGCTCGCCCGCGCCGCCCGCCGGCGGCGGCTGGGCCCCTGGCGCCTGTGGACGTGACGGGAGGACGTGCCCTGCGGTGCGTTCAGGGCGCCAGGACTCCCGCGGCCATCGAGACGACCACCGGCACGAGACCCACCAGGACGAACGCCGGCAGGTAGCAGAGGCCCAGTGGCAGCACCAGCCGGACGCCGAGGCGCGCCGCCGCCTCCAGTGCCCGGGCATGTCGCTCGCGCCGGAGCGTCGCCGCCGCGGCACGCACGGCGGCGCGGGGTGGCGCGCCGTCCTCCCAGGTGGCGCGCAGCGCGTCGGCGACCGGGCCCAGACCGCCCGGTGCCCGCGATCCCGCCCAGGGGGCAGCCGCCGTCGGCCCCCCGCCCGGCGCGCACCACGCCTCGTCCCAACCCGCACCGAGCGTCACCGCGGCAGCGACCCCCGACATCACCCTGCCGCGCGGCCCACCCATGGCCCGCCCCACCGCATCGAGTGCCCCCGGGACGCTCATCCCGGCGGCGAAGGCCACCTCCAGGAGGTCAAGTACCGCGGCGACCTCGACCACGGGCGGGGTTCCCGACGGGGGATCGGAGCCGCCGAGCCGTCGCAACCGCCGGTGGCCGCCCGGCAGCCACGCCCCGCCCTCCCGCCTCGCCATCAGCGTTCGTCCCCGGCGGCGAGCGCCTGCCGGACGCAACGCCGGGTCCAGGCGCGCCCGAGCACGGTCAACGACGCGCCCACCACGAGCAGGATCGAGCCCGACCCCCCGTCGAGCAGGACGGCCGCCGGGTCGGCGCCGAGGGCGACGCCCAGCAGCACCCCCGAGGGTGGTAGCCAGGCCAGCAGCCGGGCGGTCGCCCGCGGGCCGGCCAACGCCGCCGTGCGCTGCCCCGCCGCCTCGGCCTCCTGCGCCATCGTGGCACCGACCCGGTCGAGCACGTCCGCCAACGGGGCCCCGGTGACCGCGGCCAGGCGGCCGGCCGCGACCAGCGTGTCGGCGGCCGCACGGTTGCCACCGCAGGCGACGAGCAGGTCGGCGTGCAGGGGCGTCGCGCCGTCCGCGTGCACCCCGAACCCGCGGCGCCATGCGCGGGCCGCGGGAGCGCCGGATCGCAGGGCGGCGGACACCGCGGCGATCGCCCCGATGATTTCCGCAGGCGACCCGGCCCGGCGGCCGGGCGACCCGTCGGCAGCAGGTCTCCGTCCAGGCGCCGCGCGGGGCCCGGCCGTCGACGGACCCGCGCGGGGCCCGGCCGTCGACCGACCCACGTCGAGCCCCGCCCTCGACCACCCCTCGAGCCTGCGCAGCCGTGAGCTCATCGCGCACCCCCTGGCGCCCAGCGCGCTACGAACTCGGCCCATGCCGGTCCGCGCGTCACGGCGCCGCTCGGATCGACCGAGAGCACCAGCCCGACCCGCAGCCCCCCGTCGAACGTCACCGCGCCCACCTGCGCCAGGTATCGCCGGCCGTCGTGCCGTCTGAGGTGGAGGACCGCCTGCAGGGCGCTGGCCGCCTGTGCGGCGACCGCTCGGCCGCTCATCCCGGCGAGCGAGCCGAGCGCCTCGAGCCGGGCCGGCACGTCGTGCACGGTGTTGGCGTGCAGCGTCGCGCAGCCGCCCTCGTGGCCGCTGTTGAGCGCCGTGAACATCTCCCGGACCTCCGGACCTCGGCACTCGCCGAGCACGATCCGGTCGGGCCGCATCCGAAGCGCGTTGCGCACCAGAGCGGTCAGGTCCACCTCCCCGGCGCCCTCGACGTTGGGCCGGCGGGCCAGCAGCCGGACCACGTGCGGGTGGTCGGGCGTGAGCTCGGCGGCCT
Organism: uncultured Actinotalea sp.; assembly: GCA_964349585.1. GTDB lineage: Bacteria > Actinomycetota > Actinomycetes > Actinomycetales > Cellulomonadaceae > Actinotalea. Next base: position 39,729 of record CAYGGX010000011.1, read on the forward strand.
CCTCGATGCAGACGATCCGCTCGGTGGGCGGAACCCGGGAGAGCAGCGCGGACAGCAGCGTGGTCTTCCCGCTGCCGGTCGCGCCCGAGACCAGCAGGCTCGCCCGCCGCTCCACCAGCGCGACCAGCAGATCGGCGACCTCGGGGGCGAGACTGCCGCAGGCCACCAGCTCCTCGATCCGGAACGCCGTCCCGCGGAGCACCCGCAGGCTGAGCAGCGCACCGTCCGCCGCGATCGGAGGGAGCACCGCGTGCAACCGGGTCCCGTCCGGGAGCCGCGCGTCGACGACCGGTGCCGCGTCGTCGAGCCGTTGCCCTCCGGCGGCCGCCAGGCGGGTCGCCAACGCACGGACGGCGGCGCGGTCACCGATCCTGACGTCGGTCCGCTCCAGGCCGGATCCGCGGTCCACCCACACCGAGTCGGGGCCGTTGACCAGGACGTCACTCACCCCCGGCTCGTCTAGCAGGGGCTGCAGCGGCCCGGCTCCGAGCAGCTCCGCGCGCACGCGCCGACCCAGCTCCGCCAGATCCGCCCGGCCGAGCACCCCGCCGAGCTCCCGGACCATCGCGCCGAGCTCGCCGGGTTCGGGCAGCCGCCCGTGCTCGGCCGCGTGGCGGCGGGCCCGGGCCACGACGGCGCCCGCGAGCTCAGCCACCGTCCAGCGCCCGGCAGAGCTTAGAGATCGCGCGGGCATGGCGCGGACCCGGCCGGGGGCCGAGACCGACGTCGACCGCCGCCGCAATCCGCCGGTCCTCCGGCAGCAGGGCGAGCTGCCGGAGTCCGAGCACCGCGGCGGCCTCCGCCGGCGCGACCCCGTGTCTTCGCCCACGCAGCACCAGCGCCGCCCGTTTGCCCACCTCATCGCGGATCATCAGCCCACCGCAGACCCCCAGGACGTCCTGCCCGGTGACCAGCACGACGTCGGATGCCGACTCGACCAGGCCCGTCGCGAAGGGGTCGGGCGACACCAGGCGGTGACCCGGCAGATCCACCACGACGACGTCCCGGGCCGCGGCCAGGCTCTCGAGCACCGGCTCCGCCGCGGCCGCCGGGACCCCGCCGCGGCGATCCGCGCTGAGCACCTCCACCCCCCGCCACCGGGGCAGCACGCCGGCCAGGTCCGTCACGTCGATCGGTGCCCGGACGTCCCCCAGGTCCGGCCAACGCGCCCCCGGTTGGCGCTCCGAGCCCAGCAGCACCTCAAGCCCGCCGTGCCCGGGGTCGGCGTCGACGAGCGCCACGCCACGAACCCGGCGCGCGAGCCCGGCGGCGGCCAGTGCGGCGGTCGTCGACGCTCCCGCGCCGCCCACGGCACCCACGACTACGACGATCCGGCCGGGCACCCGCGCACCGTGCCCCACCTCAGACACACCGGGAGGACGCGCCCGTCGCACCTGTGGACGTGCCGCGGCCCCGCACTCGCTGGGGACGAAGCGACTACCCTCGGATCGAACCCCGGCAAGGAGGTGAGGGTGCGATGGCGACCGCGGCTGCCTTCTTCGATCTCGACAAGACGATCATCGCGACGTCGTCGGCGACTGCCTTCTCCAAGCCCTTCTTCGCGGGCGGGCTGATCACGCGCCGGGACGTGCTGCGTAGCGCGTACGCGCAGTTCCTCTTCCTGCTGGGCAGGGCGGACCACGACCAGACCGAGCGGCTCCGGGCGTTCGTATCCTCGCTGGTCGCCGGCTGGGAGGTGGCGCAGGTCTCGGCGATCGTGAACGAGACGCTGCACCTGCACATCGAGCCCACCGTGTACGCCGAGGCCGTCGCCCTGATCGAGGAGCACCGGGCGGCCGGACGGGACGTCGTGATCGTCTCGGCCTCGGGCGCCGAGGTGGTGGAACCCATCGCGGCGATGCTCGGCGCGGACCACGTGATCGCCACGCGGATGGAGATAGTAGACGGCCGGTACACGGGCGAGATCTCGTTCTACGCGTTCGCTGAGAACAAGGCGGCGGCGATCCGGGAGCTGGTCGCCGAGCGCGGCTACGACCTCGCCGCCAGCTACGCGTACTCCGACTCGGCCACCGACGCCCCGATGCTGGACTCCGTCGGCCACGCGTTCGTGGTCAATCCCGACCGCGCGTTGCGTCGGATGGCTACCGAGCGCGGCTGGGGAACGCTGACGTTCGTCCGCCCGGTGGCGCTGCGACCCGGGTTCCCCCCGCCGCGGCAGAGCGTCCCGGTCGCCGCGGTGGCCGTCGCGGCGGTGATCGGCCTGCTGATGCTGCGCCGCTGGCGGCGCCGAATCCGCTGAGGTGGGCGGAGGGTCGCATCGTGGTCGATCCTGTCCCGGCTCCTGGGACGGGCGCTCGGCATACGCGCAGGTCAGCGACCTGTCAGGGTGAACACGGCCACAATGCTTCCCCTAGGACCCGCCCTGGCGTACAAAGGAATCACAACAGCACAGCGGGAAACGAGAACCCACGCGCGACTTGTCCGCGAGAGGACCTGCCGACCGGGCTAGCCCCGTTGCGGCACGTGTTTAGAGCGCCTGATAACTCGCTTCCCGTGCTGTCGACGGCGGCGCCCCTTCCGGGGCGCCGTCGGCTTGGGGGCGAAAGGCGCGCCCGCTCGGCCAGGCCGGCCCGCCTGGCTCAGCCGAACAGAGCGGCCGCCTTCAGCGCGGTCTGGAGGACGCCGTAGGCGAGCAGGCTCCCTACGACGCCCCACAGGCCGATCGCCATCGCCCGCACCGAGACGCCCCGCGGCGCCGCGTCGGCGGCCAGCGCCAGCTTGAGCTCCACCTCCTCGAGCTCCGCCGTCGTGTCGGTCATGGTCATGTCAGGACTCCTTCGCGGCTGCCAGCACGCGGTCGCGTGGCTGGGGCGGGGTGGGGGATGCGGCGGGCTCGTGGTGCCGCTCGTGCACCGGGCGGACGAGGGTGTTGGCCACGAAGCCGACCACCAGCACGCACGCCATGACGATCAGGGACGGCAGGTAGAGCGCGGAGCCCTCGATGCCCTGGGCGGACCGGGCGTCGGCGAAGCCGTTCACGATCAGCGGTCCGGCGATCCCGGCGGCCGACCAGGCGGTGAGCAGTCGACCGTGGATCGCACCGACCTCGAGGGACCCGAACAGGTCCTTGAGGTAGGCCGGGATGGTGGCGAAGCCGCCGCCGTAGAAGCTCACGATCACGCACGTGATCACCACGAAGACGGCCACCGAGATCCCGCCGCCGAGCAGGGCGAGGGCGGCGTAGAGCATCGCGCCGATCCCGAGGTACATCACGTAGGTGCGCTTCCGACCTAGGTGGTCGGAAGTCGAGGACCAGACGAACCGCCCTGCCATGTTCGCCAGGGAGAGCAGGCCGACGAAGCCGGCAGCCGACTCCGGGGTCACTGTCGAGAAGAAGTCCTGGATCATCGGGGACGCCTGCTCGAGGATCCCGATGCCTGCCGTGACGTTGGTGAAGAGCACGATCCACAGCAGGTAGAACTGCCAGGTCTTGACCGCGTTGCGGACCTGGACGTCGGCGTGCGTCTGCATCGCCTTCTTCTTCTGCGTGGGGATCCAGCCCTCGGGCCGCCAGCCGGGCCGGGGCACCCGGATGACGCTGGCACCGGCGGTCATCAGCACCGCGTAGATCGCCGCCAGCGTGAGCATGGTCGGCACGATCGCCTCGGCCGGTGTGCTCGCGTAGCGTCCCAGCAGCCATGCGGTCAGCGGTGAGGCAACCATCGCGCCGCCACCGAATCCCATGATCGCGAGGCCGGTCGCCAGGCCGGGTCGGTCCGGGAACCACTTGATGAGGGTGCTCACCGGGGAGATGTAGCCGATGCCCAGCCCGATGCCTCCGATGAACCCGTAGCCGAGGTAGACGATCCAGAGCTGACCGAGGCTGACCCCGAGGGCCGCGACCAGGAAGCCGGTGACCCAGCAGATCGCCGAGAGTGCCATCGCCTTGCGGGGTCCGTTGCGCTCCATCCATCGGCCGCCGAATGCGGCGGACAGCCCGAGCATCACGATCGCGATCGAGAAGATGATCGCGATCGAGGTGTGGCTCGAGCCGAAGCGGTCGAGCAGGGGGTTCTTGAAGACGCTGAACGCGTACACCTGCCCGATGGACAGGTGCACGGCGAGCGCGGCCGGCGGGACAAGCCAGCGGTTGAAGCCAGGTGGCGCGATCGTGCGCTCTCGATCCAGCACGCCGAAGGGGTTCACCGAGCGGCCGAGCAGGTTCATCGGGTTCCTTTTTCACGGGCTGTCCGGACGACGGGCACGGAACAATGGTTCCTGCAGGCAGCTCGGAATCTGAGGGACCTTAGTCATGGGATGACCTGCACGGGCGCCGCCCGGTGATCTTCGCCGTGCCCGGCGGGCCGAGCGGGTCTAGGTTGTGACGAGCAGCACACTCACAGGAGGCGACCCATGTCAACCCCGCCGAACGACGACTCCAGGCAGTCGTCCGAGAACCCTGCCCCGCCGGCTCCCACCACCGACCGACACGAACCTGCCCCGCCGGCTCCCACCACCGACCGACACGAACCTGCCCCGCCGGCTCCCGCCGACAGGGCCGCCCAGCCGACGACGGGCCAGCACGCGGCACCGCGCCCGTACCCGCCGTCCGCGCCACCGGCGCCCGAGCCCGAGAGGCCGGCTCCGGCCGCCCAGCAGCAGCCGCTACCCGAAGCCGTGCCTCCGCC
>CAYGGX010000012.1:0-43830 GCA_964349585.1 uncultured Actinotalea sp.
CGATCCATCCTTGCCGCCCGCCACCCGCCCCGGGTGTGCGCCCGGAAGGCCGTCTGCGGGGAGATCCGCTGACCGGGTTCCCGATGCCGGACCGCCGCCGCCACCGCGGCCCAGGGGTCGATCATCGTCACGGGGCTGTCCGAGCCGAACGCCAACGGGATCCCCGCCGCCGCGAAGTCGGCCAGCGGGTTGAGCCCGGCGGCTCGGGAGGGTCCGAGTCGTCGGGCGTACATCCCGTCCGGGCCGCCCCAGGCGGCGTCGAACGCGGGCTGCGCGCTGACGGTCAGCCCGAACAGCACGATGTGGGCCAGCGCGCGGGCGTCGACCATCTCGGCGTGCTCGATCCGGTGCCCGCCGGCCCGGATGACCTCGACGCCCTCGACGTCGCCCGCGGCCTGCATCCCGAGCAGGAGCTCGTCCATCGCCCGGTCGCCGATCACGTGGAAGGCGGCCTGCACCCCTGCGGCGGTGACGGCCGAGATGTGGTTCGCCACCTGCTCCGCGGAGATCATCAGATCCCCGCGGCCCTCTGCGTCGGCGTACGGGGTGCGCAGCGCGGCGCTCCTCGACCCCAGCGACCCGTCGATCGTCAGGTCGCCGCCGATCCCCGTGATCCCGGGGATCTCCAGCAGCAGGGTCCGCGCGTCCCGGACGGTCTCGCAGAGTTCCGCCCGGTACCCGACGACCCCGGGGAGCCCGCCCAGCGGGTCCGCGGCCAGATCAAGCAGGGCACGCAGTCCGTCGCGAGAGTCCAGAACGGGAACGCTGTGCTCGTGCACGCTGACGACGCCCTGCGCCGCCGCCGCCTGCAGGGCGGCGCGGCACAGCGTCTGGCGCCGGGAATCGCTCACGAGGCGCGTGGCGGCTCGGGCGGCGTGGTGCGCCTCGGCCGTCACGACGCCGTCGTCGTGCCAACCCGGCAGCTCACCGCAGCCCGTCGACTCGGCCAAAGCCGAGGAGACGACGGCCGAGTGCAGGTCGGCCCGCGCCAGGTAGACGGGCAGTCCCCGCCCCGCCCGGTCCAGCTCGGCCCGGCTGGGCGCCCGGCCCTCGGGCCAGGACGACTCGTCCCACCCGTGCCCGACGACGACTCCCCCGCCCCGCATGTCGCCGGCGGCGGCCGAGACCGCGTCGAGGGCGTCCGCCAGGCGGACCACACCGGCGTCCGCGCGAAGGTCCAGCCCGGTCAGGGCCAGGCCGGTCTCCAGCACGTGGACGTGCGCGTCGACGAAGCCCGGGGCGACGAAGCCGCCCTCGAGGTCGACGATCTCGGTGGGCCCAGCGAGCGCGGCCGCCTCGTCGTCGGTGCCTAGCCAGGCGATGGCCCCATCCGCGACGAGCAGGGCCCGGGCGTCCGGGTGGGTCATCGAGTGGATGCGGCCGTTGCGGTACAGGGTGCCCACCAGGCGAACGTAGCGCAGGACGCATTCACACGGCGCTGTGCGCGACCACCCCTCGACGCAGCTCCTCGACCGCCCGGCGCGCCGTTCGCCGCATCGCCGGGTCGGGGGCCGCGCCGGCAATCTGGTCGAGCAGGTCGATCACCTGCTTGCACCAGCGGACGAAGTCGCCGGCGGCAAGATCCGTGCCGGCCAGGACCCGGCCGAGGCTCCGCCCGCTGGCCCACCGGTGGATCGGCTCGACGAGTCCGGGCTGCGGTCGCCGGGTCGGTGGGACGCCGACCGAGACCTCCAGGTCCTCGAGCCTCGACCAGACCCGCAGGGTCTCGGCCAGCGCGCGGCTGACCCGACCATCGGGCGAGGCGATCGCCTGATCCGGCTCGTCGCGACGGGCCTCGAACACGACGCTGGACACCGCGGCGGCCAGGCCTGGGGGGTCCAGAGCCTGCCAGGCGCCCGCGCGCAGGCACTCGGCGACCAGCAGGTCGCTCTCCGCGTAGAGGCGGCGCAGCGCCTCGCCCGCTCCGGTCACCCTCGTTGCCCCGTCGGCCGCATCGAGGTGCCCGGTCGCCGTCAGTACCTCGCAGATCCGGTCGAACACCCGGGCGATCGAGCTGGTTCGCGCCTCGATCTTGCGCACCAGGGCCGCGTGCTCACGCTCGACCCGCTGGTACCGCTCGGCCCAGCGCGCATGGTCCTCGCGCTCGGAGCAGCCGTGGCACGGGTGGGCCCGCAGCCGGCGGCGCAGGTCGGTGATCGTGGCGTCGTCGACAGCGGGGCGCTCTCGCGCGGGTCGCTCCGAGCGCCGCGCGGGATCCGCCAGGGCGCTGCGCATCGACGAGGCCAGGTCCCGCTTGGCCGCTGCGTTGCGAGGCGAGAAGCGCTTGGGTACCCGCACGGATGTGACCGGCCGGACGCCCCGGCTCAGATCGGCCGACGAGAGGGTGACGACCTGTCGCTCGCCCGTGAGCACGGTCGGCCGCGGCTCCTGCAGGTTCTCCCTGCCCAGCTCGATGACGACCGCGTAGCCCGCCCGCCGTCCCGACGGGATCTCGATCACGTCGCCGACCCGCAGCTCGCGCAGGCTCTCCGCCGCCTCGGCCCGCCGCGACCGGGCGCCCTCCCGGGACGCGGCCCGCTCCAGGTCGGTCAGCCGACGCCGCAGCTCCGCGTAGTCGCGGAAGTCACCGAGGTGGCACTGCATAGCCTCCGCGTAGCCGGCCAATGCCTCGGCGTGCGTCTGTGCCTGCCGCGCGAGCCCGACGACCCCGCGGTCCGCCTGGAACTGGGCGAAGCTCGTCTCCAGGACCCCCCGGGCACGCTCCCGGCCCACCTGCGCCACGAGGTTCACCGCCATGTTGTAGGTGGGCGCGAAGCTCGACCGGAGGGGGTAGGTGCGCCGCGACGCGAGGCCGGCCAGGGCCGCCGGGTCCAGGCGCCCGTCGTCCACCACCACGGCGTGCCCCTCGACGTCGATCCCACGGCGCCCCGCCCGCCCGGTGAGCTGGGTGTACTCCCCCGGCGTGATCTCGGCATGCGTCGAGCCGTCCCACTTGGTCAGACGGTCGAGCACGACCGAGCGGGCCGGCATGTTGATGCCGAGCGCGAGCGTCTCCGTCGCGAACACCACCTTGACCAGCCCGCGCGAGAAGAGGTCCTCCACGGTCTCCTTGAACAGCGGCAGCAGCCCGGCGTGATGCGCCGCGATGCCGCGCTCGAGCGCCTGGCCCCATTCCCAGTAGCCGAGCACCGACAGGTCCTGGGCCGGCACCGCCGCGCAGCGCTCCTCGACCGTCGCCCGGATCGCCGCCGCCTGCTCGGGTGTCGTCAGCCGCAGGCCGGCACTCATGCACTGCTGCACCGCCGCGTCGCACCCGGCCCGGGAGAACACGAAGAATATCGCGGGCAGCAGGGCATCCCTGTCGAGAACCTCGACCACCGCGAACCGCGGTGCTGGTCGGCTGACGGGAGCCGGGCGTTGTCGCCCCCGGCCCCGGACGCCGCGGTCCCCCCCACCGGATCTGGGCGGTGTCCGGCGCCGGACCGCCTGGGCGAGGTCCGGGTTGATCGGCGGGTCGGTACCCGGGTCGGTCGGGTCGACGTGCCCCGCGTAGAGGTCGTACAGGCCGTCCCGGGTCATCACGTGCTGCCAGAGCGGCACCGGTCGCGTCTCGCTCACCACGACCTTCGTGTTGCCGCGCACCAGCGTGAGCCAGTCCCCGAGCTCCTCGGCGTTCGAGACCGTCGCGGAGAGCGAGACCAGCAGCACGTCGTCGGGCAGGTGGATGATCACCTCCTCCCACACCGGTCCCCGGAACAGGTCCGCCAGGTAGTGCACCTCGTCCATCACGACGTACGAGAGGCCGTCCAGGGTGCGGGACCCGGCGTACAGCATGTTGCGCAGCACCTCGGTGGTCATCACCACCACCGGCGCCTCGCCGTTGATCGTCGTGTCGCCGGTGAGCAGGCCCACCGAGTCGGCGCCGTGCTGCCGGACCAGGTCGGTGTACTTCTGGTTGCTCAGCGCCTTGATCGGCGTCGTGTAGAACGCCTTGCGCCCCCGGCTGAGGGCAAGCTGCACCGCGAACTCCCCCACCACCGTCTTGCCCGCGCCGGTGGGCGCCGCCACCAGGACGCCATGACCGGCCTCGAGCGCCTCGCACGCCTCCACCTGGAACGCGTCGAGCTCGAACGGCAGGCCGGCCGCGAAGCTCCCGAGCGCCGTGCCGGTCCGTCGGCGGAAGGCCGCGTACTGCTCCGCCGGAGAGGACATGGCCCAACCCTAATGCGCGCCCCGCCCGCCCCCGGCGAGCTCAGGCGAGCAGGCGGACCGCGCCGGGGTGCACTTCGACGCGCAGCGGGAGCGGGCCCAGCCGCTCGCCGTCGGCGAACGCCGCGGGCGGAGTCGGGCCCACATGGCTGTGCTCGATCAGCACCTTGGTGCTGCGAAGCACGGTGCACGCCGGGTGCCGGACGTGGGCTCCCGAGTACACCTTGGGGAAGATGCCGAGCAGCTCTCGGCGGCTCAGCGGACCGGCGATCACCACGTCCAGCAGCCCGTCGTCCATCAGCGAGTCGGGCGCGATCCGCATCCCGCCGCCGAACAGCCCGCCGTTGGCCACCGCCACGAGCGATCCCGTCGACTCCCAGGTGTCGTTGTCGAGGGTGATGCGGTAGCCGTAGGGCTTGAACTTGCGCAGCTCGGTCATCAGGGCCCGGACGTAGCGACCGGTCCCGCCGGGCCAGCTGAGCGTGTTGGCCCGCGCGTTGACCGCGGCATCGATTCCGCAGGAGAGCACCCCCAGGAACCACTCGTTCGCGCTGTAGTCGGGCGGGCCGGCGACCACGGCGTCCACGGTGCGCCCGCCGTTCTCCAGTCCGGTCTCCACCATCGCGACGGCCGCCTCCACGTCGTGCCTCGGCAGGCCCATTGCGCGCGCGATGTCGTTCCCGTTCCCGGCCGCGACGATTCCGAGCGGCAGGTCGGTGCCGGCCACGATGTTGGCGCCGAGGTGGACCATCCCGTCACCCCCGACGACGACGAGGGCATCCAGCCCGTGCACGACGGCCTGACGGGCGTGCTGGGTCGCCGTTGCCAGGTCGGTCGCGGAGAGGTCCTGGACGTCGTGCCCACGCTCCCGCGCGGCGGCAAGGACGTGCTTGCCGCGACGCGCCCCCCGCCCGTGTCCCGCGGCGGGGTTGACGACGACGCCGATGCGTAACCCGCTCACGGGTGCTCCTCGCTAGAGTCCGCGGCGGTGGCCGCGGTTCGACGGTCCCGCCGCCGGTCGGTCAGGGCGCTGATGCCTGCCGCACCGAAGTAAAGCGCACAGATCGGCACCGCCAGGGCGAACATCGAGATCGCGTCCGCCGTCGGGGTCGTCACGGCCGCGAAGACGAAGGCCAGCAGCACGGCCCAGCGCCATCCCCCGATCAGCGTGCGGGCTCGAACCAGCCCCGCCAGGTTGAGCCCGACCATGAGGACCGGCAGCAGGAACGCCAGCCCGAAGGCCAGCACGATGCGCATCACGAACCCGAGGTACACCTGGGCGTCGATCACGTTGACCGCGTCGGTCGGGGTGAGCCCCGCCAGCAGGGTGACGGCCGTGGGCAGCACCCACCACGCGAGGGCCGCCCCGACGAGGAAGAACGGCACCCCGACGCCGACGAAGCCGAGGGTATGGCGGCGCTCCCGGCGGGTCAGTCCGGGCGTGACGAAGGCCCAGAGCTGGTAGATCCACCAGGGGCTGGTGATGATCGCGCCGGTGAAGAGCGAGAGCTTGATCTGCAGGTCCAGCGGGGTGGCGACCCCGGAGAAGTTGAGCACGATTAGCTGGTCCCGCTCGGCGGCAAGGTCCGCGATCGGCGCCTGCAGCCAGGCGAAGACCGTCGGGTAGACCAGCCAGCCGATCACCCCGCCCAGCAAGAGGCCCGCGGCGATCAGCAGGATCCGGGTGCGCAGCTCGCGCAGGTGCTCGCGCAGCGGCATCCGGTCCGGCCGGCGGCGGGCGCCGCGCACCGCCCGGGCGGCGTCAGGATCGGGAGTCGTCACCGTCGTCGGCGGGCCGGGCCGCGCCACCCGAGTCCTCGGCGCCGGGATCCTTCACCTCAGAGCGGAAGATGCGCATCGAGCGCCCCACGCTCCGGGCGAGGTCGGGCAGCCGCCGGGCTCCGAAGAGCAGCAGCACGATGGCGAGCAGGATCAGCCATTCGACGCCCTGTGGGCCCCTCATGTACGCCTCCGCGGGTCGGGTCGCCCCATGCTAGCCCGGCGCCACGTCGGGGAGGCTCAATGCGTGAAGGCCTCCCACCGGCGGTACACCTCCGCGTGGCGGTCCGAACGCCGGATCCTACGGAGCAGCCTCGCACCGCGGGCGGACTCGAGGCGCTCGCGCGCCGGTCCGGGGTCGAGCAGGTCCACGGGCGCCGGCTCCGCGCCCACCCCGGCCCGGGCAAGCTCCTCCGCCCGCTCACCGAGGACGGCGAGGGCGTCCGCTGCGTGCTCCAGCTCCGCGAGCAGCGAACGCGCGGACCGGTAAAGGCGGCGCAGGAGGAAGAACCCCCCGACGCCGGTCCCGAGCACCAGGACCGTCCACACCGAGAACCAGAGCATCGCCCCAGGCTACTGGCTCCCGGCCGACCCGGCCGGGGACGCCACCTCGTACGCCGACAGGGCCCGCCGGGCGGCGGCGGCCACGTCGTGGGCGATCCGGGTCGGGTCGACCGATCGCACGTACGGGGCGATCTGCAGCAGGACGTGGTGCAGCCACGCCGGCGACGCGACCCGCAGGGTCACCCGAAAGCCGCCGTCGGGCAGGTCCTCGATCAGGTCGACCGGGACCTGTTCGGCGACCCAGCGGGCCTGCTCGTCGAGCTCGAGGACGACCCGCTCGTGCTCATCGCTGGGCCGGAACGTCTCCTGCCGGGCGGGTCCGGGGCTGGTGGTGACCGCTTCGGTCAGCTGCTCGGCGGCCAGGATCCGATCGAGCCGGAACAGCCGCTCGCCCCCGGCCAGGTGGCACCACGCCTGCAGGTAGGAGTGCTCGTCCCCGGTGAGCAGCTGCCACGGATCCACCTCGCGCTCACTCACGGCGTCCGAGGCGTTCACATACCGGAGCCGCAGCCGCACGCCGGCCCGGAGTGCGGAACGCGCGGTGGCCACCACCTCCGGCGCCGCCTGCAGCGCGAGCTGGACGTCCACCGAGGCGGCCGCCTCACCGGTCGCCGAGCTCAGGGCGTCCAGGGTGCTCGTCAGCACCTCGCGCTCCGCGGGTTCCAGGGCGTCCCCCACCGACTCCCGGAGGGCCCGCAGCGCCGCCACCAGGGCAACGGCCTCCCGGGTGCCGAGTCGCAGGGCGTGCGTCATCCCCCGGGACTGCGTGAGCCGGACGACTCCGGACTCCAGCGAGGAGGCGTCGAAGTCGATGAGGTCGTCCGGCCAGTACCCGGGTGTCCCCGAGACCCAGAGCGTGTCCACGTCGCGGAGCACCTGGTCGGGCGTGATCGCGAAGTGCTCGGCGACCTCCTCGACCGAGACCCCAGGGTGGCGGTCCAGGTAGGCGACCATGCCGAGCAGCCGGACCAGCCGTTCAGGCGTGCGTTCCACGGTCACCTCCCGCGTCGGCGCCGAGCCGGTCCCCCATCACTACCGCCTCGAGCAGGCGCCGCACGACGGCCTCGCGGAGCGCGGCCGGGCCGAGCACGACGACGGCGTCGGTGTAGGCCACGATCTCATCGGCAAGATCGGTGGTGCGCGCGTACGGGATCGCCACGACGTCCAGGCCCGCCGGGGCCCGGACGTGGGTCGGCGGCCGCTCCCCCGTGCCGTCGGGGTGGACCGCCCGGGAGCGCAGGGCCCCCGCGCGGTCCGGTGCGATGGCCAGCCAGGCGATCCGGTCGCCGGTGTGCTGGGAGTCGACCAGGACGGTCGGGTCCACGTCCTGCGGGACGGTGAACGCACCCGCCGTTCCCTGGGTCGCGACCTCGCCGACGATCCGGCTGAGCCGGAAGACGCGGGGGGCCCTGCGGTCGACGTCCTGGCCGACCAGGTACCAGCCACCCCCGCTCGCGATCAGCCGCCAGGGCTGCACCCGCCGGACCAGGACCTCGCTGGTGCTGGCCGCCCGATACGTGAAGGTGACCTGCTGCCGGGCGTGCGTCGCGTCCAGCAACGGGACCAGGGCCGGGCCGGCGGGGTGCAGGCGGGGCGCGAGCCCGGCCATCGCGTCCGTCGCCGCCGCCGTGGTCCCCACGGCCCGGAGCTTCGTCAGTCCCCGCACCGCGTCGCTGCGCAGCGTCTGGTCCTGCCAGAGCTCGGCGGCGAGCGTCAGCACGCCGAGCTGCGCCGCACTCAGCTCCATCGGCGCCAGCGCGTAGGCGTCGACGTCGATCCGGTACCCCTGGTCGTCGCCGTGCGCCGCACTCGAGACCGTGATCACCGGCACGCCGAGGTCGCGCAGCGTCTCCTTGTCGCGCTCGAACATCCGTTCGAAGGCGTCCACGCTCCCCTGCCGCTCGTACCCGGCCACCGACGCGCGAATCTGCTCCTTCGTCATCCGCCCCGGCGTGTTGACCAGCGCGATCACGAGGTTCAGCAGCCGCTCGGCGGGCGGCAGGGTGTCCGGCATCACCGCACACGCTAGCGGGCCGGTAGCGTGCTGGCGTGATCACCTGGCGGATCGGGAGCGTCGCGTCCCTCGGGGCCGCCTGGTCGGGTGCCCGCGAGATCGTCGTCGAGACGGCAGAGGGCACCGTTCGGGCCCTCGCATACCCGGGCCTGGTCGGGGAGCCCGAGGTCGGCGACCGGGTGCTGCTCAACGTTTCGGCGCTCGAGCGAGGTCTCGGCACCGGCGGCTACGCCCTGGTCGTCGCCCGGCCCGACTCCCTACCACCGGACCCGCCCCTCGCGCCGGGGCATCTGGTGAAGGCCCGGTACATGCCGATGCAGGCGCTGGTGCTGGGTGTCGACGAGCAGGAGTCGCCCCACCACGACGCCCTGCGCGAGGCGGATGACCTGGCGGGTCTGCCCGTCGTGGTCGCCGACCTGCACTCGGCGCTGCCGGCGGTGATCGCCGGGGCGCGGTGGCGCGCTGGCGACGACGCCCCGCCGCGGGTTGCCTATGTGATGACGGACGGCGGCGCGCTGCCCGCCTGGTTCTCCCGCACGGTGGCCCGCCTCCGGGAGTCCGGCTGGCTCGCCGCGTGCATCACCACCGGCCAGTCCTTCGGCGGCGACCTGGAGGCCGTCACCGTGCACTCCGGCCTGCTCGCGGCGCGGGAGGTGTGCGGCGCGGACCTCGTCGTGGTGACACAGGGTCCCGGGAACCTGGGCACCGGCACCCGGTGGGGCTTCTCCGGGGTGGCCGCCGGCGAGGCGATCAACGCGGCGAGCGTCCTCGGCGGGCGCGCCGTGGCGGCGTTGCGGGTGTCCGGCGCGGATCCCCGGCCGCGCCACACCGGCGTGTCCCACCACTCGATCACCGCCTACGGCCGGGTGGCAATGGCGACCGCCGACGTCGTCGTGCCGGTGGGCAGCCTGGCCGATCCCGCGCGCCGAGCGTTACGCACCGCGGTGCACCGGCAGGCGGCCGAGCTGTGCGAGCCGGTCGGGCGCCATCGGCTCGTCGAGGTCGAGGCCGGCGCCGACCTGGAGGAGGCGCTGGCGAAGTGCCCGGCGCGGCTGTCGAGCATGGGCCGAGGCCTGTCGGAGGACCCGGAGGCGTTCATCGCGTCCGCGGTCGCCGGGGCACACGCGGCGACCCTGCCCTGACGGGCGGCGTCAGTCGTCCCTCGCGGTGCCGGAGCCCCGCGCCACCAGGGTCGCCATCCGCCGGGCCTCACGGGTCGCCATCTCCCCGTCGGCGCGTTGCACCGCCATCACGGCCAGGGTCTCGCCGTTCGCCAGGTCCAGCTGCACCCAGGGCCGGTCCGGCCCGAAGCGAACCGAGACCACCTCCGGCCAGGACACCCGCGTCGTGATCACCAGGTTTCGGACGGTCATCCCGTCCTCGTCCGGCACGGCCCGCACCGCGGCCTCGCGGTAGAGGAACCAGGCGACCGCGACGCCGAAGCCGACGATCCCGATCAGGTCACCGACGGACGCCGGGCCGCCCGTCAGGCGCGGAAGAAGGACGGCGATCAGGATCATCATGGCCAGCACGGCCACGCCGAGGATCAGCGACACCACGCGCGCCGCGCGGGGCCGAAACGGGAGGTAGCTCGCGTCCGACCCGCCGGCCGACCGACCCGCCCGGTGGTCGATCATCGGGTTCCCTTCAGAGGCGGCAGGCGTGGATGGACGTCACCAGGATCGCCCGGGCGCCCAGGTCGTACAACGTGTCCATCACGCGGTTCGTCTCCTCGCGGCGCACCATCGCCCGGACCGCAGACCACTCGGTGTTGTGCAGCGGGGCAACGGTCGGCGACTCGAGCCCCGGGGTGATCGCGACCGCCCGGTCGACCAGGGCCGTCGGAACGTCGTAGTCCACCAGCACGTACTGCCGCGCGACGAGCACGCCCTGGATGCGCCTGTTCAGCACCTCGACCGGCCCGCCCGTCGGCACGTCGTTGCCGCGCACCAGCACCGCCTCCGACTCCAGGATCGGCTCGCCGAACACCACGAGGCCCGCGGCGCGCAGCGTGCTGCCGGTCTCCACCACGTCCGCCACGACGTCGGCCACGCCCAGGCGCACCGCGGTCTCCACGGCCCCGTCGAGGCGCACGACCTCGGCCTGGACGCCCCGGGCTGCCAGGTAGTCGCGGACCAGCACCGGGTATGACGTGGCCACCCGGCGGCCGCGGACCTGCTCAACGTTCGAGATCTCCGGAGGTGCGGCGAACCTGAAGGTGGAGCGGGCGAAGCCCAGACCGAGGTGCTCGACCGCCGGCGCGGCCGAGTCCAGCAGCAGGTCGCGGCCCGTGATGCCGACGTCCACGGTCCCGGACCCGACGTAGACCGCGATGTCCCGGGGCCGGAGGTAGAAGAACTCCACGTCGTTCTCCGGGTCGCCGTGGGCGAGCTCCCGGGTGTCCCGGCGCTGGTGGTAGCCGGCTTCCTTGAGCAGGGCGCTGGCGGGCTCGGAGAGGGAGCCCTTGTTCGGAACGGCGATGCGCAGCACTTTTGACCCTTCGGGGGTGTCGGTCACAGATGACGGTAGACGTCGGCAAGGCCGAGCCCACGAGCGATCATGAGCACCTGGGCGTGGTAGAGCAGCTGGGAGATCTCCTCCGCAGCGCGCTCTGCGCTCTCGTGCTCTGCGGCCATCCAGGCCTCGGCGGCCTCCTCGACGACCTTCTTGCCGATCGCGTGCACACCGGCGTCCAGGAGGGTGACGGTGCCCGATCCCGCCGGTCGGCTGCGGGCCTTCTCGCTCAGCTCGGCGAACAGCTCCTCGAAGGTCTTCACGTGCACAGAGCCTAGAGGTCGCCGGCGGCTCGGAGGGCAAGTGCGGTCGCCACGGCCGCCGTGGCCGCCTCTGCGCCCTTGTCCTCCGACGATCCCGGCAGCCCCGCGCGGTCCAGGGCCTGGGCCTCGTCGTCGCAGGTGAGCAGCCCGAACCCGATCGGGGTGCCGGACCGCAAGGCGGCCTCGGTGAGGCCGATCGTCGCCGCGCTGCACACGTAGTCGAAGTGCGGCGTCCCGCCCCGGATCACCACCCCCAGGGCGACCACGGCGTCCACCCGCTCGGCCAGCCGGGCCGCGACCACCGGCAGCTCGAAGGATCCCGGCACCCGGACCACCTGCACATCCGTCACCCGCGCGGCCTCGAGGGCGCGCAAGGCGCCGCCCAGCAGACCGGCCATCACGCGTTCGTGCCAGGATGCAGCGATCACGGCCACGCGCAGGCCGGTCCCGTCTACTTCCAGGTCCGGCGAGCCGGAACCGCTCATCGGGACTCCTCTCTCAGGGTGGGCATCAGGTGGCCCATCAGCTGTGCCTTCGTGCGCAGGTACGCCAGGTTCTCGGGCGTCCGCCCGACCTCGAGCGGGACGACGTCATCGACTACCACGCCGTGCGCGGTCAACCCGGTCACCTTCGCGGGGTTATTGGTGAGCAGGCGCACCCGGCCGATCCCCAGGTGCGCGAGGATCGCCGCCGCGGCCCCGTACTCGCGCCGGTCGGCAGGCAGGCCGAGCTCCAGGTTCGCCTCGACGGTGTCCCGGCCGTAGTCCTGCAGCGCGTATGCGCTGATCTTGGAAAGCAGGCCGATGCCCCGGCCCTCGTGACCCCGCAGGTAGACCACCGCGCCGCCCTGGGCCGCGACCATTCGAAGCGCGGCGTCCAGCTGCGGCCCGCAGTCGCACCGGATCGACGAGAAGGCGTCCCCGGTCAAGCACTCGGAGTGCACCCGGACCAGCGGTACCCCGCGCGAAGGCTCGACGGTCACCAGGGCCGCGTGCCCCGCCCCCGTGCGCAGGTCCCGGAAGCCGTGCACGACGAACTCGCCGTGCGCCGTGGGTAGCCGCGCGCTGCCCGTCGGATGCACCCGGCGTTCCGGCGGGGCGCCCGCACCGGAGACCGGGACGTCCCCGTGGGTGCGGCGCCAGGCGATCAGGTCGGCGATCGTGAGGACCACCAGGCCCTCCGCGCGAGCGAGGGGCAACGCCTCCTGCAGGCGCATCACCTCCCCGTCGTCGTGCACGAGCTCGGCGATCCCGGCCACCGGGTGGAGCCCGGCCAGCCGGCACAGGTCGACGGCGGCCTCGGTGTGGCCCGCCCGGTGCAGCACCCCGCCGGGCGCCGCCCGCAGCGGCAGCACGTGCCCCGGCCGGATCACGTCCGACGGGCCGGCGGCCGGATCGGCTAGCACCCGTAGCGTCCGCGCCCGGTCGGCGGCCGAGATCCCGGTCGTGATCCCGTTCGCCGCGTCGACGGTGACCGTGTAGGCCGTGCGCCGTGGGTCCTGGCTGTCCGGGACCATCAGCGGGAGGTCCAGCGCGTCCGCCCGCTCGGCGGGCATCGGGGCGCACAGGTAGCCCGAGGAGTGCCGGATGGTCCAACCGACCCACTCCGGGGTTGCCGACTCGGCCGCCAGCACCACGTCCGTCTCGTCCTCGCGGTCGGGCGAGTCCGCGACTATCACCGGTCGCCCGGCCCGGAGGGCGTCCAGGGCCTGCTCGACCGTTCCCAGGGACTCCCGCTCGGTGCTCATTGGCCCACGTCCCGGTCCAGGAGGCGCTCCACGTACTTGGCGATCACGTCCACCTCGAGGTTCACCCGATCCCCGACCGCCAGCGCACCTAGCGTGGTCACCTCGAGCGTCGTCGGGATCAGGGAGATCCCGAACCGGTCATCGCCGACGTGCGTCACCGTCAGCGACACCCCCGAGACCGCGATCGAGCCCTTCTCCGCCACGTAGCGGCTCAGGTCGGTCGGCAGGCCCACCACCAGGTCGTCCCACCGTGGCCCCGGCGTGCGTTGCAGCAGGTACCCGATGCCGTCCACGTGACCCTGGACGATGTGCCCGTCCAGGCGGCCGTCCGCGCGCACCGCGCGCTCCAGGTTCACGCGATCGCCGGGGCGAAGCCCGCCGAGGGTGCTCCGCTGCAGGGTCTCCGGCATGAGGTCGACGGCGAAGGCGGAGCCGTCGACCTGAGTCACCGTCAGGCAGACGCCGTCGACCGCGATCGACCCCCCGACCGGCGTCCCCTCCGCGACGGTCGGGCCCACGAGGACGATCCGCGCGTCGGCTCCCCGGTGCTCGATCGACGACACGGTGCCGAGCTCCTCGACGATCCCGGTGAACATCAGGCCATCTCCTTCGAAGGTTCGACGGGTGCTGCGACGATCAGGACGTCGGGTCCGAGGCGGTCGACGGATCGGGTCCCCAGGCGCAGCGCGTCGCCGATCGAGGCGACCCCGAGGTCGTCGACGGCGGCCCGCCCCGAGCCGAGGAGCGCGGGCGCGACGTAGGCGTGCACGCGGTCCACGACGCCGGCCCGGAGGAACGCCGTCGCCAGCACGGGCCCGCCCTCGACGAGCAGGTGGCGGACCTGGCGGGTGTGCAGCGCGCGCAGCACCTCGATTGGGTCACGGGTACGCAGCTGCACCAGCTCACCGCCCGGACCGCGCAGCCGCGCGGTGCCGGGGACGTCCCGTTCGCCGACGACGACGCGCAGCGGCTGGGGCTCGACGAGCGACCCGTCCTCGGCCCGCGCGGTCAGGGCGGGATCGTCGGCAAGCACCGTCCCGGTACCCACGGCGATCGCGTCGACCGCCGCCCGAAGGCCGTGCGCGTGCGCCCTGGACTCCGCGGACGTGATCCAGCGGCTGGACCCGTCCGCCGCGGCGACCCGCCCGTCGAGCGTGGTCGCGAGCTTCAGGGTGACGAACGGGCGACCCCGGCGGATCGCGTGCAGCCAGACCTCCAGCAGCCCCTCCCCCTCGCTCGCGCGCACGCCGCCGAGCACCTCGACGCCCGCCGAGCGAAGGCGCTCCGCGCCGCCTGCGGCCACCGGGTCGGGATCGCCGACCGCGTACACCACCCGCGACACGCCGCGCTCGAGCAGCAGCTCGCTGCACGGCCCCGTCCGGCCCGTGTGGTTGCAGGGCTCCAGGGTCACGACCACGACCGCCCCGCGCAGGTCGGCACTCGCGGCGGCGGCGACCGCCGCCGGCTCGGCGTGCGGCGTGCCGGCACCGGCGTGCCGCCCCTCGCCGAGGACCGCGCCGTCGGGGCCCAGCAGGACGCAACCCACCTGGGGGTTCGGGCCGCGTGCGGGACCCAGGGCCGCGAGGGCGAGGGCGCGATCCATCGCCGCGAGCTCTGCCGGTGTCGCTTCGCGACTGCCCGTCACGTCATCCCTCCGAAGCATCAGGGCTCCGGGGTAGTTGCTCGCGTCACGACGCCCGGCGGGCCGGGCGCCACGTGTCTCCTCCCATCCGGGCTTTCACCGTCGGTCCTGGAGTTTCGCCAGGTCAACCGCTGGGATGGCCGTTGCTGGCCACCCGGCACGGGTCGCGGACTGTAACCGCCGGCTCGGACTTACACCGACCCCGGAGCACGTGTGTGTTCACCCCAGAGTCTGCCACAGCGACCACCCTCAGGGTTCGGGACCCGGCCCGATCCCGGGCCGCCGCAATGGGTGTGCGCGGCCAGGCGACGAAGCTCGGCGACCTGCGCGGCGGCGTCGTCGGCCGTGTAGACCGCGGATCCCGCGACGAACACGTTGGCGCCGGCCTCCGCCGCCCGCCCGATCGTGGCGGCCGACACCCCGCCGTCCACCTGTACCCACACGTCCAGCCCCAGCTCCGAGACCGCCGACCGCGCCTGACGGATCTTCGGCAGGGTCGAGTCCAGGAACTCCTGACCGCCGAAGCCGGGCTCGACCGTCATCACCAGCAGCATGTCGATCTCGCGCAGCAGGTCCAAGTACGGCTCCAGGCCGGTGGCAGGCTTCAGGGCGAGCCCCACCCGCGAGCCGAGTCGGTGCAGCTCCCGGGCGAGCCGGACCGGAGCACGTGCCGCCTCGACGTGGAAGGTCACCGACGCCGAGCCCACCTCGGCGAAGCCCGGTGCCCATCGGTCGGGGTCGTCGATCATCAGGTGGGTGTCGATCGGAATCGGAGACACGGCCACCAGGCGCTCCACGACCGGCAGTCCCAGCGTGAGGTTCGGCACGAAGTGGTTGTCCATCACGTCGACGTGGGCGAAGTCGGCGCTGGCGATCTTGGCGAGCTCGCGTTCCAGGTTGGCGAAGTCCGCCGCCAGGATGCTCGGGGAGATGACGACGTCCATCCGCTCAGTCTTCCGTCTCGTCGGGTCCCGGTCCCCGGGACGCACCGGGCGGGACGACGTTCATCGTCGCACCAGGCGGCGTGTAACGGATCACTGCCGGACCAGCAGGGCCAGGTGCATCGCGTCGGTTCCGTGCACGTGCGGCCAGAGCTGGACCGTCGGCCCGGACCCGAGCGGGATTCGCGGGCCCGCGACCGCCCGGACGGCCTCGCGGGCGTCCACCTGCCGCGCGTCGGGGTGCCGCTTCAGCGCGTCGGCGACCACCAGGATGGTCTCGGCGACGTGCGGGGAGCATGTGACGTAGGCGACGACGCCGCCCGGTCGCACGGCGGCCAGAGCCGAGTCCAGCAGCGCGCCCTGCAGGGCGGTCAGGGGCGCGAGGTCGGCCGGGCTCCGGCGCCAGCGGGCCTCCGGGCGCCGGCGGAGCGCACCGAGCCCGGTGCACGGCGCATCGAGCAGCACCCGGTCGTAGGTCCCGGGCTCGTCGCGTCCGACCTCACGTCCGTCGGCACACCGGACCTCCACCGCCTCCGGTGGTAGCGCCGCGACCGCTCGCTCGACCAGGAGCGCCCGGTGCGGGGTGATCTCGGTGGCGACCAGGCGGGCGCCGCGCCGAGCCGCTACCGCCCCCAGCAGCGCGGACTTGCCACCGGGACCCGCGCAAAGGTCCAGCCAGGTGGCATCCGGACCCTGGAGCTCGAGCTCCGTCAGCGCGAGGGCGACGAGCTGACTCCCCTCGTCCTGAACCCCGACCCGCCCCTGCCGGACCCCGGGTACGCCAGCGGGATCGCCGCCGGGGAGCACCACCGCCGACGGCGTCCAGCGTCCGCGGCGCGCCCCGTCCAGCCCGGCGAGGACCTGCTCCCGGTCGGCGAGAGCCGGCCGCACCACCAGAGTCACGAGGGCGGGGGTGTTGTGCGCCGCCAGGAGCTCCTCGAGCTCCTCGGGGTCCCGGCCGTGGGCGGCCAGCGCCTGTCGCAGCGCCCGCACGATCCACGTCGGATGGCTGTGCACGGCGGCGAGCCGCGAGATCGGGTCCTCGCCCGCCGACTCGGCAACCCGATCCAGCCAGTCCTCGGCCGGCCGCACGGCGATCGCCCGCAGCACCGCGTTCACGAACTGGGCCGAGCCGGCCCCGACCGTCGCTCGCGCCAACGCCACCGACTCCGAGACCGCGGCATGCGGGGGCACGCGCATCGCTTGCAGCTGGTGCACGCCCATCCGCAGCACGTCCAGCACCGGCGGGTCGATCGCCGACAAGGGTCGCGCGGCGGCCTGGGCGATCATCACGTCGTACCGGCCCTGCATCCGGATCGACCCGTAGGCCAGCTCGGTGGCGAAGCCGGCGTCCCGGCCGGTGATCCCGCGGTGCCGGAGCAGCGGCGGGAGCACCAGGTTCGCGTAGGCGTCCGACCCGCCGACCTCCCGGAGCACGTCGAAGGCGGCCGTCCGGGCGGGGTCCCCGGTCCGGCGCCGCCGAGCGGGGGTCGCCGCCGTCCGCTGCACCGGGCCCGATGCCCGTGCCGGCCCCCGCTGGCGGCCCGTTCGCCGATCGTCGTGGCTCACCGCGGTTCGCCGCCCAGGTGGGCGCCGTCGCCCAGGCGCGCCCCCCTCCCCCAGTCGGCGGCGGGCATCGGCCGACGGCCGGCGGGGGACACTTCGCCCAGCTGGACGGCGTGCGTCCCGGTCCCCACCAGCACGTCGTCCCTGGTGACGCGGATCTCTGCGGGCGCGAGGTCGACGATCGCGGGGCGCGGGAGCACCGGTCCCAGATTCAGCCGCGCTCCGTCCGGCGTGGTGGTCCAGGCACCGGGCGCCGGCGTGCAGGCCCTGGCCCGGCGGTCGACGGCGACCGCCGGGTGCTCCCAGCGGATCCGACCGTCGTCGACGGTCAGCCGGGGCGCACGGCTCACCCCCTCCGCGGGCTGCGGCACGGCGACCAGGGAGCCGTCGGCGATCCCGTCGAGGGTCGCGAGGAGCAGGTCGGCGCCCGCAACGGCGAGCCGCCCGAGAAGGTCACCCGAGGTGTCTCGAGGGCCGATCGCCTCGGTCAGGGTGCCGAAGACGGGACCGTCGTCGAGCCCCTCGGTGATCCGGAAGGTGGTTGCCCCGGTTATCTCGTCGCCGTGCAGCACCGCGTGCTGGACGGGCGCGGCGCCCCGCCACGCGGGCAACAGGGAGAAGTGCAGGTTGATCCAGCCGTGGCGTGGTACGGCCAGCAGCTCGGCCGGCAGGAGCGCCCCGTAGGCGACGACCGCGGCGCAGTCGACCGCGAGCTCCCGCAGCGCGTCGAGGATCTCGGGTCCCCGCACCGTCGCCGGGGTGAGCACCGGGACCCCGGCGGCCTCGGCCCGCTGGCGCACGGGGCTCGGCTCGAGGTGCCGACCGCGTCCGCTCGGCGCGTCGGGCCGGGTCAGGACGGCAGCAACCTCGTGGCCCGACGACAGCAACGTCTCGAGCGACGGGAGGGCCACGGCGGGCGTCCCCGCGAAGAGCAGTCGCATGGGTTCGATCCTAGGCGGGCAGGTTCCTGCTCCCGGGCGGTGGGGCCCCGGCGCCGGCCCGGACGCACCTCCGGCTCGGGCTTCGCGACCCTCTCCCGGCCGGAGACGACGACGCCCTCGAGCAGCCCGACTGCTGCATGGTCGGCGGCGACGTGCCCGTTCTCCGCCCCCCAGTAGGGCAGGTAGGGATCCCATCGGACGAGCACGTTGCCGAGGTCGAACAGGACGGCGTCGATCATCGGCACCTCCTCCGGTCCGCCGATCGGCTCCCGCCCGTCCGGCCCCACGTAGCCCTTCACCACAGCTCCGAGGGCTCCACGTGCACGCGCACCAGGTGCTCCCGGCGCGCGGCGCGCGCTCGCTGCGCCGCCCCCACCGCGGCGACCACGGCTGCCGCGTCGGACCACGGGCTGCGGATGAGCGCCCGGACCACGCGCTCCCCGTCGGGCTCCAGCAGGGTGGCGGGAGGTGGCTCTGTGCCAGCCTCGCGGACGACCGTCGGGCCCAGCACCTCGCAGCCCACCGGCAGGTCCGCGTCGGCCACGAGCCGCTCGACGGCGTGCCGCGGACCCTCCAGCACCACCACGTGAACCGCGGGGGGGAGCCGCAGCCCGAGCCGCTCGGTGAACTCGCGATCGGTCAGCCACAGGGGGTCCCAGCGGACGAGGGCCTGGGTGGGCGTCGGGTCCCCGTCGCCCACCAGCAGCACGACCCCACCCTCGGTCGCGGGACGCACCAGGCTCGCGGCGCGCAACCAGGTGCGCACCGCCTGCTCCGCCACATCGAGGGTCGGGCGGGACGTCACCACCGCCGCATCGAGCAGCAGCGCCGCGGCGTAGCCCGTGGGGGCGGGTGGCTCGGCCCCGGGGGTGGCGACGACCAGCGCCGGCTCGTCGGGCACGGCCGGAACCACGCCGGTGGCCGAGCCGGACAGCCGGACGGGCACGCCCGGGAAGGCGCGTCCGATCTCCTCCGCGGTCCGGGCGGAACCGACCACCACGGAGCGCAGCCCGGTTCCCAAGCACTCAGGACAGCGCCAGCCCGCCGCGGGCCGGCCGCACCAGCGGCACTCCGCGGCGGCGCCCGAAGTTCGGATGTGCAACGGTCCCGAGCACTTCGGGCAGCGCGCCAGCGCCCGGCACCGCTGACACGCGATGATCGGTAGGTAGCCGGCTCTCGGGACCTGGACCAGCACCGGTCCCGAGCGGAGCGCGTCGCGCGCCGCCCGCCACGCGGCCCCGGGCAGGCGGGCTCCCGCGGCCGGACCCTCCCGGGCGAGCTCGGCCGAGGTCAGCGCCGTAACCCGGGCGGTGCGCGCCCGCACCACAGGGCGCGGCGGCTCGAGGCCCTTGGCCCAGCCGGTGGATACCAGGCGCTGAGCCGCCACCGACCGCGCGTACCCACCCACCAGCAGCGCGGCGTCCTCGGCGGTCGCCCGCATCGCCAGCACCTCCCTTACGTTCGGGTAAGGCGCGTGCGGCTCGGCGTGCAGGTCGGACGCCTCGTCCCAGCACACCGCGAGGCCGAGGTCCTGCACCGGCGCGAAGGCCGCCGCCCGGGTGCCGACCACGACGGAGGCCGCGCCGCGGACCGCCGCCAGGAAGGCGCGGTAGCGAAGCGCAGGTCCGTCGTCCGCGACCAGGCGCACCCACCCGCCGGGGCGTGCGGGCTGACACCCTGGCAAGCCCCTCGCCTCCAGCGCGCGCCCGACCTCGTCCACCTCGGGGCCGGTGGGCACCACCACCACCGCACCGCGTCCGCCCGCCGCGCACGCCATGACGGCGTCGGCGACGGCGTCGGGCCATCCGGATCCGCCCGCTGCCGGCAGTGCCTGCCAGACCGCTCGGGGTGACTCCCCCGCGGCCAGCCGGCGCAGGTATGCGCCCACCGCCGGGTAGTCGGCCCACGCCGGCGACGGCTGCGGCGCGGCGGGAGACCCCGACGCCCGCGGCGCAGCCGGCCAGACCTCCTGCTCCACCCGGGCGTGCCGCGCGGGCACGGCCAGGCGCAGGACGTCGGAGGTTGTTCCCACCCACCGCCGGGCCACCGCCCTGGCCACGGCGAGCACCTCCGGGGTCAGGACCACCTCGGTGGACACGACCGCGCGGAGCGGGGCAAGCTCGCCGTCGTGCTCGCTCCGCTCCCGCCGCGCGACGCAGAATCCGGCGACGTCACGCCCGCCGAACCGGACCCTGACCCGGACCCCGGGACGCACCTCGGCGGCGAGCGACACCGGCACCGCGTAGTCGAACACCCGGTCCAGGTGCGGCTGCGGTCGGTCGACGATCACCTGCGCGACCGGGAGGTGCCCGGCGATCGCCTCAGGTGCCCGGACCCGGCGTCGGCGCGGCGCAAGCCCGGCGAGTGCCGGCTGGGTCCCGTCCACGAGCCAATCCCACCACGCGGCCCGGACGTCGGTTGCGAACGGGTCAGCCGAGCGCCGAGTGCAGGTCGAGCACCCGGTCGGTGCGCTCCCACGTGAAGTCGGCGAGCTCGCGACCGAAGTGCCCGTAGGCCGCAGTCCGCGAGTAGATGGGCCGGAGCAGGTTGAGGTCCCGGACGATCGCGGCCGGACGCAGGTCGAACACGTCCCGGATTGCCTGGGTGAGCCGATCGATGGGTACCTTCCCGGTGCCGAAGGTCTCCACGTACAGCCCGACGGGGTGCGACGTGCCGATCGCGTAGGCGACCTGCACCTCGCACCTACTCGCCAGCCCGGCGGCGACGACGTTCTTGGCGACCCAGCGCATCGCGTAGGACGCCGAACGGTCCACCTTAGACGGGTCCTTGCCGGAGAACGCTCCGCCACCGTGCCTGGCCATCCCGCCGTAGGTGTCGACGATGATCTTGCGGCCGGTCAGGCCCGCGTCCCCCTGCGGGCCACCGATCACGAAGGATCCCGTCGGGTTCACCAGCAGGCGGTGACCGACCGTGTCCAGCTCGAGCTCGCCGAGGACGGGCGCAACGACGTGCTCGGCGATCTCTGGGGCGAGCTTCGCCTCCAGCGACACGTCGGGGTTGTGCTGCGAGGAGATCACGACGGTGTCCAGCCGGACGGCGCGGTCTCCCTCGTAGGCGATCGTCACCTGGGTCTTGCCGTCGGGGCGCAGGTAGTCCAGCATGCCCTCCTTGCGAACCAGGGCGAGTCGCTCGGCGAGGCGGTGCGCGATCCAGATCGGCAGCGGCATCAGCGACGGCGTGTCCTCGCAGGCATAGCCGAACATCAGGCCCTGGTCGCCGGCGCCCTGGGCGTCGAGCGGATCGAGGTCCTCGGCGTCCTGGCGGACCTCGAGGGCCTTGTCGACGCCCTGCGCGATGTCGGGAGACTGCTGGCCGATCGACACCGAGACGCCGCAGGAGTGGGCGTCGAAGCCAATCTCCGAGGAGGTGTAGCCGATCCGGTTCAGGACCTCGCGGACGACCTGCGGGATCTCGACGTAGGCCTCGGTGGTGACCTCTCCGGCGACATGCACCAGCCCCGTGGTGACCATCGTCTCCACGGCGACCCGGGCGGTCGGGTCCTGGGCGATCATCGCATCCAGGATGCCGTCGGAGATCTGGTCACAGACCTTGTCGGGGTGCCCCTCGGTGACGGACTCCGAGGTGAACAGGCGGTGCGCAAGGTCGGTCATGGCGGTCACCCTACCCGCGACGACGTCGGCGCAACTCATCCGTCCATCCGCACCGCCCACTCGGGAAGCGACGGGCCCGGGTGGTCAGGAGGTCGCCGAGCCGAGCAGGGTCAGCACCGCATCCCAGACCGCCTGGGCGACCTCTTCCTTGGTACCCGACCGGTGCGCGACCTGCGCACCGCGCGAGTCAAGGATCATCGCGTCGTTGACCCCGACGGCGAACCCCCGGGTTGGCCCGACGGCGTTCACCACCGTGAGGTCGGCGCCCTTGCGCAGGGCCTTCGCGCGACCGTGCTCGAGGACGCTCGCGGCGTCGTCGCCCGTCTCGGCGGCGAAGCCGACGACCACCTGACCCGCACGGCGCTGGGCGACCAGCTCGGCGAGGATGTCGGGCGTGGCGGTGAGCTCGACTGTCATTGACGAACCCGCGTCCGTCTTCTTGATCTTGTGCTCGGCGACCGCCGCCGGCCGGAAGTCGGCGACCGCCGCCGCCATCACGACGACATCGGCGTCGACTGAGGCCTTCCGCACCGCGTCGTGCAGCTCGGCGGCCGACTCCACCTGCTGCACCTGCACCCCGGAGCACCCGTCGAGGGGCGCCGAGACGTTGGCCGCGATCAGCAGCACGTCCGCGCCGCGGAGCGCGGCGGTCCGCGCGAGGGCAACGCCCTGCCGACCGGTGGACCGGTTGCCGAGGAACCGCACCGGATCGACGGGCTCTCGGGTTCCGCCCGCGGTGACCACCACCCGCCGACCGGCCAGGTCGCGCGGCCCGGCAAGGGTCAGCGCGGCGGCGAGGATCGCCTCGGGCTCGGGCAGCCGGCCGACCCCAGAGTCCTGACCTGTGAGCCGACCCTCATCGGGATCAAGGATGTGCACCCCTCGCTCGCGCAGCGTCGCGACATTGGCCTGGGTCGCCGCGTGCAGCCACATCTGGGTGTGCATCGCCGGGACCATCAGCACCGGGCAGTCAGCGGTCAGCAGGGTTGCGGTGAGCAGGTCGTCCGCCAGCCCCGCCGCGGCGCGGGCCAGGAGGTCGGCGGTGGCCGGCGCGACCACCACCAGGTCCGCCTCGGCTCCGAGGCGCACGTGCTCGACGCCCGGTACGTCGTCGAACACGCCGGTCGAGACTGGCTTGCCGGAGAGGGCCTCCCACGTCGCGCGGCCGACGAACTCGAGGGCTGCCGCAGTCGGTACGACCCGGACATCGTGGCCCGCCGCGGTCAGCAACCGGAGCAGCGACGCAGACTTGTACGCCGCGATGCCGCCACTGACACCGAGGACGACGCGCATGTCAGCCGTCGGTCGGCCGCACGGTGAGCAGCCCGGCGTTGATCTCCCGGAGCGAGATCGACAGCGCCTTCTCCTGGTGGCGCGCCTCGACCAGCGGGCCGACGTACTCGAGCAGGCCCTCGTTCAGCTGCGAGTAGTACGCGTTGATCTGACGCGCGCGCTTGGCGGCGTAGATCACCAGGGCGTACTTGGACTCGGCGGCGGCGAGGAGCTCATCGATCGGCGGGTCGGTGATGCCCTCGGGCGTGGCAACGGTTCCGGACATGTATTGAGACTCCGTGGGTCGGTGGGCGGTGCCCGGCGGCTGCGTGGCCGGCACCCGTCCCGGACAGTGGCCCGGGATGAACCTGTCGAGTCTACCGCGTGCGCAGGCCCATCACGGAGATCAGCTCGTCCGTCGCCCGCCGCACGTCGTCATTGACGATCACATGGTCGAACTCGCTCGCGGCGGCCAGCTCGACCTTGGCGGTTGCCAGCCGGCGGGCACGCTCCGGCGCTCCCTCGGTGCCGCGACCGACGAGCCGACGCTCCAGCTCGTCCCAGCTGGGCGGGAGGAGGAACACGAACCTTGCCCCCGGCAGCACCGCGCGAACCTGCCGGGCTCCGGCCAGGTCGATCTCCAGGAGGGCCGGCTGCCCGGCCGCGAGGCGCGCCATCACGGGCTCCCGCGGTGTGCCGTAGCGGTTGCGACCGTGCACCACCGCCCATTCGAGGAACTCCTCGGCCTCGACCATCCGGTCGAACTCCTCCGGAGTGACGAAGTTGTAGTGCACGCCGTCGAGCTCGCCCGGCCGGGGCGCGCGCGTGGTCGCGGAGACCGACAGCCACACCTCCGGGTACCTGGCGCGGACGTCCGCCGCCACCGTGCCCTTACCGACCGCCGTGGGGCCGGCGAGCACCGTGAGCCGTGACTCGGGGGCCGGATCCGGCGCCGGCGGCACATGGCCGGGCGAGGCTCCCGGATGCGGCGGCGGCATTCAGCCGAAGCGCTCGACGAGCGCCTTGGCCTGGTGCGGCCCGAGTCCCCGGAGGCGTCGCGTCTCGGAGATCCCGATCTCCGCCATGATCGCGCGGGCCTTGATCCGCCCGATCCCCGGAAGCGACTCGAGCAGCGCGGAGACCTTCAGCTTCCCGATCGCCTCGTCGTCGCGAGCCTGCTCGAGAACCTCGGACAGGGAGCCCTGTGAGTACTTCAGCCGGTTCTTCACCTCGGCCCGGGCCCGCCGGGCTGCGGCGGCCTTCTCCAGTGCAGCAGCGCGCTGTTCAGGGGTCAGCGGGGGTAGAGCCACGCGGGGTCACCTACTTCACGGCATCTGTGGGCGGTCGGGTCGAACCTAGCGAGGCTTGCCATGGGTCGGCAACGCCAGACGATGGATCGGCGCTGGTCAGTGCAGTGCCGCAGCCGCCTCGGCGATGGCGGCGTCGGCGGCGTGACGCAGCTCGTCGGGGTCGGGACCAGCACCGAGCACCGACCGTGAGACGGACGCGAGGACCTGTCGTCGCGCATCGCCGAAAACCTCCTCGAGGTCGCCACGACCTCCGCCCTGAGCCCCGACCCCGGGGGCCAGCAACGGTCCGCGGACCCTGCGCAGGTCGATCCCGAGCGACCGGACGGCCCCGCCGACCGTGGCCCCGACCACCAGGCCGATGGATCCGATCTCGGTCGGGTCCCCGGATCCCGTGGCCGCCAGCTCGACGGCATTGCGCTCGGCCACCTGCCGGACGATCGAGGCGGCCACCGAGACACCCGACCCGTCCACTGCGTGCTGCACTTGCGGGCCCTCCGGGTTGGACGTCAGCGCCAGGACGAACAGGCCGCGGCCCGACTCCAGCGCCGCGCTCACCGCGGGTTCCAGGGATCCGACGCCCAGGAACGGGCTCACCGTCAGCGCGTCACACACGAACGGGCTGTCGGACCGCAGGTAGGCATCGGCGTACCCGGTCATCGTGGACCCGATGTCGCCCCGCTTGGCGTCCAGGATCACCTGGGTCCCGCGGCCGGATGCCGCCTCGAGCACGTCGGCCAGCGCAGCGATGCCGGCCGGGCCGTGTCGCTCGAAGAACGCGGACTGCGGCTTGAGCGCGGCAACCCGCCCGGCCAGCGCATCGACGACGGCGAGCCCGAAGGCGCGGGCGCCCGCCGCGTCGTCGGGCAGACCCCAGGCCGCGAGCAGGCCGGGGTGCGGGTCGATGCCGACGCACAGCGGACCGTGCAGGTCACGTGCGGCGGTCAGGCGGGCGCCGAAGCTCACCGGATGTCCCGGCATCGGTCGCGCAGCTCCAGGGCATGGTCCTGCAGGCTGCGGACCCCGAACGGTCCGGCCCGCAGCGACTCGATCGCCTGCACGGCTGCCGCGAGCTGCTGCACGGTGGTGACGATCGGCTTGTCCACCGCGACCGTGGCGGTGCGGATCTCGTAGCCGTCCGCCCGCGCGCCCTGTCCGGACGGCGTGTTCACCACCATGTCGACCGCGCCCTCGTTGATCAGATCCACGATCGTGCGCTCACCGTCGGCACCCCGGCCGTCGGACGCCTTGCGGACCACCGTCGACGCGATCCCGTTGCGGCGCAGCACCGCCGAGGTTCCCGCGGTGGCGATGATCCGGAAGCCCATCTCGGTCAGCCGCTTCACGGGGAAGGTGATCGCCCGCTTGTCCCGGTCGGCCACCGAGATGAATGCGGTGCCCGACGTCGGCAGCCCGCCGAACGCCGCGGCCTGGGACTTGGCGAACGCCGTCGGGAAGTCGGTGTCGATCCCCATCACCTCGCCGGTCGAGCGCATCTCGGGCCCGAGGACCGTGTCGACCACCGTGCCCTCGGCCGTTCGGAAGCGCTTGAACGGCAGCACGGCCTCCTTGACCGAGATCGGTGCGTCGAGGCTCAGCTCGCCGCCGTCGCCCCGGGCCGGGAGCACGCCCCAGTCGCGCAGCTCGGCGATCGTCGCCCCGGCCATCACCAGGGCCGCGGCCTTCGCGAGCGGCACCCCGGTGGCCTTCGCGACGAACGGCACCGTGCGGGAGGCGCGTGGGTTCGCCTCGAGGACGTACAGCACGTCGCTCACGAGGGCGAACTGGACGTTGAGCAGCCCACGGACCCCCACCCCCTCGGCGATGGCCTGCGTGGACCGCCTGATCCGGGCGAGCTCGGACACCGAGACCGTCACGGGCGGCAGCACGCAGGCCGAGTCGCCGGAGTGGATCCCCGCCTCCTCGATGTGCTCCATGACCCCGCCCAGGTACAGCTCGGTCCCGTCGTACAGCGCGTCGACGTCGAGCTCGATGGCGTCGTCGAGGAACCGGTCGATGAGGAGCGGCGGGATGTCGGTCCCGTTCCCGGCCGCGTGGGCGCCGGCCAGCGCCCTGACCACGTACTCGGCCAGCTGGTCGTCGTCGTACACGATCTCCATGCCGCGTCCGCCGAGCACGTAGGACGGCCGGACGAGCACCGGGTAGCCGATCCGGCGCGCGACGGCGGTTGCCTCGGCCAGCGTCCGGGCCGTGCCGAACGGCGGCGCGGGCAACCCCGCCTTCTCGAGCACCCGGCCGAAGGCCCCCCGGTCCTCGGCGGCGTCGATGGCGGCCGGCGACGTGCCCATGATCGGCACGCCGACGGCCTGGAGGCTCTCCGCGAGGGACAGCGGCGTCTGGCCGCCGAGCTGCACGATCACCCCGGCGACCGGTCCGACCGCCAGCTCCGCCAGGTACACCTCCAGCACGTCCTCGAACGTCAAGGGCTCGAAGTAGAGCCGGTCGGAGGTGTCGTAGTCGGTGGACACCGTCTCCGGGTTGCAGTTGATCATGATGGTCTCGTACTCGCCCCGCAAAGCGAGCGCCGCGTGCACGCACGAGTAGTCGAACTCGATCCCCTGGCCGATTCGGTTCGGGCCCGAGCCGAGCACGATCACGGCGGGTCGCGTCCGTGGCTCGACCTCCGTCTCGGCGTCGTATGCCGAGTAGTGGTACGGCGTCCGGGCGGCGAACTCCGCCGCACACGTGTCGACGGTCTTGAAGACCGGACGGATTCCCAGGGCCTGCCGGACCTCGCGCACCGTCTCCGCAGAGATACCGCGCAGCCCGGCGATCTGGGCGTCCGACAGCCCGTTCCGCTTCGCGAGCAGCAGCCGCTCGGGGTCGAGCTCGCTCGAGCGCGCCAGGTCCGCCGCGATCTCGTTCACCGCGAGGATCTGGTCGAGGAACCATGGGTCGATCCCGGTGGCCGCGTGCACCTGGGCGACGTCGGCCCCGCCCGGGGTTCCCACGCTGCGAAGCACCTGCTGGACCGATATCAGCCGGTGCTCGGTCGGGATGGCGATCTCGGCGAGCAGCTCGGCCAGCCGAGCCCCGGAGGGGGTCGGGCCGTCCCAGTGGAAGACCGAGCCGGGCTTGTCGATCGACCGCATGGCCTTGCCGAGCGCCTCGGTGAAGCAGCGCCCGAGGGCCATCGCCTCGCCCACCGACTTCATGGTCGTGGTCAGCGTGGGATCGGCCGCCGGGAACTTCTCGAACGCGAACCGGGGCACCTTGACCACGACGTAGTCGAGGGCCGGCTCGAAGGAGGCGGGCGTGGACCCGGTGATGTCGTTCGGGATCTCGTCAAGGGAGTAGCCCACGGCGAGCCGGGCGGCGATCTTCGCGATCGGGAACCCGGTGGCCTTCGAGGCCAACGCCGACGACCTGGAGACACGGGGGTTCATCTCGATCACGACCACCCGCCCGGTCTGCGGGTGGACCGCGAACTGGATGTTGCACCCCCCGGTGTCCACCCCGACCTCACGGATCACCGCGATGCCCACGTCCCGCAGCCGCTGGTACTCCCGGTCGGTGAGCGTCAGCGCGGGAGCCACCGTCACCGAGTCCCCGGTGTGCACCCCCACGGGGTCGACGTTCTCGATGGAGCAGACGACGACGACGTTGTCCACGTGGTCGCGCATCAGCTCTAGCTCGTACTCCTTCCAGCCGAGCATCGACTCCTCAAGCAGCACCTCGGTGGTCGGTGAGTAGTGCAGGCCGGCTCCGGCGATCCGCCTCAGCTCGGCCTCGTTGTACGCGATCCCGGAGCCCAGCCCGCCCATGGTGAAGGAGGGCCGCACAACGACCGGGTAGCCGAGCTCGTCGGCCCCCGCGAGCACCTCGTCGATGGTGTGCGCGATCACGCTGCGGGCGCTGGCGGCACCGCACCGCTCGACCACCTCCTTGAACGCCTGGCGGTCCTCGGCCAGGTGGATCGACGCGGGGTTGACCCCGATCATCTCCACCCCGTACCGCTCGAGCACGCCGGTCGCGTCAAGGGCGATCGCCGCGTTCAGGGCGGTCTGGCCACCCAGGGTGGGCAGGAGCGCGTCCGGTCGCTCCTTCGCGATGATCGCCTCGATCACCTCGGGCGTGATCGGCTCGATGTACGTCGCGTCCGCGAATTCCGGGTCGGTCATGATCGTCGCCGGGTTGGAGTTGACCAGGATCACGCGCAGGCCTTCGGCCCGCAGAACGCGGCACGCCTGGGTGCCCGAGTAGTCGAACTCGGCCGCCTGCCCGATGACGATCGGCCCGGAGCCGATCACCAGGACGCTCGAGATGTCAGTGCGTCGGGGCATCGGACTCCTTGGCCGGTTCGGTGGTCCAGGTCGTGCGGCCCTCGGCCCGGGTCATCAGCTCGACGAACCTGTCGAAGAGGTAGTCGGCGTCGTGCGGGCCTGCGGCCGCCTCGGGGTGGTACTGCACGGAGAAGGCCGGCAGGTCGAGGCACTCCAGGCCCTCGACGACGCCGTCGTTCAGGGCGACGTGCGACACGCTCACCCGGCCGTACCGGCCGCCGTCGTGCGGCGCCAGCGAGTCCGAGTCTGTCGGCGCGTCGACCGCGAACCCGTGGTTGTGCGCGGTGATCTCGACCTTCCGCGTGCGGCGGTCCATCACCGGCTGGTTCACGCCCCGGTGCCCGTAGGTCAGCTTGTAGGTGCCGTAGCCCAGGGCCCGACCGAGGATCTGGTTGCCGTAGCAGATGCCGAAGAACGGGATCCGGCGGTCGAGCACCGCGCGGAGCAGGTCAACCTCGTGCACGGCCGCGCCCGGGTCACCCGGACCGTTGGAGAAGAACACGCCGTCCGGCTCCAGGGCGAGCACCTCGTCGATCGAGACGGTGGCGGGAACCACATGTGTGCGCACCCCGCGCTCCGCCAGCCGTTGCGGCGTCATCGACTTGATCCCGAGGTCGACGGCGACGACCGTCGCGACCGGCTCGGCGGGGCTCGCCGGGCCGCGGATCGCCTGCACCGTGTACGGCTCGGCGACGCTCACCTCCCGGGCGAGGTCCGCCCCGGCCATCGTGGGGGCAGCCGTGACAACGTCGAGCAGGTCCTGCTCGACGAGGGCGCGCCCGGCCCCGTCCACCAGCCCCGGGCCGGAGAAGATGCCCGCACGCATCACGCCCCGCTCCCGCAGGTGCCGGGTGAGGGCGCGGGTGTCCAGGTCGCTGATCCCGACCACTCCCTCCGCGACCAGCGCCTCGTCCAGGGAGCGGGTAGAGCGCCAGTTGGAGGGTCGGATCGCCGGGTCCCGGACCACGAAGCCCGCCACCCAGATCCGGGTCGACTCCGGGTCCTCGTCGTTCATCCCCGTGTTGCCGATGTGCGGCGCGGTCATCACCACGATCTGCCGGTGGTACGACGGGTCGGTGAGCGTCTCCTGGTAGCCCGTCATCCCGGTGTTGAAGACGATCTCACCCAGTGCGGTGCCGGTCGCGCCGAACGGACGGCCGCCGAACGTCCGCCCGTCCTCCAGGACCAGCAGGGCGCGTTCGCTCATGCAGACTCCTCCTCGAGGTGCAGTCCGTGATCGGTCAGCACGGTCAGCGCCTTCACCAGGCTCTCGCGATCCGCCGCTGTGCGTGGCAGAACCCCCGTGTCCACGTTCGTCGCCCAATGCTGCCAGCTCATGACGACCAGGCTCTTGCCGCCGACGACCTTCCCCGCGATCCCGTCGGCGAGCCGGACACCGTACAGGGCCGCCCTGGAGATGAAGACATCGGGGGCACCTCGGCGGCTGATGAGCACGCCTCCGCGGAAGACCGACACGACGGCGGCCGATCGGGCCCCAAAACCGTGCGCGACGACGCGCTCGAGCCACCTACCGGCAAGGGTGGTCGAGACGTAGACCACCGCGACCTCTGCCGTGGGACGGCCCAGCTCGTCCGCCCCCGGTACCGGCGGAAGGTCCGGGACCAGCGCGCCCGTCCGGGCTCCCCGCCGCTTCCAGCCGAACCACATCGCGAGCAGGGCGAAGAGAGTCACGCCGACGAGGACCGCGATCCCTTGTGCCGTCGTCACGGGGCCTCCGCCCGTGCCCCGACCGGGCCCGCCACCCGGCCGTCCAGCACCGTGGGGTGTCCCCGGAGGAACGTCGCGACCACGCGACCTGACAGCTCCCGGCCGCCGTACGGGGTGTTCGTGCTCAGGCTCGACAGGTCCGCCGGGTCGACGGTCCATCTGGCTGCCGGGTCGATCAGCACGACGTTCGCCGGCTCACCGACGGCGAGGGGTCGGCCCTGCGCGCTCGGGCCCTCGTCCACCCGCCCGATCCGGGCCGGCGCGTGCGCCATCACCCGTGCGACGTCCGACCAGGTCATCCGGCCGGTGTCGACCATCATGGTCTGCACGATGCTCAGGGCCGTCTCCAGCCCGATCATGCCGAAGGCCGCGGCGGCCCACTCGCAGTCCTTGTCCTCCCGGCTGTGCGGGGCGTGATCGGTTCCGACGACGTCGATCGTGCCGTCCACGAGCCCGGCCCGCACCGCCTCGGTGTCCTCCGCCGTCCGCAGCGGCGGGTTCACCTTGAACAGCGGGTCGTAGCTGCGGGCGAGGTCGTCGGTGAGCATCAGGTGGTGCGGGGTGGCCTCGGCGGTCACCGCGATCCCGCGCGACTTCGCCCAGCGCACCAGGTCCACCGACCCCGCGGTCGACACGTGCAGCACGTGCAGCCGGGCGCTCACGTGCTCGGCCAGGAGCACGTCCCGCGCCACGATCGCCTCCTCGGCGACCGCCGGCCAACCCGCCAGCCCGAGCTCGGCCGATACCACCCCCTCGTGCATCTGGGCACCCTGGGTGAGGCGGGGCTCCTGCGCGTGCTGCGCGACGACGCCGTCGAACGCCTTTACGTACTCCAGCGCCCGGCGCATCAGCACCGGGTCGTGCACGCACATGCCGTCGTCCGAGAAGACCCGCACGCGCGCGGCCGAGTGCGCCATCGCCCCCAGCTCGGCGAGGTGCCGGCCGCCCAGGCCGACGCTGACCGCTCCGACGGGGAAGACGTCCGCCCACCCCGCGTCCCGGCCCAGCCGCCAGACCTGCTCCACCACGCCCGCGGTGTCGGCCACCGGCGAGGTGTTCGCCATCGCGTGCACGGCCGTGTACCCGCCCAGGGCCGCTGCACGGGTGCCCGTCGCAACCGTCTCCGCGTCCTCCCGGCCCGGCTCCCGCAGGTGCGTGTGCAGGTCGACCAGCCCCGGCAGCGCGACCAGCCCGGCGCCGTCGATGACCTTGGCTCGGGAGTCCGCGGCGTCGGACCCGGCCGCGACGATCCGGCCCTCGTCGAGCAGCAGGTCCGTCGCCGCGCCGCCGAGCGGCGAGACCCCACGCAGGAGGTACCTCATGACAGTCTCTCCTTCTCCCCGGCGAGCAGCAGGTAGAGCACGGCCATCCGGACGGCGACGCCGTTGGCCACCTGCTCGCGGATCACCGCCCTGGCGGAGTCGGCCGCCTCGGCCGAGATCTCCAGGCCCCGGTTCATCGGACCCGGGTGCAGCACGATCGCGTGCTCCGGCAGCATCCGCAGCCGCCGGGCGTCCAGACCGTAGCTGCGGGTGTACTCCAGCGGGCTGGGGAAGAAGCCCGTGGCTCCGCCCTCGGCCTCGGCACCCATCCGCTCCCGCTGCACGCGCAGCATCATCACCGCGTCCGGCCCGGTCCCGATCACGTCGTCCAGGTGGAAGGACGTGGCGCAGTCCCACGCCTCGACGCCCACCGGCAGCAGCGTGGGCGGGGCCACCAGGGTCACCCGGGCGCCGAGCGTCGTGAGGAGCTGGACGTTCGACCGCGCGACCCGGGAGTGCAGGACGTCGCCGATGATCGCCACGTGCAGCCCGGTCAGGTCCCGGCCCAGACCGGCCTCGCCCTCGCCCCCGCCGATCAGGTGCCGCCGCAGGGTGTAGGCGTCGAGGAGCGCCTGGGTGGGGTGCTGATGCGTGCCGTCGCCGGCGTTGATCACGCTGGTGGCGACCCAGCCGGAGGCGGCGAGCCGGTGCGGCGCCCCGGACGCCTGGTGCCGGATGACCACCGCGTCGGCCCCCATCGCCTGGAGCGTCTGGGCGGTGTCCTTCAGGGACTCGCCCTTCGACACGCTCGAGCCCTTGGCGGAGAAGTTGATCACGTCGGCCGAGAGCCGCTTGGCGGCCGTCTCGAAGGAGATCCTGGTTCGGGTGGAGTCCTCGAAGAACAGGTTGACCACGGTGCGGCCCCGCAGGGTCGGCAGCTTCTTGATCTCGCGCTCCTGGGTCGCTGCCATCCGCGAGGCGGCATCGAGCAGGTCCACGGCGGCGTCCCGATCGAGGTCGGCGGCATCCAGCAGGTGCCTCATGAGACGCCCCCCTCGCCGCGGCCACCCTCGATCCGGACCGCGTCGACGCCGTCGGTCTCGACGAGGCTGACCCGCACCTTCTCGCCGAGGGCGGTCGGCAAGTTCTTGCCCACGTAGTCGGGCCGGATCGGCAGCTCGCGGTGCCCTCGGTCCACCAGCACCGCCAGCTGGACTGCCCTGGGGCGCCCCAGGTCGTTCAGCGCGTCGAGGGCGGCCCGGATCGTGCGCCCGGAGAACAGCACGTCGTCCACCAGCACGACGACGCAGTCGTCGATGCTCTGACCGTGCACGGCAGGCAGCTCGGTGTGCCCGATCGTCCGGGTGGGATGCCGGTGCAGGTCGTCGCGGTACATCGTCACGTCGAGCGACCCGGCCAGGTCGGCGGCCGGGACGGGCTCGGCCTCGGCGATCCGCGCCGCGAGGCGACGGGCCAAGGGAAGGCCGCGGGTCGGGATGCCGAGCAGGACCAGGTCACTGGCGCCCTTGTTGCGCTCAAGGATCTCGTGCGCGATTCGCGTCAGGGCTCGGGAGATGTCGGCGGCGGCGAGCACCTCGGTGCCCGGCGACTCGTCGGCGGGCACGTGCGCTGAAGGGACCATCGGGACTCCTTCCCCGCCTCACGGGACGGGCCTTAAAGGACGTCTGACGACCGAACTCTACGGCACGGAGTGGCGTGGTCGGGCCGGATGCTCGGCGTGCGCTCGGGCTTCGCCGCGATCACGATAGGGCCATGACCACCGCCGGCACGACCGAGCCCGCAGGGCCGTACCCGGACGGGGCAGCCGGCCGCGGGATCGACGCGGCCGTCGGCACGGCCGTCGCGCTGGCCCGACGGTGGGCGGGGGCGACCGAGGCGGTCTCGGCACACAGCGCGCGCCTCGCCGCGCTGGTCGCGGATCCGGTCGGCCTGGACCTGGCCGTCCGGTTCATCGATCGGGTGGTGCGCCCTGAGGACGTGGCGGTGGCCGGGCGCGAGCTCGGCAGGCTGCGCGCCGCTGACGTCCCCCGGGGTGCGCTTGGCCCGGTGGACCGGGCCCTGTTCGCCCTCGGCACCCGACTCGGCCCGGTGTTCCCCAGTGTCGTGGTCCCGGCCGCGCGGACCCGGCTGCGCGGCCTGGTCGGCCACCTCGTCGCCGACCTGGGTCAACTCGGCTCGCACATCGAGCGGCTCCGGTCGCAGGGCTTCCGGCTCAACCTGAACCTCCTCGGCGAGGCGGTGCTCGGCGAGACCGAGGCGACGGCCCGGTTGATGCGGATCCAGACCCTGGCCGCCCGGCGGGATGTCGACAACGTGTCGGTGAAGGTCTCGGGGCTCGCCAGCCAGCTCTCGCCGTGGGATCCGACGGCGCTCGAGCGCCTGCTGATGCGGCTGCGCCTGCTCGCCCGGTCTGCTGCCTGGGACGGCACGACGATCACCCTCGACATGGAGGAGTACCGGGACCACGAGCTGACGGTGCGGGTCTTCACCGCGCTGCTGGCCGAGCCGGAGCTGGCCCAGGCAGGGCTGGGCATCGCGATCCAGGCGTACCTCCCCGACTCCCACGACGCGCTGGACGTGATCTCCGAGCACGCGATCCGCCGGGTGGAGTCCGGTGGGGTACCCGCGAAGGTTCGGCTGGTCAAGGGCGCCAACCTGCCGATGGAGCGCGTCGAGGCGATCCTGCACGGCTGGCAGCAGGCGCCGTACGAGACCAAGGCGGAGGTGGACGCCAACTACGTCCGGCTGCTCGACCGCGCTCTGACCCCCCGGCGGGCCCGTGCCCTTCGGGTGGGCGTAGCGAGCCACAACCTCTTCCACGTCGCGCTGGCGCACGTTGTCGCGACCGACCGTGGGCTTGCCGACAGCGTGGACGTCGAGATGCTCCAGGGCATGGCCCCGGCGCAGGCGGCCGCGGTGCGCGACGACGTCGGCGGGGTGCTCCTGTACACCCCCGTGGTGGCCCGCAGGGACTTCGACCTGGCAGTTGCCTACCTCGTTCGCCGGCTCGAGGAGAGCGCTTC
The DNA here is from genome assembly GCA_964349585.1 of uncultured Actinotalea sp. GTDB lineage: Bacteria > Actinomycetota > Actinomycetes > Actinomycetales > Cellulomonadaceae > Actinotalea. Next base: position 34,691 of record CAYGGX010000012.1, read on the forward strand.
GCACGACAACTTCCTGCCGGCCATACTGGCCGGCGGACAGAGTGCGATCGACGAGCAGGAACGCCAGTTCCGGGCGTCGGTCGAGGACCGCGACACCCCCGGCACGCGCCCTCGGCGTCGGCTCCGGCCCGAGTCGGGCGCGACCGGCGGCTGGTGCAACGAGCCCGACACGGACCCGGCGGACCCGGTCGCCCAGGAGTGGGCCACCGGGCTGCTTAGCCGTGCGGTCAAGGCACCGATCCGAGAGGTCGCCACGGCAGGCGACGTCGACGACGTCGTCGCGCGAGCCGTTCGCGCGGCGCCCGGCTGGGCGGCCACGCCACCCACCGAACGGGCCCGACTGCTCCGGTCGGTGGCCGAGCACCTTCGCGTCCGCCGGGAGGACCTGCTCGCGGTGATGTCCCAGGAGGGGGCCAAGACGATCGCGGAGGCGGACCCGGAGGTCAGCGAGGCCGTCGACTTCGCCACCTACTACGCCGAGCGGGTCGGGGAGCTGCCCGACGGGTCGGTGCCGGGCGCCCGGTTCCGACCCTCCGGGGTCACCGTGGTGACGCCGCCCTGGAACTTCCCCGTCGCGATCCCGTTGGGCTCCGCGCTCGCCGCCCTCGCCGCCGGCTCCGCCGTGATCCTCAAGCCGGCCCCGCAGACGCCGCAGTGCGCGGCGGTGGCGATGGCGGCGGTCCACGCGGCCCTCGACGACGCCGGCATCTCGCGCGACGTGGCGCAGATCGTCGACCCGGTCGAGGGCGACCTGGGCCGGCGTCTCGTCTCGCACCCGGACGTGCAACGCGTGCTCCTCACCGGCTCGATCGAGACCGCGCGCACGTTCGCCGGGTGGCGCCCGGACCTCGACGTGATCGCCGAGACCTCGGGGAAGAACGCGATCGTGGTGACCCCCTCGGCCGACGTGGACCTCGCCGTGGCCGACGTGGTGCGATCCGCGTTCGGCCACTCGGGACAGAAGTGCTCCGCCGCGTCGCTGCTGATCCTCGTCGGATCCGCCGGACGCTCGGCCCGCCTGCGCCGGCAGCTCGCGGACGCGGTGGGATCCCTTCGGGTCGGCGAGGCGACCGACCTCGCGACGACGATGGGCCCGCTGATCGAACCGCCGTCGGGCAAGCTGCTCCGGGCGTTGACGACGCTGGACGAGGGCGAGTCCTGGTTGGTGCGACCCGAACGCCGGGGCGAGCGGCTCTGGACCCCTGGAGTAAAGCACGGGGTCGCGCCGGGGTCGTTCTTCCACCTGACGGAGTGCTTCGGGCCGGTGCTCGGGATCATCCGGGTGGACACGCTGCAGCAGGCGATCGAGGTGCAGAACGCGGTCCCGTTCGGCCTCACGGGCGGCCTGCACTCCCTGGACCCCGGCGAGATCGCCACCTGGCTGGACCAGGTCCAGGTCGGTAACGCCTACGTGAACCGGCACATCACCGGCGCCATCGTCGGTCGTCAGCCGTTCGGCGGCTGGAAGGCGTCGGCGGTGGGCCCCGGGGCCAAGGCGGGTGGGCCGCACTACGTCGCGCAGCTCGGCTCGTGGATCGACGCACCGGATGTCCCGCAGGACGACGCCGGTTGGCTCGCCTGGGCCCGAGCGGACGACGAGCGGGCCTGGGCCACCCGGTTCGGCGTGGAGCACGACCCGGCTGGGCTCGGCATCGAGTCGAACGTGCTGCGCTACCGACCGGTCGAGCGCCTGACGATCCTTGTCGGACGGGGCGCCCGGGACCGAGAGGTCGAGCGCGTGCGCGCCGCGGCGCAGCGGGCGGGCGTGCCCGTGTCCATCATGGATGAGCCGCAGGCAGTGGCCGCGTCGGGTGCGAACCGGCTCTTCGGCCGCGTCCGCGTGATCGGCGCCGCCCCGGGTCTGCGCCCTGCGGCCCGGGACGACGACGTCGGTCGGGTCACCATCATCGACCACCCCGTCCTGGCCGCCGCTGAGCGGGAGATGCTCACGGTCCTGAAGGAGCAGGTGATCAGCCGCACCCGGCACCGTTTCGGTCACCCGAGCAGCTGAGCCGCCAGGAATTGACATGATCGAAATGTTCGAGTTTGGGCCTCATGTAGCGGAGCTCTGCGACCGATAGCCCTTTCGTGGCTGGATCTGCGCCCTCCTGGCTCACCGTCGTGCAGTTCATCGTCGCCGGTGTCGTGCTCGGCCTTGTCTCGGCAGAGGCCGGGGCCTGGCGGGGCGAGCTCCGGCGCAGCGGCCTGCGCTGGACGGTTTCCTGGTCGCTCGCCCTCGCCGCGGTCTGCCTGTTCAACGGCTTGTACGGCGTGCTGTCCGGCCCGGCCGCCGAGGCGATGCTGTTCGGCCGCTTCGTCGCGCTCGCGGCCGCAGTGGTGCTGAGCCTGCCCGCGATCCGCACCTACGTCTCGGGTCCGCCCGTCCGCCTTCTCGCGGCGATCACCGCGGCCTGGTACGTGACCGGGGCGGTGCTCTGGTGGAGCACTGACCTGATGCTCGTCGGCATCGGCACCGACGGGTTCCCAGTTTACGGCGCGCTCCTCATGTCGATCGAGCTGATCCCGATAGCCGTGGTCGGCGCCTACCTGCTCCGGGCCGTCCAAGGGATGCAGGTGACCGCGACCGGCGCGATCGTCACCGCCACCGGGTTCGTCTCCGTCCTGGCCCTGATCGCCTCGTCGCTGCTCCCCGCGACCGCCGTCACCGAGATGACGCGCGGGCTCTGGGTGGTGCCCCTGATCGTCGGCCTGGAACTTCTTGCGGCGGCGCGAGTGAGCCGGATCCGGAGCGCGGCCGAGCGGCGCGCCAGCATGCGGGACGCCCTCGCATCCGTCTCGAACTCGGCGTGGCTGGTGCGCAGCCCCGAGGACCTCCTGGATCAAGCCCGCGGCCGGTGCCGGGTGCTGCTGAGCGATCCGTCGATCGAGGGCACGCTGCGCCCGCTGTCCCGCGACCGGTTCGTCACGGAGTTCTACTCGGCCGAGGGGCGTCAGCTGCTCCCCGACGAGCAGTCCTTCCTGCGGGACCTCGCGAGGGTCGTGTCCAGCGCGGCCGAGCGACACGTCCTGAACGCCAAGCTCCGCGACGCGGCCTACACCGACGCGCTGACAGGGCTGCACAACCGGCCCGCCCTCGACCAGCACCTGACGTCGCTGCTGGGCCGCGCCGAGGTAGAGAACACCCGGGTGGGCGTCCTGTTCTGCGACCTGCAGGCCTTCAAGCACGCGAACGACCTGAGGGGCCGCGAGTGGGGCGACCGCCTCCTCACCAAGGCGGCTGACCACCTGACCGAGTCCGTGGGCGAGGGTGCCTACGTCGCTCGCCACGGCGGCGACGACTTCGTCGTGGTCGTCCCCCGCGCCGGCAACGACACGGAGCTGCTCGCACTGGCTCGTCGCGTGCACAAGCGTTTCGAGTACCTGGCGCACCGGGTCCCCGCCACCCCGATGACCGTCGGCGTGGCGGTCTGGCGACCGGGCGACGTGCTGGACGTGCAGGCGACGATCCGCGGCGCCGACCTGGCGATGCAGCAGGCCAAGCGGACGGGGCGGGGCGTCGCGTTCTACGACGACCACCTGCGCGAGGAGTTCCTCACCCGGACCGCGATGCGCCGCGAGCTCGAGAACGGCATCGCGGCCGGCGACTTCGTCGTGCACTTCCAGCCGCTGACCAACTCCCGCACGCTGGAGGTCGTCGGGCTCGAGGCGCTCGCCCGCTGGCGGCACAACGGCCGGCTGGTGCCGCCCGCCGACTGGCTGCCGCTCGCGGAGGAGACCGGCCTGATCGTCGAGATCGGCCGCCAGGTGTTCGCCGCGGCCCGGGCGGGATCCGAACGCTACGAGCTGCCCGTCGCCGTCAACGTCGCCGCCCGTCAGCTCGACGAGGCCGACTTCGTCCGACAGGTCGAGCAGTCCTGGGGCCCGGGCGCGTGGCGCAACCTGACCCTCGAGGTGACCGAGAGCGCGCTGCTGCGCGACGCCACCCACGTGCGGGCGGCGCTCTCCACCCTCGCGGCGCGCGGCGTCCGGATCGCCCTGGACGACTTCGGCACCGGCTACAACTCGATGGCCCGGCTGGCCGAGCTCCCCGTGCACATCATCAAGGTCGACCGGACGTTCGTGCACGACGCCGACACGCCCACCGGCGCCGCGGTGCTCCGCGCCGTGCTCGCGGTCGCGCAGGCCCACGGCCTCGAGGTCGTGGCCGAGGGGGTGGAACGGGCCGAGGAGCTCACCGCCCTGATGAACATGGGCGTCGGGATCGTGCAGGGCAACATGCTCGGCCGGCCCGCGCCGACGCTGCCGATCTGCGGGCGCCGTCCCGGGACTGCTCAGGCCCCGGCGGTCAACGCCCTGCTGCCGCGACGGCTCACGCCAGCAGCGTCGGCTTGAGCTCGACCAGCCGCCCGAGCAGCCCGTTGACGAAGCTCGGCGAGTCGTCGGTGGACAGCGCACGCGCCAGCTCGACCGCCTCGTCGACCGCGACGGCGTCCGGCACGTCGTCGTTGAAGAGGATCTCCCAGGTGCCGATGCGCAGGATCGCGCGGTCCACGCCCGGCATCCGCTCGATCGTCCAACCCTGGGAGTAGCTCGAGATGAGCTCGTCGATCCGCTCCTGGGCGGCCGCCACGCCCTCGACCAGCTCGACGGCGTACTGCGGAAGGGCCGCCTGGGTCCCGGGAACCTCGCGCCGCTCAGCCAGGACCTGCGTGACGTCCCGGTCCCGCTGATCCGCCTCGAACAGGACGTCCAGCGCACGCTTTCGGGCCTTGCTCCGGGCGGCCACGTCAGTCGTTGACCCGCCCGAGGTACGACCCGTCGCGGGTGTCGACCTTCACCTTCGTGCCCGTCTCGAGGAACAGCGGCACCGCGATCTCGGCGCCGGTCTCCAGCGTCGCCGGCTTGGTGCCGCCGGTCGACCGGTCGCCCTGCAGGCCCGGCTCGGTGTAGGTGATCTCCAGGACGACGGAAGCGGGCAGCTCGACGTAGAGCGGAGCCCCCTCGTGGGTGGCCACGGTCGCCTGCTGGCTCTCCAGGAGGTAGTTGGCGGCGTCGCCCACGACCGCCTCGGGCACGTACAGCTGGTCGTAGGTGTTGTTGTCCATGAAGACGAACTCGGCGCCGTCCTTGTACAGGAACTGCATCTCGCGCCGGTCGACCGTGGCGGTCTCGACCTTCAGGCCGGCGTTGAACGTCCTGTCGACCACCTTGCCGGAGAGCACGTTCTTGAGCTTGGTACGCACGAAGGCGCCGCCCTTGCCCGGCTTGACGTGCTGGAACTCCACGACGGTCCACAGCTGCCCGTCGATGTTGAGCACCAGGCCGTTCTTCAGGTCATTGGTCGTGGCCACAGCAGTACTTCCTGTCGAAGGGGGGAGGCCGTCAGCCTACCGGCTCCAGCCATGCGGGACCTCAGACCGGCCAGCCGAGGACCAGGGCCCGCCCGAGGCCTCCGACGGCGGCCGCCCAGAGCATCGACGCGAGCGTGCCGATCACGAAGCGCTCGGACGTGCCGGGGTGCCCGCGGATCTCGGGGTAGCGCCCGAGCCCCTTGACCGCGATCACGAACGCAACCGCGGCCGGGTAGCCCGCAAGGACGCCCCCGGCGATGGCCGCGCGCTCCAGGATCCCGATCCACGTCCCGCCGCGCAGCGCCGCCATCGCCCGGGCCCCGGTCGGGCCGTCCCCGCCGGCGTCGGGCAAGGTCGTCGGGCCTGCTCCTGTGGCAGCGGCCTCGTCGGACACGGTGGGGGGCGCGGCTTCGTCGGACGCCACGGTAGGCGTGGCCCCGGGCGCCGCGCCCGCGTCGGCGGACCGAGCAGCGAGGCGCAGCACCCCGGCAGTCAGCGGCCAGCCGCCCAGGACCGCAAGAGTCAGCGCCCCCGCGGCGATCAGCAGGTCGGTTGCGGTCATCGCTCCCCCTCGGCCAGCAGTCGTGCGGCCACCGGACGGACGGCCAGCTCCTCCGCCCACATCGCGGTGCGCACGCGCTGGCTCACGGCCTGCTGGCTGATCCCGAGCCGCGCGGCGACGGCCTCCTGCGTGGTTCCAGCCGAGCTCGCGAGCTCATCGATCACGGCCCAGCCGGCGTCCGTTCGTCGCGTGACGATGCTACCCAGGAGCGTGAGCACGCCCTCGGCCTCCCGCGCCCGATCGGGGTCCTCGGCCTCGACGGCGAGCGGTACCGGGCGGAGCCGGCTCTTGGACCGCTCGACGGCGGTTCGCGCGTGCACGAACGCCGGTCCGCTCGCCTCGCGCGTGGTGGCGGGAAGGGGCTCGACCACCGCGCCCACCCCGATCCCGATGCTCCAGCCACCGAGGCGAAGCACGTGCAGCGCGACGTCCACCGCCAGCGCAGGATCGACGAGCACCGCCTGGACCTCGTCGCCGATCGTCCGCTCGAACGGCCGGGTGAGGCCGCCGAACCTGTGCAGCTCGGCGAGCAGATCCTCGACCCGGTCGCCGACCCGCCTGCTCCCCTGCTGGTCCACGGTCACCACGATCACGTGACAAGGTTAGCGTCTTGTTGTGCGATGCACAAGGTTCTGCGCTTGTTCTCCCCCCTTCCGGGTGACATCCCCGGGGCTGAGAACCCCAGATTCGTCACCCGGAACGGTACGCGACCAACCACGTTCTGCGAGTCCCGCGGCGCGGATCGAGGGATGAGCATCGGTGTGGCCTGCATGTCCGTCCACAGCTTCGTCGTCCGACGCTCGACCGGGGCCGGCTCGTGGCCCACGCTTCGACCGATGCTCCCCCGACCCGCCCTTGACTGGACACCGCCGGCTGCCCGCGGCCAGTCCGGGTTGTTCACGGTGCGTCAGGCGCTCTGCGCAGGGATGACCTCTGAGCAGGTTCGCCACCGCCGTCGGACGGGGCTGTGGGTACCGTTCGCCGGTTCAACCCTCCGGCACCGCGATCTCGAGCCCGATGCCCTGACGGACGCATTCGCCGTAGCGCTGACCTGGCCCGACGCAGTGACGTGTCTGAGCTCGGCCGCGAGGGCGCACCGGCTGCCCGTCCCCAGCGGACCCGTGCACGCCGCCGTTCCGACGTCTCGGCGAGCCATGCTCAACCTCATTCCGCACCGCTATCGCGTCCACCCCGAGGATGTCGTCCGCCAAGCGGGTGTCGCAGTCACATCCCTGCGACGCACCGTCCTGGACTGTCTCGGGCTGTTGCCCGCCAAGGACGCCGAGGAGCTCCTCGTATGGGTACGCACGCGACAGCTCGTCACGCACGCCGACCTCGTGACGTTGATCGACTCCAGGCCGCGACAAGTCGGCAACCGACGACGCCGCGAATTGCTCGCGCTCACCGCCGACGGTGCTCTGAGCGTCGCCGAACACCGTCTGCACCGTATCCTTCGGCGGGCCGGGATCCGTGGCTGGGTCGCGGATGCCCGCGTGTTCGACCGACACGGGGTGATCGGCGTCGCGGACGTGCTGTTCCGCGCCGAGCGGGTGCTGCTCGAGGTCGATGGGATGGCCTACCACGCCACCGCCAGGTTCCAGGAGGATCGCACCAGGCAGAACCGCCTGGTGTGCGCCGGCTTCACGGTCCTGCGGTTCACCTGGCATGACCTCGTGGATCGGCCGCACCTGGTCCAGCGCGTAGTCACCGATACGCTCTTCGCCGCTCGAAGACATTCCTCCGGGTGACATTCCCGGGGTCAAGAACCCCAGATTCGTCACCCGGAGCGTCTCGCGGCACCCTGCTCAGCCCACGCGGGCGGCGATCGCCTGCAGCGCGAGCCGGTACGAGTCGATCCCGAACCCGGCGATCGTGCCGGTGGCGACGCCGCCCACGACTGAGGTGTGCCGGAACTCCTCGCGCGCGAGCGGGTTGGACAGGTGCACCTCGACCAGGACCAGCCCCGCGCCCGTGACCTGGGCCGCCGCGTCGCGCAGGGCGTACGAGTAGTGCGTGAAGGCCGCCGGATTCAGCACGACGTGCGCGCCCGAGTCCACCGCCTCGTGCAGCCAGCCGATCAGCTCCGCCTCGTCGTCGGTCTGCCGGGCCGCGACCTCCAGGCCCACGGCGCCGGCCCACTCCCCCACCCTCGACTCGAGCTCGGCGAGGGTCGTCGAGCCGTAGACCTCCGGCTCCCGCACGCCGAGCCGACCGAGGTTGGGTCCGTTGAGCACCAGGACGCGGGTCATGGCGCCCAGGTTAGGGGAAGAGTCCGCCCCTCAGGACCGCAGCGCGCCGGTGCCGCGGCGGGAGCGGTCCGACGTGAAGCCCCCAACCCACCCGCACTACAGGAACGTGCCCGACGGCGCCTCACGGCTCACCTCGGCGTAGGCGGCGGCGAGCAGCGCGGGATCGGGCCCCTCCAGCCGCGTGGGCCGCCCGACCCCCTCCAGGACCACGAACCGGAGCACGTCGCCCCGGCTCTTCTTGTCGCGCCGCATCGCCGCCAGCAGCTGATCCCACCGGTCCCCGCGGTAGGTCACCGGCAGCCCGAGCGAGGTGAGCACGCTGCGGTGCCGGGCGACGACGTCGTCGGGCAGGCGGCCGGCCAGGCGCGCCAGCTCGGCCGCGAACACCATGCCGACCGACACGGCCGCGCCGTGCCGCCACCGATAGCCCTCCACCTGCTCGATCGCGTGCCCGAAGGTGTGCCCGTAGTTGAGGATCTCCCGGAGCAGCGCCTCCTTGGGGTCGGCGGTGACCACCTTGGCCTTGACCGCCACGGAACGCTCCACCAGCTCGCGCATGGTCGCGGTGGCGGTGATCCGCTCCCCCGACAGCCCCTCGACGTCGGCCTCGATGAGGTCCAGGGTTCGCTCGTCGGCGATGAAGCCGTGCTTGACCACCTCGCCCATGCCCGCGACCCGCTCGTGCGCCGGGAGGGTGTCGAGGGCCGCGAGGTCGCAGAGCACACCGGCGGGGTCGTGGAACGCGCCGACGAGGTTCTTGCCCTCCTCGGTGTTGATCCCGGTCTTGCCCCCCACCGCGGCGTCGACCATGGCCACGACGGTCGTCGCGACGTGCACCACCCGGATCCCGCGCAGCCACGTGGCGGCGACGAACCCGGCGAGATCGGTCGTCGCGCCGCCCCCCAGGCCCACCACCGCGTCGGTGCGGGTGAAGTCCGCCTGCCCCAGTACGTGCCAGCAGAACGCCGCGACCTGCGCCGTCTTCGCGTCCTCGGCGTCCGGGACCTCGGCCAGGTA
>CAYGGX010000013.1:0-1216 GCA_964349585.1 uncultured Actinotalea sp.
CCCCGGCGCCCACCGCCAGCCCCCGTACGCCCACAGCCACACCTGTGACACGTGTGCAGCGACTGGCTCGGGAGCAGTCCCACCGGTTACTCCACTGACTCCCTTCACAGCTGCGGCTGTGGGCGTCCGGCTGCGACCGCGAGCGCGGCGCGTACGGCCCGGACGACGCCTGAAGGGTCGGCGACGACGTCCCGGTAGGTGAAGCGCAGCACCGTGAAGCCCCGAGCGACGAGCTCACGGTCCCGTCTCCGGTCCTCCTGGAACTCGCGCTTCCCCGAGTGGTAGGCGAAGCCGTCGAGCTCGACGACGACGCGCCCCTCGACAAGCAGGTCAACCCATCCCACGCGAGTGATCGGACATCCGACCTCAACGCGCAGGCCGGCACTCTCGAGGACGAGCCGTGCGAGCGTCTCGGGCGGCGACGCCGCCCTGGAGTTCGCGCGACGAAGGACGAGGAGTGGGCGAGTGGGCGCCCGCTCCGGCAGGGCCCTCCGGATCGCGCCGAGTGTCGTTCGGCCCTGGTGCAGCGCGGAGTCGATCGCGACGAGCGCTTCCTCTGGTCGGCAGCACAGCAGCATTCGCGCGAGTGCCTCGGCGAGGGGGACGACTGGCACCCTGCTACCTCGACTCACGATCGTTCCGCGGTGCAGGACGACCGTAGTGGTCCCGCGCAGCTCGGACGGCGACCGGCCGCGCGACCGCGGGACACCGATGTGCGGGTGGGCAGGTGAGTCGAGCACCGCTACCCCGGCATGCTCGGCGGCCGAGACACAAGTGAGCACGCCGTTGTGCACGGCTGCCGCCACGATCGGCGAGCTGCTGGCCGGCAGGGCGTAGACGCCAGCCACGCGGACGATGCGACCTGCATCGACGGCCGCGGCGAGCTGGCGCCTTGGGCTGTGGCGGGTGAGTTCCGTCCACCGCGCCGCCCCGCCGAGTCGGGCAAGGACGAGCTCGGGATCGCTCACCGCGCGAGTGTGCCGCTCAGAGCACCGAGACGCGGCCGAGGTCCCGCCGGCCTGTGGATAGCGGTGACTCGCAGGCTGCCCCAAGCGCGTACGCCGACAGCCACGCGTGGGAGTCATGGGACTCCTGATGAGTGTGAGCACTCACATGGCTCGCACTGACCTCGCGCGCCACAGGTGCGGCTGTGGGCGCCCGGGGAGCAGGCTGCGGGAGCAGGCTGCGGGAGCAGGCTGCGGGAGCAGGCTGCGGG
>CAYGGX010000013.1:1316-28634 GCA_964349585.1 uncultured Actinotalea sp.
GGGAGCAGGCTGCGGGAGCAGGCTGCGGGAGCAGGCTGCGGGAGCAGGCTGCGGGGAGCAGGCTGCGGGAGCAGGGGCGGGGCAGGCCCAAGGCAGGGCGCGATACTCGAGCAGGACGGGTGGGTCAGGGCGGCAGCATCCGGAAGAGACGGTCGTCCCCGGCCTGGGGTGATCCCCGGCCGTCGGTGTTGTGGGTGAGGATCCAGAGCGCGCCGTCCGGGCCGAGCTCGACGTGTCGCAGTCGGCCGAACTCGCCGGTTAGGAACGCGGCCGGCTCGCCGATCCCGTCGCCGGCCAACGGCACCGACCAGAGCCGGGCCCCGCGCAGGGCGGCCACGTAGACGCCGTCCGCGGTCACGGCGATCCCGCTCGGCGAGGCATCCGCAGGTGCCCACGTCACGAGCGGGTCGACCAGACCCGACCGCCCGCCGACACCCTCCACGTCGGGCCACCCGTAGTTGCTGCCCGGCTCGATCAGGTTGAGCTCGTCGAAGGTGTTCTGGCCGAGCTCGCTGGCGAACATCCGGCCGTCGGGGGCCCAGCCGAGACCCTGCACGTTGCGGTGGCCCAGGCTCCACACGGGGCTGCCCTCCGTCGGGTTGCCGGGGGCGGGCGCTCCGTCCGGGGTGAGGCGCAGGATCTTGCCAGCGACCGAGGCCGGGTCCTGCGACAGCGCCGGCCGGCCGGCGTCACCCGTGGCGACGTAGAGCATCCCGTCGGGCCCGAAGGCGATCCGCCCGCCGTTGTGGTTGCCGGCCGCCGGGATCCCGGCGATCACCGACTCGAACGGTCCCAGCGTCGCGGCCAGGCTGTCCAGCTCGGCCCGGATCACCTGATTGCCGTCGGGCGCCGTCCGGTAGAGGTAGACCAGCGCGTCGGTCTGGAACTCGGGCGAGACGGCGATCCCGAGCAGCCCGCCCTCGCCGCCGAATGTCGTGGACGCGGCCAGGTCGTCGGCCCCCGGGCCGGTCAGCCGCGCCGCGCCGGTGTCGCTCAGCAGCAGCACCTGACCCGTGTTCCGGGACGTGATCAGCACGGCACCCGACGGTAGGAAGGCGAGATCCCAGGGGGTGTCCAGGTCGGTGAGGACGTCCTGCGGGTCGCTGGTCGCGGCAGGCAGGTCGGGCGCGGCGGCCATTGCCGGGGCCTCCGGAGTCGGGGTCGGAGTGGGAGCGGGCGCCGGGGTGGTGGGCGCCGGAGGCGAGGGTTCGGGTTCGGTCGCCGAGCAGCCGCCCATCAGTACCAGCAGACCAACGGCCGCACCGATGCGAAGCCCGGCCCGCCGAAGCCCCATGCCGACCATCATCTAACTGTCGCCGCGTCCGGTGGATTGCGCAACGGCGCGTGCCTAGCCTGGTGCCATGGGAGAACCGGGCCAGGACCGACCGCATCGCCGGGCGCTGATCGTCGTGGACGTCCAGCCGACGTTCTGCGAGGGCGGCGCGCTGGGCGTGGCGGGCGGGAACGCGGCGGCCCAGGCCATCGCGGAGCACGCGGACCGGCACCGGGACCGCTACGACCTGGTGGTCACCACCCAGGACTGGCACATCGACCCCGGATCGCACTTCAGCGACGAGCCGGACTTCGTCGACACCTGGCCGCCGCACGGGGTTGCGGGGACTCCCGAGGCCGAGCTGCACCCGGCGCTCGCCGACCTGGGTCAGGACGTCCGGCTGAAGAAGGGCGCGTACGCAGCCGCGTACTCGGGATTCGAGGCCGCCGACGAGCACGGACGCGAGCTCGCGACGGTCCTGGACGAGGCGCGGATAAGCGAGGTGGAGATCGTCGGGATCGCCGAGTCGCACTGCGTCAAGGCGACTGCACTGGACGCCGTCGGGCTGGGGCTGCGCACCCGCGTGCTGACGGACCTGACGGTGCCGGTCACCCCCGAGCAGGGCGCCCAGGCCCGCGCGGCCATGGCCGCGGCCGGCGCCGAGCTGGTCGCCAGCACCGAGCTGGGCGAACCGGCCGCCTAGCGTTCAGCGCCCCCGCGCCTCAAGTGCGGCCGCGTAGAGCTCGCGCTTGGGCACCCCACCCGCGTCCGCGACCTCGCCGACGACGTCCTTCAGCCGCTCGCCGGCGTCCGCCCGGGCAAGCACCTCGGGGACGAGCTCGGCCAACGGGGCCTGCCGGGCGGGGGCACCCCCGACCACGACGACGATCTCGCCGCGCACCTCTCCCTGGGCCCAGGCGGCGAGCTCGGCGAGCGACCCCCGGATCGTCTCCTCGTGGGTCTTGGTGAGCTCCCGGCAGATCGCCGCCGGCCGGTCGGCACCGAGCGCCGCGACCATCGCCTCCAGCGTCGCGGCCAGCCGGTGCGGCGCCTCGAAGAACACCATCGTCCGCGCTTCGGTCGCGAGGGCATCGAGCGCACGACGACGGTCCCCGGCCCGCCTGGGCAGGTAGCCGTCGAAGGCGAACCGGTCGGTGGGCAGCCCCGAGACCGCCAGCGCGGCGAGGACGGCACTCGGCCCGGGGGCGACGGTCACCTCGAGGCCCGCGGCCACGGCAGCCCGGACCAGCTCGAAGCCGGGGTCCGAGATGGTGGGCATCCCGGCGTCGGACACCACCAGAACGGTGCCTCCCGCCCTGACGACCGCCAGTAGACCCTCGACGCGGTCGCCCTCGTTGTGCTCGTGGTGGCTGAGCACCTTGCCCCGCGGACGGACCCCGAGCCGGTCGGCGAGCGCCGCCAGTCGGCGGGTGTCCTCGGCGGCCACCACGTCGGCGGACTCCAGCAGCGCACGCAGGCGCGGCGAGGCGTCGTCGGGGCTGCCGATCGGCGTCGCCGCCAGGACCACCCGACCGCCCGCCGCACCGCCGACGCCCATGACCGTCAGGCTAGGCCAACCGGTCCACCAGACCCATACGATGACCGGCGTGACGACCCCCGACCCGCCGAGCCAGGCGGCCGGCCTGGCGGCGGCCTACCGCTCGCGGGACCCCGGGGGATGGTTGACCACCGCGGGCGTCGTGATCGTCGCCGCCGCGATGCGGCTGCCGTACCTCGGCCGCCCGGCGTCGCTGGTGTTCGACGAGACCTACTACGTGAAGGACGCCTGGACCCTGCTCAACCTGGGCTACGAGGCCCAGTGGCCCGAGGACTTCGACCCGGCGTTCGAGGCGGGCCAGGTCGACGGCTACCGGACCGACGCGAGCTACGTGGTGCATCCGCCGGTCGGCAAGTGGGTGATTGCCGTCGGCCTGCGACTCCTCGGCGCCCAGAACCCGGTCGGCTGGCGGCTCGGCGTCGCCATCGCCGGGCTGCTAACCGTGCTGCTCGTCGTGCGGGTCGCGCGCCGCCTCCTGGGCACGCGCCTCGGCGCCGTCGCGGGCCTGCTGGTGGCCCTGGACGGGTCCGCGATCGTCGCCTCGCGGACGGCGCTGCTCGACGGCGTCCTCACGGCATGGGTGGTGGCCGCGTTCGCCGCGCTCCTGATCGACCGCGACCGCCGGCTCGAGCCGGGGGCGCCCCGGTGGGCCCGCCTGCGACCATGGCGGCTGGCCGCCGGGCTGCTGCTCGGCCTCGCCGTCGGGACCAAGTGGTCGGGCGTCTGGTTCGTCGTCGTCTTCGGGCTGCTGACCGTCGCCTGGGACGCCGCCGCCCGGCGGCGCGCCGGGGAGGCCCATTGGTGGGCCCGCTCGCTTGTCCGGGACGCGCCACCCGCCTTCCTCGCCGTCGTCGCCGTCGCCGCGGCCACCTACCTTGCGAGCTGGACGTCCTGGTTCCGCTCCCCCGACGCCTGGGGCCGCCAGTGGGCGGCGACCGCCCCGGAGACCTGGGTCCCGTCGGCGCTCCGCTCCTGGTGGCACTACCACGAGCAGATGTGGACGTTCCACACCGCGCTGACCACGGAGCACCCGTATGCCACCCACCCGGCGGGGTGGCTCGTGCAGTACCGGCCGACGGCGTTCTTCTACTCCGCCGAGGTGGCGTGCGACGCCGAGCGCTGCTCGCAGGCGGTCACGTCGCTCGGCAACCCGCTGATCTGGTGGCTCGCGACGATCGCGGTGGGCGCGGCGATCTGGGCGGTCGCCCGTCGGGGGGACCCGGTGGCCGCGGCCGCGCTGACCGGCGTCGCCGCGGGGTGGCTCCCCTGGTTCGCGTACCCCGACCGACCGACCTTCACGTTCTACGGAGTCGTCGTCCTGCCGTGGCTCGCGATCCTGGTCGCCTGGTGGGTCGGGCGGCTCGTCGAGTGGTCCCGGGACGAGCCGCGCCGCGGCCAGGTGCGCATGGGCCTCGTCGTCGTCGCCGCGCTCGTCGTGGTGCTGTCGATCTTCTTCCTGCCGGTGTGGACCGGGCAGCCGATCACCTTCCGGCAGTGGCAGATCCGGCAGTGGCTGCCCACCTGGATCTAGCCTGCCGCCGCGCCCGCGCGGAAGGGGCGAGTCGTCGCCGGACTCCCCGGCCCGCACGCGGGCGCGTAGAGTGAGCGGCGCGACGGCGACTGGCTGGTCCCGACAGCCGTCGCGCCAGCGAGGAGGGGTGGTGCCGGATGGACGACGTACCGAGTCCGGCGCCCCGCGGACCCCTCGCGCTGCGCCCCCGGTAGGGCCTCGCGCAGCGCAGACGGCGTAGCCTCCGGCGCGGCCGGGAAGCGGGCTCCGCGCGGTGACCCACTTCAACCTGCCCTCGCGCTCGCGGGGGGTGCCGACGTTCGAGGTGCCCGATGGACAACGCCACCAAGATCACGCCCGAGCTGGTCTCCGCCGCGATGGAGCGGCTGCTCGACGACAAGGACCTGACCGCCGCGGCCGCCGCGGTCGCTCCGCTGACCGCCCCGGAGGCGGTCGGCGTCATGGAGCGCCTGAACGCCAAGGACCGCGCCCTGGTCTTCCGCCTGCTGGCCAAGGACCTTGCACTTGAGGTCTTCGAGGGCCTCGACGCGACCCTGCAGAGCGACCTGGTCCGCGCACTGAAGGACGAGGAGGTCGCCTCGGTCTTCGCCCTGCTGGACCCGGACGACCGGGTGACCCTTCTCGACGAACTGCCGGCGACCGTCGCCACGCGCCTCCTGCAGGGACTCCCGCGGCACGAGCGCGACCTGACCGCCGAGGTGCTCGGCTACCCCGTCGGCTCGATCGGGCGCCGCATGAGCCCCGAGTACGTGTCGACCCACCCCGACCTGACCGCAGGCCAGAGTCTCGCCCGCGTCCGCTCCCGCCTGAGCGACGCCGAGACCGTCTACACCGTCCCGGTCGTCGACGGGCAACGGCGGCTGGTCGGCGTGGTGAGCCTGCGCGACCTGATGAGCGCCGAGCAGGACGTGCCGGTCCGGGCGCTCCAGCACGACCCCCACTCGGCGCGCGCAACCGACGACGCCGAGTCCGCTGCCCGCCGATGCGCGGACCTGAAGGTCCTTGCCCTGCCCGTGGTCGACGCGGAGGGCAGGCTGGTGGGCATCCTCACGGTTGACGACGCCCTCGCGATCCTCGAGGAGGAGGAGTCGGAGGACCAGGCCCGCATCGCCGGCACCGAGCCGCTGCGCCGGCCCTACCTGTCGACACCCGTGCGGTCGATCGTCCGATCCCGGGTCGTCTGGCTGTTCGTGCTCGCCATCGGCGCCACGCTGACCGTCCAGGTCCTCGGGGTCTTCGAGGCCGCCCTGGAGCAGATGGTGGTCCTCGCCCTGTTCATCCCGCTGCTGATCGGGACCGGGGGGAACACCGGCAACCAGGCCGCGACAACCGTCACCCGCGCCCTCGCCCTGGGCGACGTACGCCCGAGCGACATCACGAAGGTCCTGACCCGGGAGGTGCGGGTGGGATTCAGCCTCGGGATGCTACTCGGCACCGTGGGATTCGCCGGCGCCTCGCTCGCGTTCGAGCCCCAGATCGGCGTCGTCATCGGCCTCACCCTGCTCAGCATCTGCACGATGGCGGCCACCATCGGGGGGGCCATGCCGCTGATCGGTCGCACGATCCGGGCCGATCCGGCGGTGTTCTCGAACCCGTTCATCACCACGTTCGTCGACACCACCGGGCTCGTCGTCTACTTCCTCATCGCCAAGGCCGTGCTGGGCATCTGAGGATTGCCGGGGGCGCGGTCCCGGCCGCGGTCCCGGCCGCTCCGCGCTACCTGGCGGCGCGGTGCCAGGGCCAGCCCGCGGCGTCCCACCGCGGGGTGATCCGGTCCAGGCGGGCGAGGAACTCCGGGTAGACCCGCCGTTCCGGGGCCGACCAGGCCACCTCGGCCACGGCGGCCAACCGCGGGAGCAGGAGCACGAACAGCTCACGGGGCGTTCGGACGGTCTCCGTCCAGAGCGCGGCCTCGACCCCGGCGATCTGTCCGTCACCCAGCGGAATGACGTCCGCCGGCTCCCAGGAGTACGCGTCGTCGAGCCGGATGTGCCCGGCCCAGTCCGCCCCGACCGGGGTCACGTCGTCGTACTTCATGTCGAGGTACACCCGGCTCGCCGGCGAGAGCACCACGCGCGCACCCCGGTCGGCAGCCGCGATCACGTCGGCGGGGTCCTCGCGGTCGTCCCAGTACTGGACGATGCTCCCCGCGGGCAGCGGAACCGAGGCGATCTCCTGCCAGCCGACGACGGTCTTGCCGGCCGCCCGGACGGCGTCGACGGCAAGGTTGACGAGCTCGGCGTACTCCGCCGGCTCCATGGTCAGCACCTCGTCACCGCCGACGTGCAGGTATCCGCCGCTGGTCAGCCGCGCGACGTCGGCGAGCACGTCGTGGATGAACGGCGCGGTCGCCGGGAGATCGGCGTGCAGCCGGCTGAAGCCCACCTCGACGCCGGTGTAGGAGGGCGCCCGCCGACCACTCGGCGAGAGGTCGCCGTAGGTGCTCAGCGCCGCGCCGACGTGCCCCGGCAGGTCGATCTCCGGGACGACCGTGATCGCGTGCGCGGCGGCGAACGCCACGAGCTCGGCGTAGGCGCTGCCCGTCAGGAACCCGCCGGGGTCGCGCCCCACGGCCGAGGCCCCGCCGATGGCGGCGAGCTCGGGGCGGGACTCGAGCTCGAGTCGCCAGCCCTGATCGTCCGTCAGGTGCAGGTGCAGGACGTTGAGCTTGAGGGACGCCATCACCCCGATCACGTTCTTGACGGTGTCCGGGTCGAAGTAGTGCCGCGCAAGGTCGATCATCAGCCCGCGCCACGCGTAGCGCGGATGGTCCACCACCAGGACGGGGTGGATAACCAGGCCGCCGTGCTCGGGGTCGCGCACGGTCAGCTGGTTGAGCGTCTGCGCCCCGCGGGTGAGGCCGACGGCGTCCAGGGCGGTGATCACCGCTCGGCGTTCGTCGACCTCCAGCCGGTACGCCTCGGCCGCCCGGCTCGGAGCAAGGCGGTCGGGCACCGGCAGGTCGCCTGGACTCGTCGTGAGCCGCAGCACGATCGCCCCGGGCGCGCCGCTGTCATCGTGCACGACGGCGACCGGACCGCTCACCTCGCGGCCGACCTGGGTGGCGAGGAGCACGGCGGTCGCCACCGCCTGCGGGTCTCGCGAGACCTGTATCCGGACCCCGGGGCGCAGCATGAAGGCGCGGCCCTCGCGATGCTCGGCCCGGAGCGGCGCGGGCACGACCGGGACCTCGGACAAGACCCACCCTTCCGGCGCAAGCGTCACAGGACGTGCCAAAGGTTACCCACTCGTCCCGCCCGCTGACGCCGGACGTCCATCGACGTCCCGCCTGGTCACATGGGTGGAGCTGAGGGGATTCGAACCCCTGACCTTCTCATTGCGAACGAGACGCGCTACCAACTGCGCCACAGCCCCATGAAGCGGGAACAAGGTTAGCACTCGCGGTGGCTCCCCCAGGCGAGCGCCGGAGCGCCCGCGTTCCCGGTACGGCTCCGATCACTCCCCGGACGCGCGACGCCGCGCGAGCACCGCGTCCAGGTCCAGTGAGCCGGTCTTGGGTGCGGTCACGGGCTCCGCCGCGACCTCCTGCTCGTCGAGCACGAGTGGCGGGGGTTCTGCTCGGCGCACCGCCGGCTTGAGCGTGTAGGCGGGCACGGGCACGGGCACCGGCACCCAGCCGCCGTCCGGCAGGTCCGCCTCGGCCGCGTCCGGTCGCTCGGCCGCGTCGGGTCGCTCGGCCGCAACCCGGGCGAGCACCTCCGTGACGGCGTCGGACGGGCGAACCGCGCGCCCCGTGGTGCGCCGCTTGTCGCGCCGGGCCAGGTGGGTCGAGGCGGGAGCGGCCCCGGTCACCTGCCGCTGCCCGGCACGGGCGGCGCGCCTACCCAGCGCGAGGACGACGAGCAGGAGACCGCTGGGGACGGCTCCGGCCACTATCGCCACGTCGATCAGGCCGACCGCGGTCCAGCCCGCGGCGGAGAGCACGACGAGGGCGGCCGAGAGCACCGCACGGCGGCGCGCCCGGGCCACCCGCTCGGCCCGCACGGCGGCGCGGTGGGCGTGCTCGGCCGCCCGGCGCCGCGCGGCGTCGGCGGAGACGCGATCGGCGGTTGCATGCGGTCGGTCCATCGGACGACCTCCTCCCCGTGCGGGATGCAGCACGACCTTGGCCTCCACCCGCGGCTCGGCTGTGCGACCTGTTCCGTGGGCCCGCGCGACCCGGATCACCCTCAGCTGCTCGGAGAACCTGTCGTCGGTGCACGACTCGAGCAGATGCTGACGGTGCCGCAGCCAGTGCGGAACCAGGTACGCGATCCACAGTCCAGCCATCGCGGCCAGCACGAGACCGGCGGGAATCACGTCTCGACGTTAGGCGCGCGGCCGGCTCCGGGAGGGGAGGGCCCGCGGCGTGTCGTCGGGCGGACTACATCCGTGTGGTTCGGCTCGTCTGCCAGCGCCGCAACAGGCCCTCAGGGACCTCCTCGGCGGTCACGGCGAACGTCCGGTGATCGCACCACCGGCCCTGGATGTGCAGGTAGCGCTCCCGGACTCCCTCGTCGCGCAGGCCGAGCTTCTCGACTACCCGCAGGCTCGCGCGGTTCTCCGGCCGGATGTTGATCTCCACCCGGTGCAGCCCCACGGGCCCGAAGCAGTGGTCGACGGCCAGGGCCACCGCCGTCGGGGCGATCCCCCGGCCCGCCACGTGTTCGCTCACCCAGTACCCGATGCTGGCCGACTGCAGCGAACCGCGGCTGATGGTGGCGACGGTGACCTGCCCGACCATCTGCCCCTGGTAGTCGATCGCGAACGGCAGGGCCGAACCGTCGCGTGCCTGCGCGGCCAGCGAGCGCACGAACCTCGCGAAGCTCGGCGCCGGCCCGCGCAGCGGCTCCGGGGAGGTCGCCTCCCACGGGGCGAGCCAGACGGAGTTGCGCGCGCGAAGGTCGAGCCACCGCGCAGCGTCCCTCCGACGGAGCGGCCGGATCGTGACGTCCCCGGCCCGCAGCACCGCTGGCCATCCCCTCATCTCAGGCCTCCAGGATCATGCATGCGACCGGGTCCCCCGTCCGGACGGTACTAACCTGCTCGGCCACGATCATCAGGGCGTTCGCCCCGGCGAGCGCCGCGAGCGACACGGGCTCACCGGCGGGGGCGACCCGGTAGCCCGAGGCCGGGTTGCCGACGATCGTTGCCGGAACAACCTGCCGGAGCCCGGCCGGGGAGCGGAGCTCGCTGGTGGCCGCCGCGGTGACCGACGTCCGGTGGAGAGCCGCGTAACCGGCCATCGAGCGCAGCGCGGGACGGATGAACATCTCGAACGACGTGAGCGCGGCCACCGGGTGTCCCGGCAGCGCGAACACCGGAACCCCGGGCCGCCCCCCGGAGCCGGCCGCCGCGGCGTCGTCCACCTGCTCAGCCCTCAGGGAACCGAAGCCCTGGCGTCGACCTGGGGTCAGGGCGACCTGGTCGAAACGCACCTCGCCCATCGACGCGAGCACGTCGGCAACCGTGTCCCAGGGCCCGCCGGAGAGCCCGCCGGTGACCAGCAGCACGTCAGCGCGGACCATCTGGTCGGCCAGCACCTCGTGCAGGGCGGCGCGGTCGTCAGGGATCGGTCCGACGCGGACGGCCGAGGCGCCCGCCTCGCGGGCGGCCGCGACCAGGGCCACGCCAAGACTGTCGTGCACCCCGTCACTCCGGCGGCCGGGCTCGACGAGCTCGTCGCCCACCGTGACGACGACGACGCGCGGCGCGGGATGCACCCAGAGTCGGCCCAGGCCGAGCGCAGCGGCAACGGCAAGATGCCGGGCGGCGATCCTGGTGCCGCGCCGCAGGACCACGCCCCCCGCCGCCGCGTCCTGACCGGCCGGGCGGACGTGCTCGCCCGCCGCGACGGAGCCCGTCAGCACCACCTGGGCGCGGCCCCGATCCGTACGCTCCGCGGGCACGACGGCGTCGGCGCCCAGCGGGAGCGGGGCGCCGGCCGCGACCAGCACCGCCGTTCCGGGAACCAGCCGCACCTGCGCGGAGTCCGGCCGCGCGTCCGCCATGACCGGCAGCCGGAGCCCGGACTGATCGGCCTGGCCGACGTCCTGCGACCGCACCGCGTAGCCGTCGTGCCCGGCGAGGGGCACGGGCGGAAGGTCGTGGGTCGCCGTCACGTCCCGCGCGAGCACACAGCCGTCCGCGTCCGCAAGGACCACGTCGAGGGGCGCGACGGGGACGACGGCCTCCAGGACCGCCTCCAGGTGGTCGGAGACCGACCTCATCCGCGCATCGGGCTCACAGGCCGGCCACGTAGCCGACCAGCCACTCACGCAGGTCGGGACCGAGGTCGGGACGCTCGGCGGCGATCTGGATCACGGCCTTGATGTAGTCGAGCCGGTCCCCGGTGTCGTACCGGTGCCCGCGGAAGACGACGCCGTAGACGCCGCCGCCCTCCTCGGCCGGCACCCCGGCCAGGGTGGCGAGCGCGTCGGTGAGCTGGATCTCGCCGCTCCTGCCCGGCTCGGTGCGGTCCAGCACGTCGAAGACCGCCGGGTGCAGGACGTACCGCCCGATGACGGCGAGGCTGCTCGGCGCGTGAGCGGGGTCCGGCTTCTCGACCAGTCCGGTGACCCTGAGGTGATCGGGGTTGTCGCCGCCCAGCGGTTCGACGGCCGCGCACCCGTACAGGTCGACCTGGTCCGGCGTGACCTCGAGCAGTGCGACGACCGATCCTCCGGTGCGGGACTGGAGCTCCATCATCTCGGTCAGCAGTCGCTCACGCTCACCGATGAGGTCGTCACCGAGGAGCACGGCGAACGGCTCGTTGCCCACGTGGTACCTCGCGCACAGCACGGCGTGCCCGAGGCCCTTCGGCTGGCCCTGACGCACGAAGTGCACATTGGCCAGCTCGGTCGAGCGGCGCACCTGGGCAAGCCGGAACTCGTCGCCCTTGGCCTCGAGGATGCTCTCGAGCTCGGGGACGGCGTCGAAGTGGTCGTCGAGGCTCCGCTTGGACCTACCAGTGATCATGAGGACGTCGGTCAGGCCGGCGCGGACCGCTTCTTCCACCACATACTGGATGGCCGGCTTGTCCACGATCGGCAACATCTCCTTGGGTGTGGACTTCGTGGCCGGCAGGAACCGGGTGCCGAGCCCGGCGGCTGGGATGACGGCTTTGCGGATGGTCATGCCAGGCAGGCTAGCGGGCCGAGGACCGGCTGGCCCGGCAACGGGGTGAAAGAACCCCGGGCATGGGGCCCGTGGATACCGCCCGACGATTTCTTTGCCATGATGTGACCCATGGCCAGTGTCACGCAGCCGTACCCCACACGCCACGAGGGCACGGAGGTGACGGAGGTCAAGGACGCGCTGCGGAAGGCGATCCGGGCGGAGCGGGCGAAGATGTCCGACCGGGCCCGCAGCCGGGCCGGCCTCGACTTCGCCCGGGTGGTGGCCGACCTGCCGCAGGTGGCCGCGGCCTCGTGCGTCGCCGCTTACGTCGCTCGACCGCTCGAGCCGCCGACCGTACCGCTGCTCGAGCGACTCGCCTCCCGGGGCACCCAGGTCCTGCTACCGGTGCTCGGTGACGGGCTGCAACGGGACTGGGCGTGGTACACCGGCGCCGCCGACCTCCAGGTCCGCGCCCCGGGCCGCCCGCCCGAGCCGGCGGGCCCTACCATGACCCCCGCCGCCCTGAGCGAGGCGGAGGCGATCATCGCCCCGGCCCTTGCGGTCGACACCGCCGGCGGGCGCCTGGGCCAGGGCGGCGGCTGGTACGACCGGGTGCTGCGGCACGCCCCGCCCGAGGTGCTGATCATCGCGATGGTGTTCCCGGAGGAGGTCTACGACGCCCGCGTCCGACCGCTTCCTACGGAGCGGCACGACCGCCCGGTGGACATCGTCGCGACGCCCACCGGCTGGAAGTGGCTCAGGACCCCTGACGAGCCGGGCGGAGCGTGAGCTCGCGGACCGACGCTTCCTGCACCGCCGTCGTCGTGAAGGGCCAGGGGAAGGTTTCGCCGGCGGCCCACGCCGCGAACTGATCGGTGTAGTGCACGCTCCCCGGGTGCCCTGATGTGCCGGTGAGCGTCACCCAGGTCGAGGCATCCAGGTCGCCGAGATCGACGACCATCCGCATCGACGGAGCGGCGGTGACCGCGAACGAGCCGCTCGCGGCGTCCCACGCCGTCGCGTTGACGATCGAGCCGCCACCCGGCACGGCCAGCGGTCGGGGGTTGACCAGGTCCCTGACCGGGGCCGGAACACCCTCGCCGCCGAGGATCGCGTGCTGCGGCGCCGCCGTGTGCACGCGACCCCAAGTCCAGTCGGCCGGGTTCTTGCCGAGCTCGACGGTGAGCTCGAGCCGTGCGGCCTCCATGGCCCGGACGAGGACCTCGTCCCGGCTCTCGACCACGTTGATCGTCCGCCGGTCGTCCCACCAGGGGTTCCCCGGATCGTCCAGCAGACCCACCACGACCTCCAGCCACCGGCCGCCACCCGTCGGCCAGATCTCCTCCGGCAGGTCGTCGGCGAACGTCAGCTCTAGGAGCGTCGCCCAGACCGCGGCGAAGTAGGCCGCGGCGGCAGAGTCCGCCTCCTGGTCGTAGTCCCAGTCCCTCAGCAGGTCGATCCCCTCGAGGGTGAACTCGTCGGTCACCGGCAGCTCGAGCAGCGCCGGCACCAACGCCTCGGCGAAGGGGCTCCGGAGGTCGGCCTGCAGCCTCTGCGACGCCTCGACGCCGATCGGGGTGCCCTCGGCGATCAGGTCGGTGATCAGGTCCCGGAGCCGCTGGGCGCGGAAGCCGTAGTCCCAGTCCGATGTGAGGTACGGCCCCTCGCCGGCCGTCACGGGCTGGTTGGCCGCGACGATGAAGCCCTCCGGCGGGTTCTGGACCGCGGGCAGCTCCGCCGCGGGCACGTAGCCCTGCCAGTCGTACCGGGAGTCCCAGCCGGGGCGCGGCCAGGTGCCGTCGGAGGGCACCGGCCCGTCGGTCACCCGGGCGCGGATCGGAATCCTCCCGGGTGCCTGATAGCCGATGTCGCCGTCGGTCGTCGCGTACACGATGTTCTGCGCCGGCACGACGAACGCCTCGGCCACGTTCGCGAGGTCCGCGGCCCCCTTCGCGGTCGCCAGCATGAAGACGGCGTCCGCGCTGCGGCCGGGTTCGAGGGCGGTCCAGGCAAGCGCCACCTCGGTGCGGCCGCGGGGGCCGTTCGGCAAGGGCGTCGCCGCGAGCCGGTCGATCTCGAGCACGTCGGAGACGATCGGCCCGTGCCCGGTGGAGCGGACCTCGATGGTCACCGGCTCGCCGCCGTTCACCTCGATGATCTCGGTGCGCGTCTCGAGGGGAAGGGTCTCGCCGTCGCGCTCGTACGTCCCCGTCTCGTTGTCGACTCGCTCCAGGAAGAAGTCCGTCACGTCGGCGCCCATGTTGGTCAGCCCCCAGGCGAGGTCGGCGTTGTGGCCGATGATCACCGAGGGGAAGCCCGCGAAGGTGAAGCCGGACACCGCGAACGGGCAGTCGTCGCTGACCTGGGTGCAGTAAAGGCCCATCTGCATCCAGACTCCGGGGGCGGAGATCGACAGGTGGGGATCGTTCGCGAGGAGCGGTGCGCCGCTCTCGGTGTGCTCCCCCGAGACCACCCAGGAGTTCGATCCCACACCATCATCCCGGCCGACCAGCCGGGGCACCGCGGCGATGGCCTGGTGGGTCGCGGTGAGCGCGGCTTCGAGGTCGAGGCCGTCAAGGTCGACGGTCGCGGCGGCCGCCTGGGCCTCGGTTGCCGCCGGTTCCGGGGGGATGATCGGCAGGCGCTCGGCGTAGGGATAGCGGGGATAGAGCTCGTTCACTCGGTCGACGTCGCGCACCGTCGAGTAGGCCAGGCCGCGCTCGAGCTCCTCGTCGTAGTTGCTGCGCAGGTCCCAGGCCATCGCCTTGAGCCAGGCGACCGAGTCGATCGGGTCCCAGGGCTCCGGGTCCGCGACGTCGACCTGAAGGCCGAGCACCGCGTACTCCACCGCGAGCGAGCTGGGGCCCCGGGACTGCAGGTAGGCATTCACGCCGTCCGCGTACGCCTCGAGGTTTCGGCGGGTGTCCGGGCTGAGCAGGTCCCACTCCGCCTCAGCCACCCGGCGCCAGCCGAAGGTGCGGATCACTTTGTCTGCCGCCAACGCGTCGGGGCTCTCGCCGACGAGCTCGGAGAGCCGGCCGGCGGTCACGTGCCGCCGGTAGTCCATCTCGAAGAAGCGGTCCTGGGCGTGCACGTAGCCCTGGGCGAGGAACAGGTCCTCGCTCGTCTCGGCGTAGATGCTGGGCACTCCGCGGGCGTCCCGGAGCACCCTGACCTCGGCGGTGAGACCCGCGACGTCGAGGGTCCCGGCATGGTCGGGCAGCGGCCGGCGGATCACTGTCGCGGTAACCGCGACCACGGCCGCGCCGAGGAGCGCGAGCACGGTGGAGACCACGATCAGGACACGCAGGGCGCGACTACGGGGCACGCTGCGAGGGTAGCGGCTCGTGGCCGGGTCCTCCGTGCGGATGGGTGGTCGCCGGCCACGGGGCGGCGTACAGTTGGCACTCGGACTTCATGAGTGCCAAGGCGACCCGCCTCGGCCCGACTGACGGGGAGGCCGCGTGCCGACGTACTCGTACGAGTGCACGTCGTGCGACCACCGCTTCGACGTGCAGCAGGCGTTCACGGACGAGCCGTTGACGAGCTGCCCGGAGTGCTCGGCCCGGCTGCGGAAGCTCTTCGGGAACGTCGGGGTCGTCTTCAAGGGGTCGGGGTTCTACCGGACCGACGCGCGAGCCGACAGCGCCTCGCGTCGCCGGAGCGGCACGGCCGCCCGGAACGGCAAGCCCGAGCCTGCCGCCACCGGCGGTAGCAGCGGCAGTACTGACGGCAGCAGCAGCACCGGTTCGGGAGACCGGGCCGCCAAGCCCGCCACCGAGAAGGTCGCGCCCGCCTCGGCTCCCGCCGCCGCCGGCTGAGGGCTCGCGCAGGCTGACCGGCGCGGTCGAGGCGCATCACTGAGCGTTTCAACCGGGATGGCTGCGCGGCTGACCGGCATCGCCGCCAGACGCATCCCCGTCGGTCCCACCGTCCGGCGCCGTCCCCACCAAGGGCGGACCCGCCCACCGGTCGATCGGCGACGATCTAGCGTCGCACCGTGGGCCAGCCGCTGCCGCTCGTCGTACGGGTGGTCCTGTGGCGCCTCCGGCGCGGTCTGCCGATGGCGGTCGTGGTCACGGTCGGCCTGATCGTCGTCGGCCGGATCGCACCGTCGCCCGAGCCGACCGTGCCCGTGGTCGTGACGGCCCGCGAGGTTCCCGCCGGGGGCGCCCTCGCGGAGCGGGACCTCCGAGTCGGCCGGGTGCCGACCCGGCTCGTGCCGGACGACGCCGAGTCGGAGCCGGGGGCGCTGACCGGGCAGGAGGTCCTGATCGCCCTCCCCCGCGGCGTGCCCGTCGTCCGCTCGATGCTGGCGGACGGCAGGTTCGGCCGGGCCGCGCCCCCGGGAACCGTCACGGTGCCGGTCCGGGTCGACGCCGTCGTCGCTGGGCTGCTGCGGCCGGGCGACCGGATAGATCTGGTTGCTCCGGCCGACCTGTCCCCCGTGGTGCTCGCCCGCGGCGCGCTGGTGCTGGATGTCGTCTCGGATGAGACCTCCACGCTGCCGTGGAGCGGCTCGGCGGGCGACGACCCGGTGACCGTCGTGGCTGTTTCGCCCGACGAGGGGCACCAGCTGGCCGGGTCCGGGTGGGATTCCCTCGGCGCTGTGCTGGTGGCAGGATCCTGAACGCCGGCGGCCTGCCGACATCGTCGAAGGGGAGCAACATGCTGACCGGATTCAAGACCTTCATCATGCGTGGAAACGTGATCGACCTGGCGGTGGCGTTCGTGCTGGGTGTGGCCTTCGCGGCCGTGATCGACACTGTCGTGAGCGGGCTGATCACGCCACTGATCGCGGCCGTATTCGGCCAGATGTCGCTGGATGCGGTCTGGGTGGTCGAGGTGAACAACGCGCTGTTCTACTTCGGGGCCGTCATCGGGGCGATCATCAACTTCCTCGCCGTCGCCGCGGCCGTGTACTTCCTGGTCGTCCTGCCGATGAACAAGCTGGCCGAGCGCCGCAAGGCGGGCATCGAGCCGGAGCCGGAGGCTCCGGCGGAGGACGTCCTGCTCCTCCAGGAGATCCGAGACCTGCTCGCCAAGCGTCCCGCCTGATCACCAGTGCGGCGGCACCTCGCGGCGTAGGCGCTCGTCGTCGTCGGCGTCCGGGTCGCCCCAGCCGCGGTCGGACTCGTCCGAGCTCCGGGGCAGCACGGGCTCGTCGGCTGCTCGACTGATCGCGGCGGGCGGCCCGGCAGGGTCGTCCGCGTCCGGCTCCGGGGCGTCCGGCTCCGGGGCGCCCGGCTCCGGGGCGTCCGGCTCCGGGGCATCCACCGGTTCGGCCGCGTCGGTGTCGGCGACCACGTCGCGGCGGCCCAGCGCGCGTCGCGCCGCGGCGAGCAGAGCGGCGTCCACTCGAGCCCCTCGACGGTCGAGCCCCAGTTCGGCTCGTAGCTCCGCGACCAGCTCGCCCTCGTCTCGCGGCAGGCCGTCGGAGATGACCCAGGCCGCGAGCTCGTCGAGCTGGTCGTCGGGATAGCCGCCGCGCAGGCCGGGTTCGATCTCCGGCCGGGGCCCCCGGATGTGCAGCAAGGGCTCGGCGTCCCCCACCGGCTCGTCGGTCTCCGCGACGGGCTCGGCGTCCGCCACGGGCTCGGCGTCTCCCACCGGCTCGTCGGTCTCCGCCACGGGCCCGGCCGCGGCCCCCACAGCCTCGTCCGCGTCCGCGGCGTCGTCGGGCGAAGCGGCAACGTCGGGCGGCACCGCGGCGGCGTCGTCGTCGGGCGCCTCGTCCGTCGTCTGCGGGACCACCTCGGGAGCTGACGGCGCATCCCTCCGGTGCTCGCCGAGGGCCCGCAGGACTGCCGCGACGACCGCCTCCGCCTCGGCCTGCGGGTCCAGGAACGCGGCGGCCGACCACACCTGGACGACCGTCCAGCCGAGGCGCTCCAGCCGTTCGGGGATCTGCCGGTCGCGCACCCGCACGCTCGGCTCCCGGACGTAGGCGGCGTCGTCGGTGAGCACCGCCACGAGCATCTGGTTCGGCAGGTCCGGGTGCCCGACCACGAGCGGGATGCGCGCGCCCCCGACTATGCCGTGGTCGACGTCGACCAGCAGGCCCATCCGCCACAATCGCTCGGCCAGGTCGAGGACCAGCCGGTCGGGATCGGCGCCGGGCGCCGGCGCGGCGCGGTCACCGCCCTCGAGTTGCGCGGTGCGGCGCTCGGCCAGCTCGAGCAGGTCCAGGAGCATCTGGGTGCCGGGACTGCGCACCCGGCTCCGGTCCAGCTCGTCCGCCCGGAACGAGCTCACCACCGTCAGGCGGTGCCGGCAGGCGCCGAGGGCCTGGAGCAGCCGGACGTCGGCGTCGGCCTCGTTGAGCATCCCGAATCGGTGCAGCACCCGGCCGTGCGGGGTTCGCCCGAAGCCGACCGACAGGATGACCGCCTCGCGGCTCAGGCCCTGGGTCGCGCCGACCTCCACGACGACGAAGGACTCCGGTTGGTCGACGAAGCGCGCGAGCGCCGGCGAGTCGGGGACCAGCGCCTGGACGGCCTCCCGCACCCGCTCAGCGTGCACCCGCGAGGGGGTCACGACCGCGAGCGACTCCTCGGGCCGGGTGAGCGCGTGCTCGGTCACGAGGTCGACCACCCGGGCGACCTCCGCGGCCGTCCCCTCCACCCTGCCCTCGGGTCCCGGCATGCCGGTGCCGTCCACCAGCTCGAGGCGAACCAGCCCTTCCGAGGTCGGGAGCGGGGTCGGCGTCACGCGATCGCCGTACCCGTGCTCGGCGAGGAAGGCGGTCAGGTACGGGTCCTGCCGGGAGGCGCTCGCGCTCAGGGCGACGACGGGAAGCACCTCGGCGAGCTCCGCCAGGGCCGAGCCGACTGCGCAGCGGGTGTCGCCGACGGCGACAACCTGCGTGCCACGCGCGATCGCGGGGACGACCATCTCGGTCGGCAGGTGACCCGCGGCATCGATGATGACCAGGTCCTCGCCGCGGACCGGTGGCAGCAGGTGCGGCACGAGCATCGGCGCCGCGATCAGACACGGGCGCAGGTGGCGCGCCACCTGGGGGAAGCCTTCGACGGCGCCGCGCAGCGTGGTGAACCCGCCCTGCACGATCTCGCCGAACAGCTCCTGGGTCTGGACGTCCGCGACCCGTATCCGGGTTCGGGTCGCCTCGACGGAGGCGGCGCGGGCGAGCTGCGCCCGGTCGGCGACGAAGCGCGCGTCCAGCGCGCGGAACTCGGCGACGAGTCGCGTGAGGGTTGGGCCGTCGTGCTCCGCGAGGGCCGGTTCCTCGGCCAAGATCTCCTCGAATACGGTGCTCCACCAGGCGAGCTCCAGCTCCGATCCGACGACGTCGGCACCCACCCGGCGAGCGGTGAGGTCGGCGAGCAGCTCGCCCAGCCCGCGCTGGGCGAGGCCGCGCATCAGCGCCGTGCGCTCGGGCAGCGTCTGGAGCGCATCGCGCTGCTCGAGCAGGCGGGCCAGGCGCACCTCGACCTCGCCCCACGGCAGTGCCGACAGGTCGGGTGTGTCCGGTCCGGTCCGCCCGCCGGCCAGGACGCCGGTGAGCGCATCGAGATCCGCCCGCGTCTCCAGGTAGTCCTGCTCGGTGTCGGCGAGACCCTCGGGCACCCTCGGCCAACCCCCTGCCGGGCAGTGCGCCCGCCACACCTCGCGCTGCGACTGGACCTCGATCAGGGCGGCGTGCAGATCGGCGACCGGCCGCCCGGGTCGGACCATGTCCTTGGCCTGTCGACGCAGCCGACGACGAAGGGGGCCGCTCATCTCGACGCCGTGCTCCTCCCGCCAGGCTCGCGGAGCCGTCGCCGCGATCAGGTCGGCGGCGGATCGCTCGAACACGATCGGTCGGAAGATGTCGAGCGCGCCCCGCACCCCCGCGAGCATCCGGAGCTGCTCTGCCCACTCCTCGGGCGTCGTGGCCGGAGTGAGGCCGGTGTCCTCCGCGACCCGGACGGCGTCCCGGTGCACCTGCGGGAGCGAGCGCTGGAGCCGCTCGATCCGGTCGACGGCGGCTCGGGCCCGGTCCGGGGTCGGCAGGTCGGCCCCGTACCAGGCGGACGAGCGGATCGCGGGCGAGAAGGCGCCCAGGCCCGCCACCCTCCGCAGGTCGTCGGCCGCCTGGGCGCGCTGCTCGGCCGACAGCGCCTCGGCCACCGGCAGGGTCAGCCGGACCCGCGTCTGCGGCAGGGGCCGGGCCGAGGTCAGCCGGGCGAGCGACTGCAGCGCGTCGTAGGCGGAGGTGCCCCAGGGCTCGCGGGTGCGGTGCAGTGCACCGACGTACCGATGCAGCCTGCTGCGACGGTTCAGCAGCTCGCGCTGGACGGTTGCGATCTTGTCCGTGTCCAGGCCGACCGGGTCGATCGTCATCGCCCCGAGCAGGCGCTGCCCGGCCTGCTCCCGCCAGCCTGACTCCGGCGCAACGTCGAGCACGGACTCGCCGAGCCCGAGCTCGTCCAGGCGGGCGGACAGCGCCTCGGCGGAGCGGCGGTGACCCGCCACGTACAGGACGGTCCGGCCGGCGGCGGTGGCGTCGGCCACGACGGCCGCCAGCGTGCCGGCGACGTCGGCACCCGGGGGCGCGTCGACCACCAGGTGGTGCCCGGCCGCGATCACGTCGAGCACGTACGTCTGGATCGGGTCCAGGTCGCCCACGCCCCGCTCCTCGTCGGGGGGGCGGTCGCCGCGCAGCATCGACGGCAGCGGGTGCGCCAGCGCAGCGATCGACCGGGGATCGGCCGCCAGCGCCTGGAGCACCTCGTGCTCGGCCATCGCCTCGGCGAGCGCTTCGAGGTCGTCGAGGATGCTCTGCTCGGGGTGCATGAACGTGCCGACCAGCAGGCGCTCGTCCAGGTCGAAGCCGGTCAGCGCTCCGGTCCCGAGCGCGCGCAGGCGGTCCAGCGTCGGTCGCGGGTCGAATCCCGTCGGGTTGAACGCCCCCCGGGTGAGGCCCGCCGGATCCAGCGCGACGCCGTGCTCGCGCAGGGCGGCGGTGAGCACCGGGTTGATCTCCAGTGCCGGCTCCAGCGCAAGCTCATGGTCGCTGTCGCCGCGGCGGATACTCACCGGTCGAAGCAGGACCGGGGCCTTGAGGGTTCGCCTCCGGGCAGGTTGATCTGGCACGACGACGTAGCGGGGCCCGGCTTCCGTCGCCTCGCCACCTCCGGATTCGGCGCCGTCGGCATCGGTGTCGGCGTCGCGGACCTGCGCGGGGCCGCCGTCGGCATCCGGTTCGTCCTGGATCCAGGAGGCGACGCCGATCGCCAGGAACGCCGGAGCCAGGCCGTACCGCTGCGCGTAGTCGTCAGCCCGGTCGGCGACGGCGCGCACCCGGCGCTTGGCGGCCGACAGCGCTGCCCCCTCGCGCACCAGGTTCGACAACCGGGTGGGTCGGCCCGCGAAGAGCTGGGCGATCCCCGAGGGATGGGCGGCCGAGAGGTCCAGCAGCGCGTCCTGCAGCCGGTCGATGTCCGAGAGCGCCGAGTCGCTCGGATCGGCGTCCAGTGCCACCCGCCAGCGGTGTCGGGCCCGGTCGACGCGCTCGTGGGGAGACAGTGACGTGCCGGGCGAGGCCGCGGAGGCCGGGCCTGTGCCCGCCGGGGGCTGCCGTCCGTCGGGTCCGGGCTCGGCGGCTGGAGGGCGCGCGCGAGCATTCACACCTGGAACGCTAACGGGGTCGCGCAAGCGTGGCATGGTGCCGCGCCGCGGCCGGAGGGCGCCGCTCGGCGCCGGGCGTCCGGGCAGACCTCCTGGGCCCGGACATAGAACAGTGCGCACCACGCAGGGGGCAGGCGGTGCGCACTGTCAGGGTCCAGTGTGGCCCCCCGATGGCCGGGGGTCAACTACCGAACAGCAGCTGGCGAGGGTGAGATTGCCTACCCCGCCCTGCACCTGCGGACGCCCATCTCTCCGGGCCTCGGCGACCCGCAACCCGGCTCGGACCCCCGATCCACGCCGAGCTCGCGGTTGCCCGGTGCGCCAGGGGCCTAGGCTGACGGCGAGGGGTGGTGGCCGACGTGAGTTCTGTGCGGGTGGCTCAGATCCTGGCTGGGATCGTGGACCCCCCCGCCCCCTCCTCGAGCTTTCCCGATCGACTCGTCAGGGCGTGCACCGACGCCCTGCCAGTCACTGGGGTGGGCTTGGCGCTGATGACCGACGTGGGTCCGGCGGGAACCGTCGCGGCCACGGATGGCGTCGCGGCAACGATGGAGGAGTTGCAGTACACCCTCGGTGAGGGTCCGTGCATCGACTCATCGAACTCCGGAAGGCCGGTGCTGCAACCTGATCTTGCCGCGTCCGGACCGGGCCGATGGCCACTCTTCGCCGCCGGCGCCATCGAGGCCGGGATCCTGGCGATCTTCGCGCTCCCGCTGCGCGTCGGAGCCATCCGCCTTGGTGTGCTGGACCTGTACCGGGACGTCCCCGGTCCTCTGACCGAGACCGAACTGGCTGAGGCGCTGCACTTCGCGGATGCCGCAACGGCGATCCTGCTCCACATGCAGGCATTGGATGCGGCCGGCTCCGGCGCCGGTCTCGTCGCCGTGATCGAGGACCGAGCCGAGGTGCACCAGGCCACGGGAGTCATCGCCGTCCAGGCCGACGTGACCCTCGCCCAGGCGTTTGTCCTGCTGAGGGCCCGTGCGTTCGCGTCGGAACGCCCGGTCCTCTCCCTTGCGCACGACGTCGTCACCGGAGCCGTGCACTTCACGAACGACGAGGATGGTCGGATCAACGAGTATTGACGGCGGCGTCGCCGCCACACGAACCTGAAAAGTCAGCAAGGCCGAGAAGGCGGGAGAAGCAATGGACGGGCCCCAACGCTTGGCGCAAGTCTTCGTTGAGCTTGCGGACACACTGGTCGAGGAGTTCGACGTCGTCGACCTTCTCCAACTGCTCGCCGAGAGGTGCGTCGAGCTGCTCCCCGCTGACGCCGCGGGGCTGATGCTCGCTGACGAGCGCGGCGACCTGCACGTCATGGCGTCCACGGCCGACCGGATGCGCTCCGTCGAGCTGTTCGAGCTACAGGTCGCCGAGGGACCGTGCCGGGACTGCTACCTGAGCGGAAGGGCGGTCACCAACGTCTCCCTCGCCGACGCGCACGCGCGATGGGCGACGTTCACGGCCGCCGCGGTAGCCGCGGGGTTCACCAGCACTCACGCGCTGCCGATGCGCCTGCGCGGTCGGGTGATCGGCGCCCTGAACCTCTTCACCGACCTTGAGGTCACCCTGTCCGATGACGACATCGCCATCGGACAGGCGATGGCCGATGTGGCCACCATCGGCCTGCTGCACGAACGGACCCTTCGCGAGCAGACGATCGTGTCCGAACAGCTCCAGGTCGCGCTGCACAGTCGCATCGTGATCGAGCAGGCAAAGGGAGTACTGGCCGCGCGGACGGGGATCAGCGTGGGCGAGGCCTTCACCCGGATGCGCGCCCACGCCCGCCGCGCGGGCGTCACCCTGACGTCGGTCGCAAGCGCGGTGGTGGACGGCTCTTCCGACGTGAGCTCGCTCGCGCACTGACTCAACCTGAGGCCAGGAGGTCGCCCCGGTCCGCGCACACTTGCCCGGAGGTTCGCACCACCAGAACCTTCACCCCCGCACGCCGTTGATCATCGAGGGACGGGCCTGTAGCCTAAGAGTTCGGACGAAAGGTACTTCTGGGCAGTCTGCCAGGTTGTGTTGCCCCGGACCCGGCGGCACGTCGAGAACGACGCGCACGGGGAGCCAAGGCGTGACCACAACACAGCACTCCGGCCGGTCCCCGTCCACGCGGTGCCCTCCGGTCCGGGTCACCGGCGAGATCGACATCGCCACCGCCCCCCGGCTTCGCCGGGCGCTGGAGCACGCCAGCGCGGACGCGAGCGGACGCGTCGTCGTCGACCTCTCAGGGGTCACCTTCATGGACTGCGCGGGCCTTGGTCCGCTCCTCGAGGCCGAGGCGCGACTCGGCGGTCGCTTGTTGCTGCGTGGCGTCCCTCCCAGCGTGTTCGACCTGCTGCGCCTCACAGGTCTCCTGGCGCGGTTCGGGATTCCCGACGACGCCCTGCTGAGCGGGCCCGCGGGGGATTCCCCGTCCGGGATCCTCGAGATCGAGGAGAAGGTCTCGAGCCAACGGGCGAGGGTCGGTGGCCGAGCGCGGATCGATCAGGCGAAGGGCCTGATCATGGCGACCCAAGGCTGCGACGCGGAGCAGGCGTGGCAGATGCTGTTCCATTCGTCCCGCTCGAAGGGCGTCCAGGTGCACGACCTCGCCGAGGCACTGACCGAGGCCGCAGCCGGACGTGACATGGATCAGTCCAGCGCCGCGATGCGGGCGGCGGTGCTCGCCGTGATGGCTCCGGCCGGCCAGACGCCCGACGACGCCGCCCGCCCCGACGACCGACCCGCACTGGTCCGCCACGACGGTCAACCTCCCGACGGCCGAGAAGTGCCCGAGGGCACCTGACATGCGCAGCGACAGGGGGCAGCCGACCTGGCACACCGAACACGAGTCCGGGGCGGGCCAAGGTTTCGTCACGGCCGCCCAGCAGGTGGTCGACCACCTGAGTCACCACGCAGTGCTCGACCTGTGGTGGGTCACCGAGGTGACAGACGCCGACCAGGTCGTCGTGGCGTCCGCGGGCCCATGGTCCAGCGAGTTCCCGGCGGGAACGGCCGTGCCCTGGTTGGAGTCGTACTGCCTGCAGATGGCGGCCGGGCGCGCACCGGCTGTGATGCCGCGCCTTCGCGCCTTCGTGCGGGACGGGGCTCCGGACGGCGCCTGGTGGGTACGGGCCGGCGGCTACACCGGCGCTCCGCTGGTGTACGGGGACGGGGAGCTGTTCGGCACTCTCGCCGGGTTCGCCGGACGGGCGGACGACCCCCACATCGTGGACTCACCGACCGGGGTGCGGCTGATGGCGCACCTGCTGTCGACCATCCTCACGTCTCAGCTCGACGCCGCCGGCCTACGCGATCAGCTGGCGGCGTCCTGCGCGCTGAGCGAGACCGATGCCCTAACCGGCCTTCGAAATCGGCGCGGTTGGGAAGCGGGCCTTGCGGGCGAGGACCACAGGGTGACGCGCGGCGGCGCCACCGCAGGTGTGATCGCAGTCGACTTGGACGGCCTGAAGGAGATCAACGACGCCCAGGGCCACCACGCGGGCGATCGCCTGCTGGCCAGGACGGCTGAGGTGCTGACCGCCACCTGCCGACCGAGCGACATACTTGCCCGTTCCGGCGGTGACGAGTTCGCCATCCTCGCCACCGACGTCGCGCAGGCGGGCCTCGATGCGCTGGCGGCCCGCCTCCGGGCCCGGCTGCACGATGCCGGGATCCGTGCGTCCCTCGCCGGCGAGGTCCGGGCCCCTGGGGAGGGACTCGTCGACACCTGGGTCAGGGCCGATCGTGCGATGTGCGCCGCGAAGCGCCTCCGGCACTCGCTCAGTGACGCCCGAGCGAGCGGCCGGGAGGCCGCCCCGGAGTCGCAGGCACGACCGCGCCCCGGGGACCAGGGAGCCAGCCCGGGGCGAGGTCAGAGCGCGAGCGCTAGTTGATCGAGATCGTCCCCACGCCGAAGAGCACGCCGATGAAGCCGACGATGACGGCTGCCGAGAGCAGCCAGGCGCGGCGGCCGAACAGGGACACCGCCGCAAGAACGATCGCAATGATGACGAGCAGCGTTCCGATTGACATGGTGACCTCCGCGTCGACATTCGGGACCGCAATGGTCCTGCCTGACGGTATCGACCACCTCGGAGAGCCGCATCCGGAAGATCAACGCCGGTGCACCGGGCTGGAGCGTCTGGCTACAGCTTCTTGCCGGGGTTGAGGATCCCCCTCGGGTCAAGGACGGCCTTCAGCCCGTGCTGGAGCTCGCGGACCCGCGGCGTGAGCTCGATGTCGAGCGCGGCCCGCTTCTCCGTCCCGATCCCGTGCTCGCCGCTGACGGTGCCCCCCAGCTCCACGGCGAAGGCCATGATCCGCTCGTGCGCTTCTCGGGCGACCGCGAGCTGGGCGTCGTCGGCGGGGTCGTAGCAGATCACCGGGTGCAGGTTGCCGTCCCCGACGTGCCCCCCGGTGCCGATCGGCAGGCCGATCTCCGCCGAGAGCGCGGCGATTCGGGCGAAGATCTCGCTCAGCTGGGCCCGGGGCACGCTCACGTCGTCGTTCAGGCTCGCCCCGAGATACTCGCGCATCCCCGGGTTGAGCAGCCGGCGTGCGGCGAGCAGCCGCTCGACGTGCTCCGGGTCGTCGGCCGAGTCGAGGCCGAGCGCACCGTGCGCGGCGCACACGCGCTGGTACTCCGCGACGTCGTCGGCGCCACCCACCCTCGCGTCGGTGAGCACCAGCAGCCACGCGCCGGCGCCCGCGGGGAGGCCCGCGTCCGGCGCGAGGCGGCAGACCGCGTCGACGACGACGGCGTCCAGCAGCTCCAGGGTGGAGGGCCGGTGCGGACCCGCCATGATCTCGTTCGCGGCCGCCATCGCGTCGGCGACCGTGGGGAAGCCGGCGCTGACCCCGCGGACCGGGCCGTGGGCGGGCAGCAGCCCGACTGTGACCTCGGTGATCACGCCGAGGGTGCCCTCCGACCCGACGAACAGGCTGGTCAGGTCGAGCCCCGCCACCGCCTTAACTGTGACGGGCCGGGTGTGGATGATGCTGCCGTCGGCCAGGACCACCTCGAGGGTGCGCACCCAGTCGCTCGTGACGCCGTACTTCACGCAGCGCATGCCGCCCGCGTTCGTGGCCACGTTGCCGCCGATCGTGGACGTGTCCCAGGAGGCGGGGTCCGGCGGGTAGAAGAGGCCGTGCTCCGCGACCGCCCGGTTCAGGTCGGAGGTGATCACGCCCGGCTGCACGACGGCGACCTGGTCGACGTCGTCAACGCGCAGCACCTTGGTCATCCGCGACAGGTCGAGCAGGACGCAGCCCTCGACGGCGTTCGCGCCGCCGGCCAGGCCGGTCAGGCCACCCTGCGGGACCACCGGGACGCCGTGGGCGTTGGCGATCCGCATGATGACGGACACCTCGGCCGCGCTCGTCGGCGCGATGAGCGTGAGCGCGCTGCCCTCGGGCGGGATGAACGAGGCGTCGACGGACCGGGCAGCGAGGGCCTCGGGGTCGTCCGCTATCGAGCTCGCCGGGAGCTCCGCGCGAAACGCCGCCAGGGCGAGCGCCTGCTCGTCGTCGGTCATCAGGGCGTGGATCACTGGGACTCTCGCTTCCGCTCGGGGGCCGGGGCGTCCATCGGGACGCTACCGGCCAGTACGGCCGGACTCATGGGCCCTCCGACGCAGACCGGGCCGCGATTGGGCCGCCAGGATCTGGCGCGCGGAACCGCCCGCGCTCCCGCGGTGGCCTTACTCGCGCTCACGACCGACTCCGCGGGGGGACCGATGGCGACCGAACCCGGCTGGTACCCCGACCCGAACGACGGGAACCTGGACCGCTACTGGGACGGCACCGCGTGAGGGGCGGGCGAGGGCGCGATCCGCGGCGTGAGCCCCAGGACTGCCGCCGTGACGGCGGCCCCCGGCGATGGACCCGGTACTCGGGTTGCGGCGCCCTCAGCCGTTCCGCCGCCCTCCGCGCCAGCCGTAGCGGGGGGCTTTGTCGGACTGGTCCTGGGATTGATCATTCAGGTGGCGGGCAACGCCGCGGCTGAGCGGGCCGCCCTCAACGCGGGGTACTTCGGCGAGGTTTCGAACAACGGCCTGGGCATCGCCGTCTTCGGCCTGGTGGTCACCTTGATCAGCCTGGTGGTACTGGCCGTTGACCTCTATCGGATGGCCGCAGGGGTCGACCACCTTGTGGCGCGCGGCGCTGGACGCCCACAGCCACGGCTGTGACGGACGAGGTCGGTGTCGCCGGTGCGACTGA
>CAYGGX010000013.1:28734-37050 GCA_964349585.1 uncultured Actinotalea sp.
CTGATCAGCACCACCTCCAGCCACTCCACTACCACGTGCGGCTGTAGACGCCCGCGCGGGAGACCGGTCAGCCCCGCAGCGCGAACCCCCGCGCCCCCTCGGGCGGCTCGTCCGCGACCTCGACGTAGGTGACCTCCGCGCCGGACGGGCCGCGCTTCGCCCAGGCGATGAGCGCGCCGACCGCAGCCTCGGTCCCCTCCGCCGCGATCTCCACGGTGCCGTCCGACAGGTTCCGCACCCAGCCGGCCACGCCCACCCGCTCCGCCTGCCGCACGCAGGACCACCGGTACCCGACGCCCTGGACGTCACCGTGCACAACGACTCTGCGTCGGACCATGCGACCAGTCTGCGGGATCGGGGCGAACCCGATCACTTCCGCCGGCGCGAGGAGTCAAAGCATGCATCACCGACGGGACCCCGCCCACAAGGAGGACACCTGCATGACCAGCCAGGACACCGCGGCGCTCGACGCGCCCGTCATCGACGACCTCCGCGACCGGATCACCGGCCGGGTGATCGAGCCCCAGGACACCGGGTACGACGCCGCCCGCGGAATCATGCTGGGCGGGTTCGACCCGCGGCCCGCCGTGATCATCCGACCGGCCGACGACGACGACGTCGTCGAGGCGATCGCCTTCGCGCGGCGCACCGGGCTCCCCCTCGCCGTTCGCAGCGGCGGCCACAGCGGCGCCGCGCACAGCACGATCGACGGCGGCCTGGTCATCGACCTCCGCGACCTCAAGGAGTACGCCATCGACGCCACCGGCCGCACCGTGTGGGCCGAAGCCGGCCTCACCGCGGGCGAGCTCAGCGCGGCGGCCGCCGCGAACGGGCTGGTCATCGGCTTCGGTGACACCGGGAGCGTCGGCATCTCCGGGATCACACTGGGTGGCGGTGTCGGGTACCTGTCCCGGAAGTACGGGCTGACGATCGACAACCTGCTCGCGGCGGACGTCGTCACGGCCGATGGCCGGGTGCTCCGGGTGGACGCAGACAGCCACCCGGACCTGTTCTGGGCAATCCGCGGCGGGGGCGGCAACTTCGGCGTCGTGACGCGCATGAAGTTCCGGTTGCAGCCGCTGGACGGCGTGGTCGGCGGGATGCTGTTCCTCCCGGCGACCGCCGCGACCGTCGCCGGCTTCATGACCGCGGCGCAGGCCGCTCCGGACGAGTTGTCCACGATCGCGAACGTGATGCCCTGCCCGCCGATGCCCTTCGTGCCCGAGGAGCTGCACGGTCGGCTCGTGCTGATGGGGCTGTTCTGCTTCGCGGGCCCTCCCGACGACGGCGCCGCCGCGATGGCGCCGTTCCGCGCCCTGGCCGAGCCGATCGTCGACATGGTGCGCCCGATCGCGTACCCGGAGCTCTTCCCGCCGGAGAACCCCGACTACCACCCGACGGCCATCTCCAGGACGATGATGATCGACGCGGTCGACGACCCGACGGCGACCGCGATCATGGCGCAGCTCGAGTCGATCGACGGGATGCGCGTGGTGCAGCTGCGGGCGCTCGGCGGCGCGATCGCACGGGTGCCGGCCGAGGCCACCGCGTACGCTCACCGGTCCGCCCGCGTGATGGTCAACGTCGCGGCCTTCTACACCGACGACCGGCCGCACCGCCTGGCGTGGGTCGAGGCGACCATGGCCGCGCTCGACCAGGGCGTCAGCGGCGCATACGTAGACTTCCTCGGCGACGAGCCCGAGCGGGTGCGCGAGGCCTACCCCGGGGCCACCTGGGACCGGCTGACCGCGATCAAGGCGCGCCTCGACCCGGACAACGTCTTCCGGCGCAACCAGAACATCGCGCCGGCGGGGTAGCGCACCTGCGGCTGTTCCGGATGCTCACCGGTCGCCCAGGACCCGCTCCCAGGCCGTCCGGGCAAGCCACCGGCGCACCCGGCCCGCGGGCCCGGCCGCGGCGAGCGCGGCCCGGGCGGCATTCCAGCCGCACGCCCCATGCACACCGCCGCCCGGGTGCGCGGATGCGCTAGCGAGGTACAGCCCGTCGATGGGCGTCTCGGGGCGTCCCAGCCCCACCGTCGGCCGGAAGGCGAGCTGCTGGTGCAGCGCCGCGGTCCCCCCGTTGACCGCCCCGCCCACGAGGTTGGCGTTCGCCGCCTCTAGATCCGGTGGGCTCTGCACGTGCCGGGCCAGCACGGCATCGCGGAACCCGGGCGCGACCCGCTCCACGGCGCCCTCCACCCGGGCGACCTCGGCGGCCACCTCGTCGGCGGTCCAGGTCCATCCGTGCGGGACGTGCGTGTACGCCCACACCGACTCCGTCCCGGCGGGCGAGCGGGTCGGATCGGTGGTCGTCATCTGGCCGAGAAGCACGAAGGGCCGCTCGGGGATGCGGCCGGTGGCCAGGTCTGCCGCGGCGTGCACGAGGTCGTCCGCGCCACCCAGGTGGATCGTCCCCGCGCCGCGCGCGCCATCGGCGGCCCACGGGATCGGGGACCCGAGCGCCCAGTTGACCTTGAACGTCGGGTGGTCCCACTGGAAGCGATCGAGGCGGCGGAGCAGCCGTTGCGGCACGTGGCCCGGTGCGAGCAGGTCGCGATACAGGGCGGGGGCGGTGACGTCGGCCAGCACCGCGCGCCGGGCGCGAACCAGGTCACCTCCCGCTGTCCGGACCCCGACCGCGCGACCGCCGGCAACGAGCACCTCCTCGACGCGCGCGCCGGTCCGCGCCTCGCCGCCCGCGGCGGCCAGCCGGGCGGCGAGGGCGCGGGAGAAGGCGCCGGCACCGCCCCGCGGGACCGGGAAGCCGACGTCCTGCCCCAGCATGGTGAGCAGCCACCCGAACAGGCCGCTGCCCGCCGCGTCGGGCGGGATGTCGGTGTGCATCGCGTTACCGGTGAGCAGCAGGCGCGCGCCCTCGCCGCGAAACGTCTCCTCCGCCAGCCGTCGCACGGGCACGACGGCGAGCCGGGCCAGATCGAGCGCCCCGGCGACCTTGGCCCGGCGGAGCAGCCGGGCGAGTGACACCGTCGGGGGAAGCGGGGCGAAGAGGGCGTCGAGCAGCGGGTCGCGGATCGAGCGCCACTGCTCGAACATGGCGAGCCAGGCTTCGCCGTCCCCGGGTGCGGCCGCGTCGAGGCCCTCGACCGTCTGCGCGGGGTGGCTCCGGAGCACGGCCGCGCGGCCGTCGTCGAGCACATGGGCGAGCACGTCGGGGGCCCGCACCCAGGTCAGGCCGTGGTCCTCGAGGTGCAGGCCGCGGATCAGCGGGGACCCGGCGGCCAGCGGGTAGAACGCACTGAACAGGTCGGTGCTGAAGCCGGGCTCGGTCACCTCGGCGCTGCGGACCGCCCCACCGATCTCGTCCTGGGCCTCGAGGACCAGCACGTCCCAGCCGACGTCGGCCAACGCGTTCGCCGCGACGAGGCCGTTCGGCCCCGATCCGACAACCACCGCGTCGACCGTCTGAACCATGCGCATCCTCGACTCACGCCGGCATCTGGTGCACCGGGCGTCAGCGCGTCGGTGGCTTGGCCTTCACCTCGAGCTGGCTGACCGCC
Source organism: uncultured Actinotalea sp. (assembly GCA_964349585.1). Classification (GTDB taxonomy): domain Bacteria; phylum Actinomycetota; class Actinomycetes; order Actinomycetales; family Cellulomonadaceae; genus Actinotalea. The sequence goes on from CAYGGX010000013.1 coordinate 32,255, forward strand.
CCCGGCGTCGCTTGCGTCTTCGGCTTCTTCGCCTGCTTCGGCTTCCGCGTCTCGCGGCCGCCCTTGTTCTTCGAACCCATCGTGCACTCCCGTTCGGTACGTGCAGTGGTGACGGAGCGTGATCCGGTCCGTCGGTTCAGCGTACGCGCACGGGCCGTCGTTCCGGGGCCGACGACGTCGTGTCGCGGCCGCGTGGGTCCCCTCGGGCCGGCGGCACCGTCAGAGTCCGTAGACGCGGCGCCTGTGCGCCGCGAAGCGCCGGGCGCCGAAGCCGGCCCACAGGAGCCGGAACGGCAGCGGGAGGACCTTCCGAACGAACGCGGCGCCGTCGTCGGGCCCGAGGGCGTCGATCATCCAGCCGAGCATGACGAGCTGCTTGCGCATCGGGACGCCCGCGCTCGCGACCTTCTCGAGGCGGCCCCACTCCTGCTGAGACATGGTCGTGGCAGCCACCGGGAGGATCGTCTCCTCCTCCGCACCCAGGTGGGCGTTCAGCGCGATCCGGATCTGGTCGACCGGTGCAGCGACCGCCTCGCGCTCCGCCTCCCCCGCACCGGCCTGCCAGGCGGGTAGCGCGGCCGTGACCTGATCGAGGAGCGCGGCGACCTCGGCGTGCTGGGTGCGCATCAGGACCACGTGCAGCGCGCACGCGGGCGACCGCTGCTCGAGCAGGTCCCAGAGGACGACGTCCTCGGTGTGGTGGTGGTTGTGCAGGGACGCGACGAGGTCGGCGATGTGCTCGCCAACCACCACCGCGCGATCGACGTCGCCCACCGCGACCCCTCGAACGAGTCCAGGGGCGTCGCGATAGGTGTGCCGGTAGTACTTGTGCACGATCACCATGTCGGTCGTGTCGCAGAGCGGGGCGGGGTGGGTCGGTGCCGCCATTGCTACTTCCTGGCCTGGTTAACAACCGGTGCAAGCCGGACAAATGTAGCGCAGGCGCGCGGCCCTCGGACGAAGGTCCCGCCCGGCCAAGGAACTTCGGTAATACCTTACCTATATGTCGCGCACGCTCGATGAGCCTGCCCTGTTCGGCAGCCTGTTCGTCCTCGCCCAGCAGCTGACCCGCCGCGCGGACGGCGCCCTCGCCCCGTTCGGGCTGACCAGCAAGCAGTGGCTGCTGCTCGCGGTGCTCAGCCGCGCGGCCGGCTCCCCGACCTTGACCGACGCGGCTCGCGCCTACGGAAGCTCCCGGCAGAACGTCAAGCAGGTCGCACTCCAGCTCGCGGCCCGCGGCTACCTCGAGCTGCGACCGGACCCTGCCGACCGCAGGGCCACCCGGCTCGTCCTGACCGAGCGGGTGGCCGTGTTCGACGAGCCCGACGTCGCCGCCGCCCAGTCGGCGTTCATCACCGAGATCTTCGACCCCCTGACCGACGACGAGGTCGCAACCCTGCGGTCCCTGGTCGTCCGCTGCATCTCATCCCTGACCGACGACGAGGAGTCCCGATGACCACGACACCCGCGGCCCCGCGCGCAACGGCGGCCCCCGGACATCGGGCGCCGACCTCGTCCGGCCCGTCGCTGGCACGCAACGTTCGGCGCGCCGTCGGCCTCGTCGTCGTCGCACACGGCCTGCTGCACCTGTTGGGTGCGGCCGCCGGACTGGGGTGGACCGACGACGCCGCCGTCCGGGTCGTGCCCGGCACGGGGTCCCTCTGGCTCACGGCCGCCGTCCTGGTGGTCACCTCGGGCGTCGGACTGCTCGCCGGCCGGCGGGTGTGGTGGGCAATCGGCACGCCCGCCGTCCTCCTCTCCCAGGTGCTCATCGCGACGAGCTGGCAGGACGCCTCCGCCGGCACCATCGCGAACCTCATCCTGCTGGTCGCCGTCGTGCACGGCTGGCTCGCCGAGGGCCCGGGGAGCGGGCGCGCCCGCTTCCGCCGCGGCATGGCAGCGGCGCTGGCCGCGCCCCCGACGACCGAGCTCTTGACCGAAGCCGACCTCGTGCATCTCCCCGAGCCGGTGGCCCGCTACGTGCGCGGAACCGGGGCTGTCGGGCTGCCGAAGGTCACCCGCTTCACCGCACGGATCCACGGACGGATCCGCGCCGGTGTCGACGAGCCCTGGATGCCGTTCACCGGCGAACAGCTCAACACGTTCGGCGCGCGGGTCAGCCGGCACTTCCGGATCCAGGCGACGATGCGCGGCCTGCCGGTCGACGTGCTGCACGTGTTGATCGACGGCAGGGCGACGATGCGGGCCGCCGTCTGCTCGATCATCCCGGTCGTCGACGCCGCGGGCGCCGAGATGGACCGCGCCGAGACCGTGACCCTGTTCAACGACCTGTGCGTGCTGGCTCCCGCCGCCCTCGTCCAAGCGCCGGTGGTGTGGGAGGTCACCGACGGTCGGGTGCGCGGCACGTACACCAACGGTGAGCACTCGGTCGGCGCCGAGCTGGTCTTCGACACCGACGGTGACCTGGTCGACTTCATCTCCGACGACCGGCTGCGCTCCTCGGCCGACGGCAAGTCCTTCACACCCATGCGCTGGTCGACGCCGCTCACGGGCTACCGGGAGGTTCGCGGCCGACGCCTGAGCACGGTCGGCTCCGCCGTGTGGCACGCTCCGGAGCCGGAGGGCACGTTCGCCTACCTCGAGTTCCTGCTCGACGACCTGAGCACCCAGGACACGCGGCACGCGCGGCCCATAGGTCCCCCTCGTGCGTGAGGTCCGCGGGTCTACGCTCGCAGCCGTGCTGACGGCCGAGAACCTCACCAAGCGCTTCGGCACCCGAGAGGCAGTCTCGGACCTCACGCTCCACGTGGCCCCCGGCCGGGCGTTCGGACTCCTCGGTCCGAACGGCGCCGGCAAGACCACGACGGTACGGCTGCTCACGGGACTCCTCGCGCCGGATGACGGCTCCGTCACCCTGTTCGGCGAGACGCTCACCCGAGCCAATGCCGACGCTCTCCGCGCGAGAGTCGGGGTCCAGACGGACACCAACCTGTATGAGGCCCTGAGCGTGCGCGACAACCTCCGGGTGTGGGGCGAGCTCTACGGCCTGCCAGCGTCGACGCTCACGCGCCGGACGGCCGAGGTCCTCGAGGTGCTCGGCCTGTCGGATCGCGTCGACTCCCTGGTCGGCGAGCTGAGCAAGGGGATGCGGCAGAAGCTCTCGGTCGGGCGCGCAGTGCTGCACGAGCCCGAACTCCTGTTCCTCGATGAGCCGACGGCGGGGCTCGACCCGGAGGCCGCCGTCGACCTGATCGAGTACCTGCGGCAGATGATTCGTGCGCTGAACACCACCGTGATCATCTGCACCCACCAGCTGCACGGGCTGGAGCTGCTCTGCGACGACGTCGGCATCCTCAAGACCGGCCGGCTCGTCGTCGCCGGCGACGTCCATCAGCTGATCCGGGAACGCTGGCCGCGGTTCGGCTACGCGATCACCGTCGACGGCGACCGCGAACTGGCGACGAGGACGGTCGCGACCATCCTGGGCGAACCCGCCGTCGAGCCCGCCAACGCAACCATCGGACAGGTTCGCGACGGCCGCCTGGACCTGGCCCTAGACGACAAGAGCACCATCTCGTCGGTGGTGGAGGCGCTGGTTCGCAATGGGCTGCGGATCCGGGCGGTCGTCCCCAAGCAGCCGACGCTGAACGACCTGTACTTCGCAGCCATCGACGACGGGGACCCGTCATGATCAACCGCCAGCGGCTCTGGGCGCTCATGCGCAAGGACTGGCGCGAGCTCGCTCGCAACAAGCAGGCAGTGACGCCCCTGATCATCGTGCCGCTGCTGTTCGTCGTCGTGATCCCGGCGGCGGTCATCCTGCTGGGCGCCAACGCCGCGCTCACGTCTTCGATCACCGGACTTGAGGGGTTCCTGAACAACCTGCCCGAGGGCATCCTCCCGGCCGAGTTCACCGCGCAGCAGACCGTCGTCTACGCCGTGATCGTCTACTTCATGGCGCCGTTCTTCCTGATCATCCCGGTGATGGTCGCGAGCATCACGGCAAGTTCGAGCTTCGTCGGCGAGAAGGAGCGACGGACGATCGAGGGCCTGCTCTACACCCCGCTGACGGACCGCGAGCTCGTGCTCGGAAAGACGCTTGTCTCGGTCATCCCCTCGGTCCTGCTCGCCTGGGTCTCCTTCGCCATCTACACCACTGTGGTCACAGTGCTTGCGGCGCCGACTTTTGACGGGCCCTTCTTCCCCACCTGGACCTGGGTGGTGATCATCGTTGCGCTGGTCCCGCTCGTCGCGTTCCTTGCCACCTGCCTGATCGTGGCCGTCTCCGGTCGCTCGACGAGCATGCAGGACGCCCAGGGGGCGGCCGTCCTCGTGATCCTCCCGGTGATCGGGCTGGTCATCAGCCAGGCCACTGGGCTGCTGCTGTTCGACACGACCGTCGCGCTCGTGGTGGCCGCGGTCCTGCTGCTGATCGACGCCGGGGTGTTCGTGGCCGTCGTCGGACGCTTCAGCCGCGAACGCATCGTCACCCGGCTGTAGGGGCGAGCGGCGCGCGTTTGCGCCGGGATGGTTCGGTGACCCTCAGCGGGAGATGTAGGCCGTCAGCTGGTCGCGCTCGGCCTGGATCTCGGCGATCCGGTGCTTCACGACGTCGCCGATGCTCACGATCCCGATCATTCGGCCGTCCTCGAGGACGGGAAGGTGGCGGATTCGACTGTCCGTCATCACGGCCATCAGCTCGTCGAGCTGGTCCTGCGGACCGCACGACTCCACCTCTGCGGTCATGATCGACGACACGGCGGTGTCGAGCACCCCGTCGCCGTCCGCGTGCAGCCTTCGGACGACGTCGCGCTCGCTCACGATGCCATCGACGC
>CAYGGX010000013.1:37150-42177 GCA_964349585.1 uncultured Actinotalea sp.
CCCGGAACCGACCCCTCGCCAACCAAGTGCGGGCGCAAGCGCCGCGAGCCCCGCCGCGACGAACGCGTGCCACACCCCGTGGCCGTACCACCAGCGGGTCTCGGGGTCGCAGAGCGGCCACCCCGGGCTGGCGAGGATCTCGATGATCCCGCCGATCGCGAGCAGCACGATCGTCCAGGCGATCGCGCGCCGCAGCGCGGGCCGCCGGTACGCGCGGTACACGCCAAGGAGCACGGTGACGACGGACACCGCACCCTGGGCCATGTCGCCCGGCTGGGGGAAGAAGTGGATCACCGGCGCGAGGACGGCCGTCGGGAGCGCCCACCACCACCACACGCGGGCCCGCCCGGCGAGGTCGGCGGCGGAATCCGCGATGATGAAGATGAGGGTCGCGGCCAGGGGGAGGTCGTGCGCGAGGTCCGCCCAGTACGGGTTGGGACCGTGCTGGAACATCGAGCCCAGCCCGATCCCGGCGACCAGGATCGCGTAGACGGTCGACGACGGCTCGTGGCCCGCGGCCGCGCCCGGTGCGCGGTTCAGGGCACGACGACGCCGTCGACCGAGCACGACGATGACGACCGCGGCCAGCACGAAGGCGAGGCTCGAGTAGGTCGAGGCGGGCTCGCGCAGGAACCCGTGGCTGATGGGTTCGCAGCCCGGCCCGACCTCGTCAGCCATGATCAACGACAGCGACGGGACGACGGCTCCCACCTGCTCAGGATATCCGCGGTCCGCGTGCCGGGTCCCCGACGCCCGGAGGCGTCGCTCAGGCAGGAGGGTCGGACGTCGCCGATTCAGGCAGCACCGTCCCCGCCACGCGGCGGATCGTCCGGGAACGACAACGACCCCCCGGTCAACGTTCGGAGGCATCGGTCGAAGCTGCGGCGGCCGCGGTGCGGGACGTGCAGCACCAGGCGGTCCCCTCGCCGGATGACGGTCGCCGGGTCAGGGTCGACCGACGCGCCGTCGCGCACCACCGCCTCCACCGCCACCGCAGTCGGAAGGTCGAGGTCGGCGAGCCGCAGGCCGACCACTGGCAGGTCCTCCGAGGCCACGAGCTCCACCCTCATCGCGTTGGGCATCGGCACCCGGGTGACGGTCAGGCCGTCGACCCGAAGCGCGCGCGCAAGCCGCGGCAGCACCGGGGCCTGCACCAGGGTGAAGATCACCACCAGGACGAACACCACGTTGAACACCTGCGTCGCGGCCGGGATCCCCGCGCTCACCGGCAGGGTCGCCAGGACGATCGGGACGGCACCGCGCAGCCCGGCCCAGGACAGGAAGACCTGGTCCCGCCACGGCAGGCGGAACGGGGTGGCAACGAGCAGCACGGAGAGCGGGCGGGCCACCAGGAGCAGGACCGTCCCCACCACCAGCGCCGGGACGATCGCGTCGGGCAGGGCGCTCGGGCTGACCAGAAGGCCGAGGAGGACGAACAGCCCGATCTGGGACAGCCAGGCCAGGCCCTCGGCGAAGGTGCGCGTCTCCACCTCGTGCGGCAGCCGGGCGTTGCCGAGCCGCAGGCCGGCCAGGTACACCGCGATGAACGACGACGCCCCGAGCGCGCCGGCGGCGCCGAACGCCAGGAGCGCGATCGCCATCGTCGCGATCGAGTACAGGCCGCTCGACGGCAGGGCCACCCGCCGGAGCAGCAGCTCCCCGCCGCGCGCGACAACCAGCCCCACGACGGCCCCCGCCACGAGCTGCAGCAGCATCTGCCCGCCCGCCACCTGCAGGTTCACCTGCTCCCAGGCATCGGAGACCAGCACCGCGACGAGGATCACCACAGGGGCGTCGTTGAAGCCGGACTCGGCCTCGAGGGTGGCAGCGAGGCGCCGGTTCACCCGCACCCGGCGCAGCACGGAGAACACCGCCGCCGCGTCGGTGGACGAGACGATGGCCCCGAGCAGCAGTGCCGTGCGCAGCTCGAGTCCGAGGATCCAGTACGACAGGTAGGCGGTCACTGCGACCGAGATCGCCACCCCGACCGTCGCAAGGACGAGGGATGGGGCCAGGACGGGCCGGACGACCGACCAGCGCGTGGTCAGGCCACCCTCGGCGAGGATCACCGCCAGGAGCCCAAGACCGACGATCTGGACCAGCTCGGCGTCGTCGAAGCGCACTCCCAGCCCGGACTCGCCGATCCCCATGCCGATCGCCAGGTAGATCAGCAGGGTCGGCAGACCGACGCGCGCGGACAGCTTCACCGCGACGATGGCGACGATGAGCACGACGGAGACCGCGACGAGGGTCACGTTGAACTGGTCGACGCTCACCGAGCCTCCCTCCCGCCGGGAGCAGCGAACCTACCAGCGGCCTGCCGTGCCCTGCGCCGCGACTAGTCGCGTAGCCCTGCACACTAGATTCCTCACCGTGACCCCCCTCGTGCTGAACCTGTGGATCTGCGGAGCCGTGACCGCCGGCTGCTGGCTGGCCTCCGTCCTGACCCGGGAGTACTCCTGGACGGACCGGATGTGGTCGATCGCACCGGTGATCTACGCGTGGGTATTCGCCGCGGGAGCCGGCAACCCCCGGGCGACGCTCGTCGCGGTCCTGGTCACGGCGTGGGGCGCGCGCCTCACCTACAACTTCGCGCGCAAGGGCGGCTACGCCCCCGGCGGCGAGGACTACCGGTGGGCAGTCCTGCGCGGCCGCCTGCCCGGCTGGCGGTTCGGGGTGTTCAACGCGGCGTTCATCGCCCTCTACCAGAACGCCCTGCTGCTCGCGATCACCCTGCCCGTCTGGACGATCGTCGCTCACCCCGGCAGTCTCGGCCTGCCCGACGTCGTCGCGGGCCTCGCCTTCGTCTCTCTGCTGGCTCTGGAGACCGTCGCCGATCAGCAGCGCTGGCAGTTCCACCGGACCCACCCGGCCGGCGGCGTGCTGCGCACCGGCCTGTTCCGGTACAGCAGGCACCCGAACTACTTCGGCGAGATCGGGCAGTGGTGGGTGGCCTTCGCCTTCGCCGCGGTCGCCGCCGGGACGCCCTGGCTGCCGACCGCCGCCGGCGCGGTCCTGCTCACGCTGCTCTTCGTCGGCTCGACGCTCTTCACCGAGCGGATCTCGATCGGCCGCCACCCGGAGTACGCCGAGTACCGTCGCGGCACCTCGATGATCGTCCCCTGGCGGCCGCGCTCCCTCGATGGAGCGCTGCAGCTCCAGGAGCCGCGCGTCGCTCGTTAGGCTGACGCGATGGCACCCCACGACGGCCCCAGGATCAGGTCAGCAGACGGAACGGATCTGCCCTGGCTCCGACCCCTTGGCGGCACGGGCCTGACGGTGTCGGCGGTGTGCGCCGGCGGCAGCCCGCTCGGCAGCATGCCCCGGCTGTACGGCCGCGAGGTCAGCGCCGAGGAGGGCACCGAGACCGTCCGCGCGCTGCTGAACAGCGCGATCCGCACGATCGACACGTCCAACGGCTACTCCGACGGCGAGTCGGAGCGGCGGATCGGAACGGCCGTCGCGGCCGCGGGCGGCCTGCCCGACGACGTGGTGATCATCACCAAGGTCGACGCGAAGGACCGGGACTACTCGGGCGACCGGGTGCGCGCGTCGGTGGACGAGAGCCGAGCCCGGCTCGGCCTGGACCACCTGCCGCTCGTGCACCTGCACGACCCGGAGTACCACGACTTCGACTACGTGACGGCCCCCGGCGGCGCCGTCGACGCGCTCGTCGGGCTCAAGGAGTCCGGCGTCGTGGGCGCGATCGGCCTCGCCGGCGGGCAGGTCCAGGAGATGGCCCGCTACCTCGCCCTCGGCGTCTTCGACGCCCTGCTGGTGCACAACCGATGGACCCTGCTGGACCGCAGCGCCGGCGACCTGCTCGCGCAGGCGGAGGACCAGGGCCTGGCGCTGATCAACGCCGCGGTGTACGGCGGGGGCATGCTCGCCGCGCCCACCGTCCCGCCCGGCGCGACCTACGGCTACCGCCCCGCCCCGCCGGAGGTGCTCGAGTCCGTGGAGCGGATGCGTGTGGCGTGTGCCCGGCACGGCGTCGACCTGGCCGCTGCTGCCCTGCAGTTCTCGCTCCGGGACCCCCGCTTCGCCACCACCGTGGTCGGGATGAGCCGGCCGAGCCGGGTCGCCGCGACGCTCGAGGCCGCCGCCGCACCCATCGACGACCAGCTCTGGGACGAGCTCGAGGCGATGCTGCCACCGCGACACGTCTGGCTGGACGCCCCCTTCGACTGAGGTCGCCCACCACCAGGTCTAGCCAGCGAACAGCGGCGTGGGCAGCCCCCGCACCCCGACCTCGACGCGGAACACCGCGCCGGCCGCGGGCTCGGCGTCGTCGGGTAGGTCCTGCCGAGAGGTCGTGATGAACAACTCGTTGAAGTTGTGCCCGCCGAACGCGCATGCGGTCACCTTGGAGACCGGCAGCCGGACGACCGCGTCCAGCGCCCCGTCCGCGCCGTACCGGTGCACAGCAGAGCCGTCGAACAGCGCGACCCAGGTCCCGCCCTCCGAGTCGAGTGCCAGCCCGTCGGGCGTGCCCTCTTGCTCGTCGACCGTCGCCAGCGGTCGCCGGTTGGCGAGCTCGGCGGACCCGACGTCGTAGTCGAACAGGTCCACCCGCCCGGTCCCGGAGTCGATGTAGTGCACCCGGCGGCCGTCCGCGCTCCACGCGATGCCGTTGGAGATGGTGAGGTCGTCCAGCACCCGCGTGATCGCCCCGTCCGGGTCGAAGCGGAAGAGGCTGCCCCGCCCCGGCGACATGTCGTAGGCCATGGTGCCGCAGAAGAACCGCCCGGCGGGGTCGCATCCCCCGTCGTTCATCCGCACATCCGGATCGTCGAACGCGGTGCGTACGGGGCCGACCCGGCCGTCGGCGTCCACCAGCGCGAAGCCGCGCTCCACAGCGACCACGAGGCCCCCGCCCGCTCGCGGGCGGAACGCCGCGGCGACGTCCCCCACGTGCAGGCGACCCACGACGCCGTCCGGCGCCAGGGTGAGGATGTCTCCGGCGAGCATGTCGACCCAGCGCAGGACGCCGGCCGCGGCATCCCAGACCGGCCCCTCGCCGTGAT
>CAYGGX010000014.1:0-40259 GCA_964349585.1 uncultured Actinotalea sp.
TCGCGGCACAGTGGGTGCGCTGGCGCGACGAGGTCCGCGACGCCGGTCTCTGACCTTGCCCGACGACGCGGCTCACTCACCAGGCTCAGTGAGGTACCGCATGCAACGAGCAGTGGTCGCCGCGATCGCGGTCGTCGCGGTGGGGGTGGCAGCGGGGGCGATGGCGCTCGCTATCGCGGGACGCGGGCCGGCGCCCACCGAGGATCGCGCGTACCCGATCACCGAGCCCTACGCGCACCCGGCGGTCGACTTTGCGGGAGACCCGGCGGCGAACATCGAGGCGTTGCGAATCCCGGCGGCCGTTCTCGACGGGATGACCACCGAGGCGCTCGCGTGGAGCGTCGTCGACTTCCCGTACTTCGGGGACTTCACGGCCTCCAGCCAGATCAACGGCGGCGTCGACTTCCTGCGGCCGCAGTGCGACGCCCTGGACGCGTTGCTCGAGCGCGACGACGCCGCGGCGGCAGTCCGGGAGGTCCGCGCGGCGCTCGCCGCGGACGACGCGGCGGACGACTTCGCCGAGCTCAAGATCATGCTCCTGGACGAGATCCTCGCCTGGCTCTGAGGCCCGGCTCAGCGGTCCCGCATGTCCGGGCAGAGGTCGGCGGCGTCGTCGTCGGCGGCGAAATAGGCGTCCTCCCGGTCGTGGCGGGGGTAGCCGCGACGCGAGTCGAACACCGCCACGGCCAGGCCCTGCCCCAGGAGGCGCTCGCCGGCGTCGATCCGCCCGGCCGCCGTGTCCACCTCCAGGTAGCGCAGCAGCCGGCCGTACCCGTCGCGGTCGTCCGGACTTCCCGGGACCAGGTGCACCGTGCCCTCCCCGACGAGCGCGGCGAGCGCGTCCCGGGCCTCGGTGTAGCCGCACCGGTCCCGCTCGGGGGTGTCGATGGCGATGAGCCGGACGTGTTCGGTCACGCCGTCGCGCCTGGCCACGACTGTGTCCCCGTCGATCACCTGGACGACGGTCCACACCTCCCCAGTGCCGCTCGGCGGCACGCCCGCGTCGCCCGGCGGCGTCGTTTGCGGGGCGAGCGCCTGCCAGGTCCCGACGACGAGCGCAACGAGCAGCAGGAGGCCGAGCAGGCGCAGGACGCTCCTGACCTGCGGCTTCACTCGTCGCATCCTGCCAGGTACCCGGACCCGTCATCGCTCACCGGCCCGGACCGCGCGCCGCGACCCGCGCGGGACTTGATCCGCGTCAAGGACGCGGCTCTCCGGCGCTCCTAGCTTGGGGACACCCGACCAGAGGAGGACCTCATGTGGACCACCCGAATCGCCACCCTGCTGGCAACGCTGTTGCCGGTCACCGCCGAGGCTCACTGCGACACCGCCGACGGCCCGGCCGTCCGGGCCGGGCGCAGGGCGCTCGAGACCGGCAACCTCAACCACGCACTCCCGTGGATCCCGGCCTCGGGCGAGGCCGAGCTGCGCGACGTGTTCGAGCGTGCGCAGCGGGTCCGCCGCCTCGGCACGGAGGCGGCCGAGCTGGCCGATCGGCTCTTCCTCGAGACGCTGGTCCGCCTGCACCGGATGGAGGAGGGCGTCGGCTTCACCGGCATCCAGCCCGCCGGGGCCCCGCTCGACCCGGTCGTCCGGGCCGCCGACGAGGCCCTCGCCACCCGCTCGGACGCCGACCTCCTCACGCTGGTCCCCGAGGACCGCCGAGCCGAGCTCGACGAGCGGTTCCGGGCCGCGCTGGCCCTTCAGGACTTCGACGTGGACGACGTCGTCGCCGGTCGCCGCTACCTCGCCGCCTACGTCCGCTTCCTCACCTACGCCGAGGGCGAGGACCACTCGCACGCCGCCGAGCCGGCCCACCACCACTAGGAGCCGCGATGCGCCTCGTGAGGGTCGCCGGTGAGTCCATGCGGCCGACCTTCCGGCCGCATGACCTGCTGCTCGCGCGGCCCGTGCCACGTGCCGGGCCGCGGCGCGGCGACGTCGCGCTGCTTCGGCACCGCGGGGCTCGCCTGCTGAAGCGGGTGGTCGGGATGCCGGGGGATCTGGTCGAGCTCGAGGCGGGCCGGCTCTTCGTCAACGGCCGGTCCGCTCACGGCCGGCACCGGATCCCGGGGGCCCTGACGGAGACCTGGCGGGTCCCGGCCGGGCACTACTTCGTCGCGGGCGACAACCCCTCCGGCTCCGACGACTCGCGGTCCTGGGACCAACCCTTCGTCCCGGCCGAACGCGTCGAGGCGCTCGTCCGTCGGCTCAGAGCTCGTCCACCAGCTGCCCGAGCCGATCGGGCCTGGTGATCGTTACCGACCGTCCGGCACCGAGCGCGATCAGGCCCTGGGCGGCCAGGCTCCGCAGGGCCCGGCTCAGGGTCTCTGGCGACGTGTCGAGGAGCGAGGCCACGTCCTTCTTGGCCAACGGCAGAGCAACGGTGAGCACGCCGGAGGCCCAGGAACTTGGCAGGCCGAGCAGGTAGTCGGCCAGCCTGCTCTCCACGTCGCGCGACGCAAGGGAGTGCAGCCGGCGCTCCGCGTCCGAGAGCCGCTCGCTCACCGCGGCCAGCATCCGGAGCCCGACCCCGGGGTGGGAGGCGATCAGGCCGCCCAGGTCCTCGTGGCGGAACACGCAGAGCCGGCACTCCTCGAGCGCGGCGGCGTAGTCCTCCGGCGGCTGGCCGCTGAACACCGCCCCCTCGCCGGTGAAGTCCCCCGGGCCCAGCAACCGGACGATCTGCTCGGAGCCGTCCGCGGCGAGCCGGAAGACCTTCAGGCGGCCGGTGTGCACCACCAGCAGCCGGGGATGCGCGTCACCCGGGGAGTAGGCGTTCTCGCCCACACCGAGCCGGGTGGGCACCGCCAGTGCCTCCACCCGCCGCTGGTCGTCCGCGGAGAGTCCGGCGAACACCGGGACGCGCGCCACGCAGCTGTCGGCCATCACCCAACACTAGGAGCGAGGGGGCGCCGGGACTCCCGGTTTCCCCGAGCCCGTTCCTCAGCCGGAGGTCCGCCCGTACAGGTCGCGGAGCAACGCGATCTCGGCGCCGTGGTGGAGCACCTCCTGGTTGACCCACCAGACGACCTCGATGAAGGGCTCCTCGGCGTCGCCGCCGTCCGGGTAGGTGCTCCGCCCGACCTGGTCGGGGGCGGCGTCGTCGGCGGTCGTAAGGAGCCCCGCGCCGGGCCCGGACACCCTCTGCGAGCGCGCGGACGGCCCCCTCGGCGTCGCCTGCACAGACGAGATCCGCCTCAAGACGACGGTGCTCACCCACGGTCCACTCTGCGCGCAGGGTGAGCATCTCCGTCAGGTGAGCCATCCGCCACGCGATCGTGGTGACGGGCGGCGGCCACGGGTGCGGGCGGCCGCCGTCGCGGCCCCATTCCCCCGTCCCGTCAGCCGGGCGAGGAGGCGCTCCGTGGCCCAGTCGTACTGCGCGAGCAGTGGGGCCAGGCGGGCTGGTTTGGCCATGACGCGAGACAACGTTTCCAACCCTGGGCGCCGCAGTCCGGCCGGGTCGGCGGGGACTACCGTCGTCCTGTGACTACCGCGGCAACGTGGGCCTGGACCGGGCTGCTCCCCGACGCACGATCCTGGGTCGCGGCGTCCGACGACCCCGGCGCCCGCTGGGCGCTGCAGACCGGAGTGCTCGACCTGCCCGACGACGCCGCAGAGGTCGCCGCCGCGCGCCGGGAGATGCTGGCGCACCCCGCCACCGCCGATCTGCTCGACCGGCTGCAGCCGTGGGACAGCGGGCAGCCGTTGTCCGGACACAACAGCCCCGCCTACGCGCCGAACCTGCTCAACCTCATCGCCGATCGCGGGCTGCGCGCCGGTGACGACCCGCGCGTGGCTCAGGTGCTGGAGCAGATGCTCGCCCACCAGGATCCCAGCGGCCGGTTCGAGGCCTACGCGCCGTGGCGCGGCGGCGACGCCGTCTGGGGCGCACTGCTCTGCGACCACCACGCCATCCTCGACGTCCTGATCCGCTACGGCCGCGGCGACGACCCCCGGGTGCGCGCCGGGGTCGACCGCATGATGGCCGACCTGACCGACACCGCCCAGGGCCGCGCCTGGCCCTGCCTTCCGCACCCGGTCACGGGGTTCCGCGGGCCGGGGCGCAAGGCGGAGATGTGCCCGCAGGTCGCCGTCGAGGCCCTCCGCGCGCTGGGCCGGCTGCCCGAGGGCCGGCGCCCGCCCGGGCTGCTCGACGTCGGGCACGTCGTCCTCGAGGTGTGGCGGCTGCGCGGCACGATCAAGCCCTACATGTTCGGCCACGGCAGGACCTTCAAGACCACCAAGTGGCCGGTGACCTGGTACGGCGCCCACGCCGTGCTCGACGCCCTCGGCCGGCACCCGGCCCTGTGGAGCGGCCCCGACGCCGACCCCGACGACCGCCGGTCGATGGCCGAGCTAACCGCCTGCCTGATCGCCTACAACGCGGACGACGACGGCCGCGTCGTCCCGAGGTCCGTCTTCCGCGGCTTCGAGGGCCACTCGTTCGGGCAGAAGAAGCAGCCCTCGGCGTTCGCCACCGCGATGCTGCTCACGGTGCTGCACCGGCTGGAGGATCTGGCGCCGGACGTCGCGGCGGTGGACGTCACTGCGTTGACCAGCTCGAAGGGCGGCACCGGCCGTTCGCTACCGCCCCCGCGCGCCGTCGTGCACTGAACCGGGCCGGCGGGCCGTCTGAGTCGTCAGGCCGCCGGCGCCACGCGGAACCAGACCGTCTTGCCGTTCCGGCATCGCTCGACCCCCCAGGCCGAGGCCAGTCGGTCGATCAGCATCACTCCGCGACCGCTGGCGTCCTGCGGGCGGGCCTCCCGGCGCACCGGCAGCTGCGTGCTCTCGTCGGTCACGGCCACCCGCGAAGTGCACCCGCGGGGCGCGAGGTCGTGGCGCGGCTTGTCCCCTGGTGCGACGCCGTCGGCGGGTGTTCGATGATCGCCATGGTGAGTGACCGCTCCGCCGCGATCCGGGAGAGCGAGCTCCACGGTGGCCTGCCGTGCCTCGTCGTGGGATCCGGTCCACCGCTCATCGTGCTCACCGGCCTCAGCCCGGAGAACCGCCCCCCAAGCGGCGCGGAACGCACCGGCCAGCTCCGCTCGGTGCGGATGCTCACCGACCGGTTCACCGTCCACCTGGTCAACCGTCGTCCGGGTCTCGAACCCGGGACGACGATGCACGACCTTGCGAACGACGTGGCCGCGGCCATCCGGGAACTCGAGTGGCCGCTCCCCGTGGTGGGCGTCTCGACCGGCGGCTCCATCGCCCTCCAGCTGGCGATGGACCACCCCGGGATCGTCAGCCGTCTGGTGCTCTGGTCCGCCGCCTGTCGTCTGGGCCCCGACGGCCGACGGCGGCAGCTCGCCCTGGCTGCCCACACCCGGGCGGGGCGCCCGAGGCGTGCGTGGGCGGCGCTCGGCCCCGCAATGGCCGGGACGCCACCCACTCGGGCCGCGATGTCGGTGCTCCTGTGGCTGATGGGCTCATCGATGGATCCGGACGACCCTGCCGACCTGCTCGCGACCATCGAGGCGGAGGACGCCTTCGACGCGACCGACGAGCTGCACCGGATCACCGTGCCGACTCTGGTGGTCGGGGGCGCCCGGGACGGCTTCTACTCCCGCTCGCTGTTCGAGCGCACCGCGCACGGGATCCTCGGCGCGCGACTCCTGCTGTACCCCCGCACGAGCCACATGGGCACGCAGTCCTCACGGTCGGCCCAGCGGGCGATCGCCGCCTTCCTCACCGAGAACTGAGAGGTCGACATGACAGTCCTGGTCGCCTTCGCCAGCAAGTACGGCTCCACCGCCGGCATCGCCGAGCGCATAGCTGAGACACTCACCCTCGCCCGCTTCGAGACCGAGACGCGCCCGATAGACGCGGTCGACGACGTCGCCCGGTACCGGGCGGTCGTCCTGGGCAGTGCGGTCTACTTCGGGTCCTGGCTGAGGGCCGCCAGGGCCTTCGCCGAGGAGAGTGCAGCGGTCCTCGGCGACCGGCCGGTGTGGCTGTTCAGCAGCGGTCCGCTGCCCGGTGCGGTCCTACCCGAGGGTCAGGACACCGATCCGACGCCGAAGGGCATCGGCGACCTCGCCGAGGCGATCCATGCCCGCGATCATCGCGTGTTCGACGGCGCACTCGACCCGAGCAAGCTCACCGTGCGGGATCGCCTCATCCGCGCCCTGCCCGCCGGCCGGCCGCTGCTGCCCGAGGTTGACGGCCGGGACTGGACGGACATCCGGGCGTGGGCGAAGGACATCGCCCGGCAGCTGACTCACTGACTCCCGCACCCTGACCGCCCGAGCGGACCACCGGGCCGGAGCCGGAGCCGCCCACCAGCACGAACGACGCCGCTGGTCCCGCCTGCGCGCGCCGCGTGTCGCTCCGCCGTCGGTGATCGTCACGCCTCTAGCCTGGGCGTACGGCCCGATCACCAGGGCATACAGCGAAGGCCCCTCGGAGTAAGCGTCCGAGGGGCCTCGCTGTGATCTCGGCCGGCATCCCAGTTGCCCGGAACACCTACCCCGCACTGGCGGTGCGGTGGAACCACGCCCGACGGTTGCCCGTCGAACCCGAATCCAAGAGAACCACACCGGCCGTGTCCGATGGTCCGCAACAGCGCCAGCTGCAGCCCCTCGAGTCACCCCGAGGAGATCCCTCCGAGGCCGAAGCCTTGAAGAGAGGTCCACCGACCTTCGGTCGGATCGACACACCCGCTCTGCCGTTTTCTCAATCAGGTTTCCCTGGTCAGAACCTCCCGGGTCTCCCCGTTCGGTCCGGCTGAACTGCTGTGCCGATGACATAGTTCTAGTGGGCCGGGCGAGTGCCCCGCAAGACCCGCGCGACACCCAGTTACCATCCACCGTTAAGTCACAGACTCGTCCACATGTGTGGCCTCGTGAACGGCAGACTACCCACAGCCCTGTGGACGAAAGATGTGCACAGGACCGACCGGCGCTGGTCCGTTCGGGTGGTCCGCGCCGTCAGCCCTCGACGTCGTGCAGGTGATGGACCACGTCGTGCACGAAGTACTGGGCCAGGGTCTGCACGGTGAATGCCGACCCGTTGGACCGCAGGCCCGGCCGCTGCCACTGGCCGCCCGCGACGGAGCCGAACACGGCGGCGACCTCGTCCGCAGCCGCGGCCAGCTCGCGGCTGACGTCCACCGGATCCTGTTCGCCGTAGCGCTCCGCGACGGCGGTCGCATCCTGGTCCCAGTTCGCGAAGGTCGGGCGGTCCTCGGCGAGCACGAGCTCGGCGCGCGCCCCCATCACGCGGCAGACGTCGCGGACGTGGCAGGCATACTCCAGCGGCGACCAGACATCCTCGGCCGGCCGGACGGCGACGTCGGGCCGGGTCAGCACCTCGGCCCAGCGCCGCGCGTACCCGCGCACCAGGTCGGGGACCTCGGCGGGATCGATCGCCGCGGACTCGAGGCCGCACTCGGGGCACGGGGCGCGCAGCACCCAGGTCCAGTCCTTCGTGTCGGGAGGGATCACACCACGACCCCTTCGGCGCCGATCGCGCGGAGCACGAAGGCCTCGGCCGCGGCGGCGGCCGCCACCTGGTCGCCTCGGTTGAGGGTGTGCAGGGTCCGGCTGGCGAGGCAGGCGTTGATGAGCGTCACGGTGGTGTCGATCGGCTGGTCGGCGAAGGCGCCGGTGGCGATGCCCGCGGCGAGGATCCGCCGGAGCACCGACTCGACCGGACCGACGTGCTCCCGGAGCCGGTGCTGGGCGGCGGGCGACACCACGGCGCGCAGATCCGGGCCGGGCATGAGACACAGGGCCTGCCGCAGCTTCGCGTAGTGCCGAAGGTAGACCCGCATCTGGTCGATCGGATCGGTCACGTCGGCCAGCTCGGCCTCCAGCGTGGCGACGTACCGACTCGTCTCGGCGGTGATGAAGTCGAGCAGCAACGTCTCCTTGTCCGGCACGTGGTTGTAGACCGCGGTCCGGCTCACTCCGGCCCCGGCGGCGATCTCGGCGAGCGTGATCGAGTCGAACCCGCGATCGGCCATCAGCGTCGCCAGGCTCGCGAACAGCCGCGCCCGGGTGTTCTCTCGGTGCTCCGAGATTGACGCGCCCGTGATCTTCGGCATGCCTCCATTGTGACCCGGGCCGGGTGGTTCGCCCACCGCCTCAACCGTGCAGGGGGAGGGTGAGCCGATCGGGCGCGCCGTCGACCAGCCGTACCGGCACCCCCCAGTCCTGGGCGTTCAGGTGGCAGGCCGGGAACTCGATGGCGGGGTCGGCGTCGCAGGACGCCGCCTGGGCGGTGACGTGCAGCACGCCCTCGGTGACGGCCGGGTTGAACCGGAGGGTGCGACTCAGTGGGGTCCCGTCGCCCGCGCCGTCCAGCAGCAGCTCCGGCGGGGTGGCGGCGACCTTCAGCCGGGTTGACGGGCCGTACCGGTCGTCGTACTTCTGGCCGGCCGCGGGCGTGAACACGACGTCGAGGGTCACCCCGCCGGGCGCCAGCTCGGTGACCGGCCGCTGGGTGCGGTGCGCTCCGTCGTCGAGCATCTCGCCGACGAGCCGGTCCGGGAGACGCAGGCGCGTGATCCGGTGCGCGGCCGACTCCACGACCAGCAGGTCGAGGCCGTCGTCGCGGGCCTCGACGAGCAGCCCGGACGGCTCCGCCAGGTCCCGGGCCAGCGTGCTGACCTCGCCCGGGCCTTCGGCCCCCTCGGACGGCGGCACGTAGCGCCGCACCGCGCCGTTGTAGGTGTCGGCGATCGCGATCGAGCCGTCGGGGAGCACCGCGACCCCCAGCGGGTGCTGGAGCAGCGCGGCGTCCGTGGGCCCGTCGCGGTGGCCGAAGTCGAAGAGCCCCTGCCCGACGGCGGTTCGCACGTTCCCGGCGGCGTCCAGTAGGCGGAGTGCCGAGGTCTCGGCGTCGGCGAGCCAGAGCCGGCCGCGTCCGTCGACGGCGAGCCCCGAGGGCTGGGCGAACCACGCCTCGTCGGGTCCGCCGTCGACCAGGCCCTCGTTCATGGTCCCGCCGATCCGCTCGACCTGGCCGCCTGCGCCGGGCCCCGGGCGGAAGCCCCAGAGCGTGTGGTTGCCCGCCATCGCGACGACGACCACGCCAGGACCGGGCCACCAGGCGACGTCCCACGGCGAGGAGAGCCGGAGCGCGAGCGGGCCGTCGGCCGGGTCGCCGTTGTCCGGGCCGCCAACCATGTACTGCTCGCCCGTGCCGGCAACCGTGCTCACGTGACCGTCGGCAAGCCGGACGCCGCGCAGCGCGTGGTTGGCCGTGTCCGCGACCACCACGTCGTACCCGACGGCCGCGGCGACGTCGTCTGGCAGAAGGGTGAGGCCGTTCGGCTCCGCGAACCGGGCGGCGTCGGGCGGGCCGTCCGCGAGGCCCCGATCGCCGGACCCGATGCGCCGGACCAGGGCCTCGCCGTCGGGCCCCAGCTCGGCCAGGCAGTGGTGCCCGGCGTCGGCGACCAGCAGGTTCCCGCCCGGCAGCCGGATCGCCTTGGCGGGGAAGCGGAGCGTGCCCGACGACGTCGGCGGCGGCGCGTAGGGCCCGTCGCCGCGGTGCAGGGTTCCCTTGGCCTCGTGCTCGGCGACCAGGTCCCGGACCAGGATCTCCAGGTTCTGGGCGTGGCCCTCGCCGGCCATGTGCGCGACGACGTACCCCTCGGGGTCGATCACCACCAGCGTCGGCCAGGCCCGCGCGGAGTAGGCCGACCAGGTGGTCAGCTCCGGGTCGTCGAGAACGGGGTGGTGCACCTCGTAGCGCTCGACAGCCGCCGCGAGCGCGACCGGGTCGGCCTCGTGCACGAACTTTGGGGAGTGCACGCCGACGATCACCAGGACGTCGCGGTGCGTCTCCTCGAGCTCCCGCAGCTCGTCCAGGACGTGCAGGCAGTTCACGCAGCAGAAGGTCCAGAAGTCGAGGATCACCACCTTGCCGCGCAGGTCCGCGAGGCTCAGGTCCCGGCCGCCGGTATTGAGCCAGCCGCGGCCGACCAGCTCGGACGCGCGGACGCGGGGCAGGCGGGAGGTCACGTCGTTCGAGAACACGATGGTCGGCGCGCCTATGCCCGGCTCAGCCGGGTTCGCCGTCGGGCGCGGCCCGCCGGAGCGCCGCTACTCGCGCCGGCAGCTCGGTGAGCGGCGCGGCCGATCCGCCATCCGGCGGTGCCCAACGAATCTCGCCGACGTAGGTCTCAACAGCCTCCTCGCCCAGCAGCGCGTCCAGGAGCAGGAACGTGATCTGGCCCCGCACACCGTCCGGCAGGTCGGGGAACTTCGGGTGCCAGACGGCGACATGGACCTTGCCGCCGTCCGACTCGGCGAGCATGACGGCCGACGCCAGGTCTACCTCGTCGGTGCCCATCTGGATCGTCAGGGCACCGGGGTCGTCCTGCCGCGCGCGGACCTGCTCGGCCTTAGGCCGACGATCGAAGAGCCCCATGTCCGGCGAACCTAGCAGCGCGCCAGCTCGGCGGCGTCGCGATCGGGCATCGCGCGGCCCGGGTTCCCAAACCCGTCGCATCCGGGTGCATCCAAACGCGGATGCCCGGCCGTAGAGGGTCTGTCAGCACGACTTCGAGGCCCCAGCGGCCACGACTCAGGAGGAATCATGCGCAGACTGATCGCCGGCGGCGCAGCCGGACTCGCCATCGCCGTCGTCGGAGCCATCCCGGCCGCCGCCGACAACCACACCGCCTCCCTCTCCGTCCTGCACGGCGTCCCCGGGCTCACCGTGGACGTGTGGGTCAACGGGGAGCGCACTCTGGACGACTTCGAGCCCGGCGACCTCGCCGGCCCGCTCGACCTGCCGGCCGGCACCTACACGGTCGCAATCACCGCCGCCGACGCCGCGGACGACAGCTCGCCCGCGATCGGCCCGGTCGACCTGCCGCTCGCCGCTGGGACCAGCTACACCGCCGTCGCCCACCTGGACGCCGCCGGCGCCCCGACGGCCACGCTGTTCACCAACGACACGTCGAACACGGCCGCCGGCCAGGGTCGGCTGACCGTCCGGCACACCGCCGCCGCTCCCGCCGTCGACATCCTCGCCGGTGGCACCGCCGTGATCTCCGACCTGGAGAACGCGGATGAGTCGATCCTCAACCTGCCCGCGGGCACCGTCCCGGCCGCTGTGGCCGCCGCCGGTACCACCGAGCCGGTGATCGGCCCGGCCGACGTCACCGTCTCCGAGGGCGTCAACACCATCGTCTACGCGTGGGGCAGCCTGGCGAACGACAACCTGGCGCTCGCCGTCCAGACCATCGATGGGCTGCACTCCGCGCCGTCCGGCGTTCCGTCCGGTGAGCTCGGCCTCGCCGCACAGCAGTCCGCGAACGGCTGGCTGATCGGTGCGGCGCTGCTCGCCGCCGCCGGTGCGGTCCTCGCCGTCCGTCGTCGTCCGGCGCTCGCGTCGCGCGACTGACCCCGACCGGGGTGCGGCGCTCCTCCCACCGGGGCGCCGCACCCCTTCGCCACATCCCGATACGTCCCAGAGGAGGAACCGTGCACGCGCCCCGCCGATCGACCGGCACGCCGGTTGCCCTCACGCTGATCGCCGCCGCGCTGCTGGTTGCGGGCTGCACCCCCACCGACGCCGCCGCCCCGCCGCCCCGCCCCGTGCTCGAGTCGGCTCCGACCCAGGACGCCCTGCCAGACATCCCCGTCCGTCCCGCCGACCTGGCGGCCCTGCCGGGTCCGGTCGCGGCGCCGGTCACCCTGACGATCGAGGACCTCGGGGTCGCGATCCCAGTTGAACCGGTCGGGGTCGCGGACGACGGCCAGATGGAGATCCCGCCGCTCGCAGAGGTCGCCGGCTGGTACCGCCACGGGCCTTCGCCCGCCCAGGACAGCGGGAGCACGGTCATCGCCGCCCACGTCGACTCGATCGCGTCCGCCGGCCTCGGGCCGTTCGCGCGCCTCGGCGAGCTGCGCCCGGGATCCGCCGTCTCGGTGACCCTGCAGGACGGCACCGTCCGCGGCTACACGGTCACGTCGGTCGAGCGGGCCCCGAAGACGACGGTGGTCTGGGACGACGTGTTCGTCAGGGACGGCGACCACCGACTGGTGCTCGTCACGTGCGGTGGTACGTTCCAGCGACAGGTCCGTAGCTACTCGGACAACGTCATCGTCACAGCAGAACCGGACTGAGGATGTCCACCCGCCGCGGAGGAGGCCCGCCTGACGACCAACGTGTCGCTGCTCCGCGCTCCGTCCACCTGGGACGACGCGGAGGTCGGCCGTGCCTTTGCCGCGGGCGACGACGTCGCGCTGGCCGAGGCCTTCCGCCGCTGGTCGGGGTTCGTGCACACGCTCGCGCTGCGATCCCTCCGGGACGACGCGGACGCGCAGGACGTCACCCAGCAGGTCTTCGTCAACGCCTGGCGCGGGCGCTCGGGCTTCGACCCGGGGCGCGCGGTGCTCCCGGCCTGGCTGACGGGGATCGCCCGCAACGCGATCTCCGATGTGCACAACCGCCGCACGCGGCAACGCCGGGACGAGCTAGCCGCGGTGGCCACGGTCGAGGCGGTCGCCGAGCCGATCGCTGCCGGCATGGCCGAACGACTGACGGTGGCCGACGAGCTGTCCCGGCTGGGCGAGCCGCAGCGAACCATCCTGAGGCTCGCCTTCTACGACGACCTGACGCACGACCAGATCTCCGAGCGGCTGGACCTGCCGCTCGGCACAGTGAAGAGCCACATCCGGCGCAGCCTGGTGCGGCTCCGGGACCGATTGGAGGTGGAAGATGCGGCACGTTGACCCTGACACCCTTGCCCTGATCGCGCTGGGCGAGCCGGTCGGCGACGTCGACGAGCGCGCCCACCTCGCCCAGTGCACGCAGTGCGCCGACGACGTCGCCTCGTTGTCGGCCACCGTGTCCGTCGCGCGTTCGGTGACCGCGGACGACGCCGTCGTCCCGGCGCCCCCCCAGGTCTGGGACGCCGTCCGGGCGGAGCTGGGCCTGCCCGCGGAGCTCGAGCCCGACGGGTTTGCCCCGGCGCCCGCGCGGCGCCAGGGCGGCCCGGGGAGCCGACGCTGGAGCACGCCATGGATCGCGGCCGCCGCGGCGGCGGGCGTGGTCATCGGCGGGGCCG
The DNA here is from genome assembly GCA_964349585.1 of uncultured Actinotalea sp. Taxonomy (GTDB): domain Bacteria; phylum Actinomycetota; class Actinomycetes; order Actinomycetales; family Cellulomonadaceae; genus Actinotalea. Next base: position 13,040 of record CAYGGX010000014.1, read on the forward strand.
GCGGGACGCTCGTCGCCCGCACGCTCGCCGAGCCGACGACGACCGTCGTGGCCCAGGCGACGCTCGACCCCCTGCCCGGTTGGGACGCCGCGGGCGACGCCGTGGTCGAGGAGACCGCCGACGGCGTCTTCGAGCTGGTGGTCAACCTCGAGGGCGGGGACGACGTCGGGGGCTACCGCGAGGTCTGGCTGATCGACGCCGACGTGACGCGACTGGTGAGCCTCGGGGTGCTGGTGGGTTCCACCGGGCGGTTCACGCTGCCGCCGGGCGTGGACCTGGTGGAGTTCCCGGTGGTCGACATCTCCGACGAGCCGTTCGACGGGGATCCCGCCCACTCCGGCGACAGCATCCTGCGCGGCCTGCTCGACGCCTGAGGTCGACGCCCGCTCACCCGACCGGGGCGGACCCGGCCGGAGGGACGCCGACCTCCGCGACGTCGCGCGGCGGGTGGCGCTCGCCGGTGAGGTGCGCGCGCCGTATCCGGGAGAGCCGGAACCAGCGCACGGCCTGGCGGGAGCGGCACCACGCGACCAGGTACCAGCGGCCGTCCGTGTGGGCCAGCAGGATCGGCTCGACGTCGCGACGGGTGACGCGGCCGTCGGCGCCGTGGGTGATCGACAGCACCCGGCCGTCGCCCAGCGCCTGCTCAACGGCGCGCAGGACGGCGGGCTCGGTCGGCGGCTCATCGGGGTCGGCGGGAAGGTGGGTCCACACCCGACCGCTGAGCGTCGCGGCCCGCTCCCGGTCGGCGTGGCCGAGCGCGTCCCACACCTTGCGCTGCGTGGTGGCCGCGTCGACGCCGAACGGGCTCCCGGGGGGCATCGCGGCGAGCGCGACGGCCGCGGCGACCGCCTGCGCGGGTGTGAAGGTGATCGGCGGCAAGGTGGCGGCGGCATCGAGCACGTAGCCGCCGCCCGGGCCCGGCTGCGCCCAGATGGGCGTCCCCGCCTGCTGCAGGGCGCTGACGTCGCGCTTGATCGTCCGCTCGCTCACCTCGAGCATCGCGGCGAGGCGGCGGCCCGTGCTGCCCGCCGAACCCCGGCGGCGGAGCTCCTCGGTGATCGCGTAGAGCCGATCGGTGCGGTTCACGCCCCCATCCTCGCCGAAGTCGGCAGAAGACGGTGACATACCGGTGTCACCGACCGCCGTGCAGCCTGGTGGCATGACACCAGAGCAGACACCAGAGATCCACGTCGTCCTCGTCCCCGGCTACTGGCTCGGCGCCTGGGCGTGGGACGACGTCCTGCCCCCGCTGCGCGACGCGGGACTCGCGCCGCACGCGGTGACGCCTCCCGGTCAGGGGGGCGGTGACGGATCCGCCGTGACGCTGGACGACCAGGTCGCGGCGGTGCGCGACCTGGTGGACGATCTCGAGGGCGACGTCGTCCTCGTCGGGCACAGCGGCGGCGCGCCGGTGGTGCAGATGGTGACGGACCAGCGGCCGGAGCGCGTCGGCCGGACCGTCTACGTCGACGCCGGCCCGATGCGGGACGGCGTGGCGCCCTTCCCCGAGACGCCGTCCGAGATCAGCCACTCGCCGTTCCCGGACGATGCGCAGCTCGCGGCCGCGGAGCTCTCAGCGCAGGGCGTCGACCTGGCCGCCCTGCGCTCACGCGCGGTGCGACAGCCCACGGGTGTCATGCGCTCGCCAGTGCGGGTGCGCGACAGGCGTCGGCTCGCCGTACCGGTGACCGTGATCGCCACCTCGCTGCCAAGCGCGCTGGTCCGGCAGCTCGCGGCCGCGGGCAAGCTGCCGACCGAACTCTTCGAGTACGCCGACGTCGAGCTCGTCGACCTGCCGACCGGCCACTGGCCGATGCTCTCGCGTCCCGTGGAGCTCGGGCAGGCGATCGCCGACGCCGCTCGGGCATGACAGAGGGCGGCGGCGCCGAGGCACCTGCCGCCCTCTGGGGGTGGGTCAGACGACGGGCGGCGGCCGGTCGTCGTACCGCTCCACGGTGTGGTGCGTCCGCTGACGCTGGGAGTTGTACACCAGGCCCAGCACGAGGGCGATGATCCCACCGATGATCATGATGTAGCCGACGATGTTGAGGTTCACGACCTCCCACGTGTCGGGCTGGATCGCGAAGGCGAGAATTGCGCCGACGACGATCAGGAAGATGCCACTTCCGATCCCCATGGTCATGTCTCCTTCTCTGCCGGGCGCGGCCGGCCTCACCCCGATCATGACCGAGGTGGGGGAGATCCGCCCGTTGAGCCCGGGCTTGAGCCACCCGGCGGGGAGGTTCAGCCGCCCTTCGGAGCGCTATCGTCACCCTCTCGGGCGACTCCCCCGCCCGCCAGGCGCCCGAGCATCGCGTTGTACTCGCTCAGCTCCGCGTCGCCGTCCCGCTCGGCGGCACGGTCACGCCGCCGCGCCGTGCGCTCGTCGTCGCGGGTCCACGAGGCGACCAGCGCAATGGCAAGTGCCAGCAGGGGAAGCTCGCTGATCCCCCAGGCGATCGCCCCGCCGGCCTGCTGATCCGCCAGCGCCGGTGGGCCCCATGGCCTGCCGAGAAGGCCGAACCACTCCGGGACCAGCAGCACCTCGCCGGACACCAGCGCCAGGCCGAAGAAGGCGTGGAAGGCCATCGTGGCGAAGAGCAGCAGCAGCCGGACGGGGTAGGCGGGGCGCGTCGGCCCCGGGTCGATCCCGATCAGCGCGTTGGCGAAGAGGTACCCGGCCAGGGTGAAGTGCACGATCATCAGGAGGTGGCCCAGGTACGTCGTCAGGGCGAGCTCGAACAGGGGCGTGTAGTAGAAGACCACCATCGAGCCGGCGAAGTTCACCGCCGCCACCACCGGGTTGGCGAAGAACCGGGCCACCCGCGAGTGCACGACGCCGAGCAACCACTCCCGCGGGCCGCGTGACCCGTCCCGCCGCACCGGCAGGGCGCGGGCGGCGAGCGTGACGGGCGCCGAGAGCACCAGGAAGATCGGCACCACCATCACCAGGAGCATGTGCTGGAGCATGTGGGCGCTGAACAGGACGTGCCCGTAGACGGCGGGCCCGCCCGACGTGCTCCAGGCCAGCACGACCAGGCCGGCCACCAGGCCGAGCGTCCGGGGCAGCGGCCAGCCGTCCCCGCGGAGCCGCAGCCGGCGGACCCAGCGCAGGTACACCACGAGCCCGGCCAGGCAGCCGAGGGCCAGCAGCAGGTCCCACCGGAAGCTGGTCAGCCAGAGCTCGACCGTCGGCGGGGGCGGCAACGGGTGGCCCGTGACGATCTCCGCGGGGGTGAGCTGGGTCGCCGGTGCGGGCTCCTGCGGCACCGGCGGTGCGGTCGCGGCGAGCGCGGACGCAACGCCGCTGGCCGCACCCAGCACAGCGAGCTCCACCACCGCTAGGCGCCAGAACGTGCGGGGTGCCGCGGCGAGTCGGGGGAGGACCGACCGCCGGTGCAGCCAACCGATGAAGCCGAGCGTCGTCAGGAGCCCGACCTTCGCGAGCACGAGGCGGCCGTACGTGCTGGTCAGCTCTCCCGCGCCGCCCAGCCGGATCGCCGAGCTGACCACCCCGGACACCGCGACCGCGACGAAGCACCACGCGGCGAGCGTCGAGTACCGGGCCACGGCCGGTGTTAGGTCCGCGCCCAGCCGCCGGAACAGCAGCGCGAGCGCGACCAGGCCGCCGACCCAGAGCGAGACGCCGAGCAGGTGCAGGAACATCGACGAGATGGCCAGCTCGTGGTTGGTCGAGCCCGAGGCGTGCCCCGACTGGGCCTGGAGCACCAGGGCCGAGGCGGCCAGCAGCCCCGCGGCCGCGGCACCCCTCGGCCCGGTGACCAGGAGCGCGACCACGCAGGTCAGCGCCGCGATCCCGACCACCCCGAGGAGGATGCGGCCCAGGGTGATCTCGCCGACGAACAGCCCGAGCTCCGCGTCGAAGCCCGCCCCGCCGACCGGCCGGCCGGCGACGCTGGCATAAGCGAGGACGAGCCGGACCAGGCCGAGCAGGGTCCACGCCCCGGCCGCGACGCCGGCGATCAGCAGGCTGCGGGACCAGGCCCGCCCGTCCGACGGCACCCGTCCCGTCCCGCGCGGCAGGACGAACACCGCCAGCGCGATCGAGCCGAGGGTGACGGCTCCGGCGAGGTTCGCGAGCGCCGCCGTCGTCGGCAGGCCCCAGCGCACGACGGCGCCCGGATCACCGAGCACCGGGGGGGCGGCGCTCCCGGTGAGCAACAGGCCGAGCAGGACGGCGGCCGCCGCGGCCCCGGCGACGACGGCGATGCCCACAGCGGTCGGGCGACGCGCCGCGCCGGCGTCCTGGAGCACGCCGCCAGCCTAGGCCGACCGACGGTCCGCCCGCCCTGCCGCCGGCCGGACGCGCACAGCCACTCCTGGTACGCCTGAGGCCGGAGTGACGGAAGAGTCGTCACTCGACGCACACCTGACCCACTGGTCTCAGGTGTGGCTGTGGGCGGGCGTCAGGTGTGGCTGTGGGCGGGCGTCAGGTGTGGCTGTGGGCGGGCGTCAGGTGAGGGCTGGCGGGCGTCAGGTGAGGGCTGGCGGGCGGGGGGTCAGCCCCAGACGAGCCCGTAGGCCGGGTCCTCCAGCACGGCGGCGACGTCGGCCAGCACCCGCGACCCCAGGCCGCCGTCGACCAGCCGGTGGTCGAAGGAGAGCGCGAGCTGGGTCACGTGCCGCTTGCGGATCTTCCCCTTGTGCACCCAGGGCTGCTCGCGGATCGCGCCGAAGGCCAGGATCGCCGACTCGCCCGGGTTGAGGATCGGGGTGCCGGTGTCGATCCCGAACACGCCGACGTTGGTGATCGTGATGGTCCCGTCGGACATGTCACCGGGCGAGGTGGACCCGGCCCGCGCTTTGGCGGTGAGCTCGGCGAGCCCGAGCGCCAGGTCGTGCAGGCCCATCCGGTGGGCGTCCTTGACGTTCGGCACGATCAGCCCGCGCGGCGTCTGCGCGGCGATGCCCAGGTTGACGTAGTGCTTGTAGACGATCTCCTGGTCCTCGTCGATCCACGAGGCGTTGATCTCCGGGTGCCGGCGGACCGCGAGCAGCAGGGCCTTCGCGGCGATCAGCAGGGGCGTCACGCGGACGTCGACGAACTCCCGGTCGGCGCGCAGCCGCTCCACCAGGTGCATCGTCTTGGTCACGTCGACGGTGTGGAACACCGAGACGTGCGGGGCGCTGAACGCGCTCGAGACCATGGCCTCCGCCGTGCGCTTGCGAACCGAGCGCACGGGCACCCGGGTGCTGCGGCCGTCGTCGGACACCTTTCCCGAGGCGAGCCACGGCTGCTCGTCGCCGGCGTAGGTGGCGAGAACCTGGGGCTCGTTCCCCTTCGCCTGCGCGACGACGTCCTCCCGGGTCACGATCCCGCCCGGTCCGGTGGGCGACACGGTCGTCAGGTCGACGCCGAGGTCCTTCGCGAGCTTGCGGACCGGCGGCTTGGCGAGCACCGGGCGGGTCGCGGAGTCCTCCTTCTCGGCCGCGGGTGCCTCGGCAGCGACCGGAGCGCCGGCGGCGTCACCGCTCCCTGGGTTGCCCTGTGAGCGACGTGCCCGACGGCGGCTCCCCGCCTCCGCTGTTCCGTACCCGACCAGCACGGCACCGCTGCCGGCGTCGGCGTCGGCCGGCGGCACATCGCCGCGGGTCCCGTCGGGGTCGGTGTCGATCGTGATGATCGGCGTGCCAACGTCCACCGTCGTCCCCTGCTCGACGAGCAGCTCGTGGACCACGCCGTCGAACGGGCTGGGCAGCTCGACCAGCGACTTGGCCGTCTCGATCTCGAGGATGGGCTGGTTCACCGTCACCCGGTCGCCGACGGCGACGCGCCACTCGACGATGTCGGCCTCCGTGAGGCCCTCACCCGCGTCGGGCAGCCTGAACTGTTCGTACCTCACGGCCCGCTCCTCAGAAGTCGATCGCGCGGTCGACGGCGTCCAGGACGCGGTCGACCGACGGCAGGTAGTCGTGCTCGATCCGGGCCACCGGGTATGGGGTGTGGTACCCGCCCACCCGGAGGACCGGCGCGGAAAGGTGGTAGAAGCAGGCCTCGGTGATCCGGGCGGCTACCTCGGCCCCCGCCCCGTAGAGCACCGGTGCCTCGTGCACCACGACGCATCGTCCGGTCTTGCGCACCGAGGCCGCGACGGTCGCGGTGTCCAGGGGGGAGATCGCGCGAAGGTCGACCACCTCGAGGCTGGTGCCCTCGGCGGCGGCCGCCTCGGCGGCCTTGAGCGCGGTCGCCACCGTCGGTCCGTAGGCGACCAGGGTCACGTCGGTACCGCTGCGGAGCACCTGCGCGCTGTCGAGCGTCCCGGCGCCCGCGGCGGGGCGCAGGGCCAGGTCGACGTCGCCCTTGTCCCAGTACCGGCCCTTGGGCTCGAAGAACATCACCGGGTCGGGGGAGGCGATGGCCTCCTGGATCATCGCGAAGGCGTCGGCGGGCGTCGCCGGCGTGACGACCCGGAGCCCGGCGGTGTGCGCGAAGAGCACCTCGGGCGACTCGCTGTGGTGCTCGACCGCGCCGATGCCCCCGCCGTAGGGGACCCGGATGACCACCGGCAGGGTCAGGCGCCCCCTGGACCGGTAGTGCATCTTGGCGAGCTGGGTGGTGATCTGGTCGAAGGCCGGGAACACGAACCCGTCGAACTGGATCTCGCACACGGGTCGGTAGCCCCGCAGGGCCAGCCCGATCGCGGTCCCGACGATCCCCGACTCCGCCAGCGGCGTGTCGACCACCCGCGAGTCGCCGAAGTCGGCGAGCAGGCCGTCGGTGACCCGGAAGACGCCGCCCAGGGCACCGATGTCCTCGCCCATCAGCATGACCTTGGGGTCCGCGTCCATCGCGGCCCGCAGCCCGAGGTTGATCGCCTTGGCGAGGGTCAGGCGCTCCGTGCCGGCCGGCGCCTTGGCGTCGGTGGCCGAGCCCTGCCGGGTCATGGTCATCGAGTTCATCGTGACTCTCCCTGCCCGCGTCCCGCGACCGGAACGGTCAGCGACGCCTCGTACTCGGCGAACCACTCACGCTCTTCGGCGACGACGGCGTGCGGGGAGGCATAGACGTCGTCGAACATGGACGACGCGTCCGGTGCCCCCATGGCGTGCACCGCGTCCCGGAGCTGGGCCCCGAGGGCGTCGGCCTCCACATCGAGCACGCCGAGGAACTCCTCGGGGAGCTCGCCGACGCGGTCGAGGTGGGCCCGCAGCCGGTCGATGGGGTCGCGCCGGCGCCAGTGCTCCTCCTCGGCGGACGTGCGGTAGCGGCTGGGGTCGTCGGACGTGGTGTGCGCGCCCATCCGGTAGGTGTAGGCCTCGATGAGCGTCGGTCCGCCGCCGCTCCGGGCCCGCTCCAGGGCCTCGGCGGCGACGGCGTAGCAGGCGAGCACGTCGTTGCCGTCCACCCGGACGCTCGGCACTCCGAAGCCTCGGCCGCGATCGGCGATCGGCACCCTGGTCTGCTTCGTCGCCGGCTCGGAGATCGCCCACTGGTTGTTCTGACAGAAGAAGACCAGGGGGGCGTTGTTCACCGCGGCGAACACGAGTGCCTCGTTGGTGTCGCCCTGGGAGGTCGCGCCGTCGCCGAAGTAAGCCACGACGGCCGTGTCGCGCGCCGGATCGCCGGTACCGACCAGCCCGTCACGCTGCACCCCCATCGCATAGCCGGTGGCGTGCAGGGTCTGGGCGCCGATCACCAGCGTGTAGGAGTGCACGTTGTGGGCGGTGGGATCCCAGCCCCCATGGTCCACGCCGCGGAACAGGCGCAGCACGTCGGCCATCTCGACCCCGCGGACCTGCACCACGCCGTGCTCACGGTAGGAGGGGAAGACGAAGTCCTGGGGCGCCAGCGCCCGCGCCGAACCGATCTGCGCCGCCTCCTGCCCGAGCGCCGGCGCGAAGAGGCCGAGCTCACCCTGCCGCTGGAGCGCCGTCGCCTCGGTGTCGAAGCGGCGCATGATGACCATGTCCCGGTAGAGGCCCCGCAGGGCGTCGGGATCCAGGTGTGCGACCCGCTCGGAGTACGCAGGGTGGTCGACGCGGTCGCCGGCCGGGGTCAGGAGCTGGACGAGGTCGGGCTCGCTCACGCAGGGGTTTCCTTCCGGGGCCGCCGCTAACTTACGTCAGCGTAGGCTACGCACCCGTAGGTTGAGCCCTGAGGGCCAACACAAAGGACCTCGCAGGCCCGTTGTGCACTTCCTCCAACGCCTCGGCGTCGCGGGCCGTCACGACCAGCTGAAGCGGCTGTCCCGGTTGGGGGAGTTCGCCATCGAGGCGACCATCTGCGCCGAACGAAGCTGCTGCTGCACCGGCCCTCCGGCCACCGCTGATCATGGTGGGTCGCGCAGCCGAGTACCAGGGACCATGGTGGGTGATCTCAGCCGGGCGCCCACCCGGCGGCGAGCGCCAGCACCCGGTCGTTCGCGGCGGGGTCGCCGACCGTGATCCGGATCCCCTCCCCGGCGAAGGCACGCACCAGGAGCCCCTGATCCGCGGCATCCGCGGCCAGGTCGGTCGCGCGATCGGTGGGCAGCCACACGAAGTTGGCCTCCGTGTCCGGGATCGGCCACCCCTGCTCACGCAGGCCGGACAGCAGCCGCGCCCGCTCGGCAACGACCGCGTCGACGCGCTCGAACAGGGCCGCCTCGGACGCCAGGGAGGCGAGCGCGGCCACCTGGGCCGGGTGGCTGACCCCGAACGGCGTCGACGCGGTGCGGACGGCCGCCGCAAGGTCCGGGTGGGCGACCGCGTAGCCCACCCGCAGGCCGGCCAGGCCATACGCCTTGGAGAAGGTGCGCAGGACCACGAGGTTCGGGTGCTCGGCGTGCAGCCGCATCCCGTCGGCGGCCCCCGGGTCGCGCACGAACTCCGCGTACGCCTCGTCCAGGACGACCAGGACGTCGTCGGGCACGGCGGCCAGGAACGCCACCAGCTCCGCCGTGCCGACCGCCGGCCCGGTCGGGTTGTTCGGCGAGCAGACCAGCACCGCGCGGGTCCGCGGTCCCACGGCGGCGAGCATCGCCCCCAGGTCGTGGTGCCCGCCCGGGTCGAGGGGCACGGGGACGCCGACGGCACCCTGCAGGCGCACCGCGATCGGGTACGCCTCGAAGGACCGCCACGCGTGCACAACCTCGTCGCCCGCCTCGCAGAAGGCCTGCAGCACGTGACCGAGCACGGCGACCGATCCGCCGCCCGTCACCACCGAGCCGGGGGCGACGCCGTGCCGCTCGCCGAGGGCGGACACCAGGTCCGTGGCGAACATGTCCGGGTAGCGGTTCATCGACCGGGCCGCCCCGGCCACCGCCGCGAGCACGCCGTCGAGGGGCGGGAACGGGTTCTCGTTCGACGACAGCTTCACGGCATCGTCGGAGGCCGGCCGGGCGCCCGGCACATACGCGGGAAGGGTGCGCAGGGCGGCGCGTACGGGCACCCGGGGCGTGCTCACGCGCACAGCATGCCACCGGACCGTGCCCGCGCCCGGTGACCATGGAACGATGGCGTCATGAGTTTCCTGCTGCGCGTGATCATCAACGCCGTCGCCATCTGGCTGGCGACGCTCGTCCTGCCAGGGCTGACCGTGGTGGGCGGCGGCGACACGAGCACCACCGTGCTGGTCTTCCTGGTGGTGGCCCTCGTGTTCGGCCTCGTCAACGCCGTCGTGAAGCCGATCGTCAAGCTGTTCTCGCTGCCCCTGTACATCCTGACGCTCGGGCTGTTCACCCTGATCGTCAACGCGGGCATGCTCTGGCTCACCGGCTGGCTCTCGGAGCGGACGGAGTACGGCCTGCGGATCGACAACTTCGGCACCGCGATCCTCGGCGCGCTCATCGTCGCCGTCCTCAGCTTCGTGCTGAGCGTCGCGATCCCCGGCGCCCGCAAGTAGTCAGGGCGTCCGGACGCCGACGAACCGGAGGTCCGTGACCGCGGCGGTACCGTCACCGAGAACGCTCGCCAGCGCCTCGTCGAAGCGCTGGACCGACGGATGGGTCGAGCGTTCGGCCAGCTCTGCGGTCCGGACGTAGCCCGGCAGCTCGTGCGAACCCGCGATCGACAGGGCCGCCGCACGGTCGGCCTTGTCCCCGGCGCCGAGGTCGCGCACCAGCGTCGTCCGGTTCGCCACGCCCGGGTTGTGCGCGCCGTCGAGCGCCGTCACGCCGTCCTGCAGGTGCTCCAGGTGCAGCGCCTGGACGCCCGCCGGCAGTGACATCCCCGCGACCGGCGCACCCGCGGTGACCACCGCCGCCACCGAGAACCCGGCGGCCACCCGCGGATCGGCGGCCACCTGCATCGCGGTCAGCCCACCCTGGCTGTGCCCGGCCAGCGCGACCGCTTCGTCCGGCCCCACCCCGGCCCGGAGCATGGCCTGGATCACCACCTCGCTCATCGCCGATGGGCGCCCGGACACCGCGTCCAGGTTGCTCGCCATGTCCGTCGGCACCGGGCCGCCGAACCCCATGGACTGGGTGCCCGGGATCGTCACCACCCAGGACCGGGTCCCGTCGGCGTGATCCAGGCGCTGCACCCCGACCGTGCCGGGCGTGGCTGAGTACAGGTCGTCGATGTCCCGCAGCACGTCGGCGGTGCCGCGGGGTGCGGCGCCCCGTTCCTTGACGCCGACCGCCGGTGCAACGGCGAGACCCGGCAACTGCGGACCGCCGAGCAGTCGGCCACCGAACCCGAACAGGCCGGCCGCGTCCGGGATCGGGTCGAGGGTGATCGGCTGGCGCCCCGGGAGCAGCGCCCGGAGCATCGCGGCCAGACCCAGCACCCCCACCTGCAGCGTGTCGGCGTGCGGCGGACCGAGCTCCGGCAGCGGACCCGAGCCCCGCAGGCTGCGCGCCACGAACCCGGATGCGAACCGCTCCTGCGACAGCCAGCGCAGCGCGAGGCCGACCGGGGAGGGTGCGGCGCGCAGCAACCGCGCCTGCAGCAGGGCAAGGCCGGCCGCCACGCCGCCGAACACGGACAGCTCGACGGCGAGCAGCGCGGCCAGGGGGCCCTGCTCGCCGATCGCGCTGCCGGCGACCACCACGGCCGCGCGCACGGCACCGGCGGCGTCCGCCTCGGCTCGGCGGTAGACCTCGGCCGCGGTCCGCAGGTCGCGCGCGGTGTCGTGCGCAGCGGCGGCGCGGGCCCGGAGCCCGCCCCACCGGGTCCGCAGCGGGGCCGCTTCGGCGGCCAGGCGGGCGGCGGTCGCCGGCGACCAGGTCGCGGTGTCCCGGGACAACCGGAGCACCCGGTCCAGGCTGGCCGCGGCGTCGTCCAGGTGACGCGCGGCTCGCTCGAGGCGGCCCGCGATGGCCTCGAGGGCATCGGTGCATGCCCGCGTGCCCGCCGCGCCGCCGATCACGGTGATGCCCGGGTCGCTCATGCGCCCGCTCGCGCGGCCTCGACGGCTGCCTCGTGCCGAAGCGCCGCCCAGTGCGTCGCCTCTGCCGCGTGTCGCAGGCCGGCGAGGCCGGCGAGGCCCTGCTGCAGGATCGCGGCATACCTGTCGGCGGCCTTGCCCGCCCAGTCCACCTGACCGGCGGCGGCGAGCTCGTACCGAGCGGCGGCGATCTGCTCCACCACCGCGTTCGCACCCCTGCTCATCGACCCTCCTCGCGGGAGGACGCTAGGCGGGCCCGGGCGCGCCCAGGCGGAACGACCCGGTCGGCCTGGGGACGACGGCGTCGTCGGCGGTCAGGTGTGCACGGTCGGGCGCCGCGGGCACGGGCCGCGGCTGGCGCCCCTCAGTACTCCCCGGCCCTCCGTCGCGCCAGGATCCCGGTCAGGCCGAGCAGCACGATCCCGACCATCGCGGCTACTCCGAAGAGGCGCAGCCAGTCCTGGGGCGTCGCTCCGCCCACACCCGCGCGGAGCCAGCCGCTGAAGAGCAGCAGCGTCTGGACGATCGCCTGCGGCCCGACCATGGCCCGGACGGCGCGCGCGAGGACCGCGCCCTCCACGAGCGATCGCCAGGAGACGTGGGCGGCCAGCATCGACGCGCTGAACACGGCGTGCAGCGCGGCCACCAGCGCCGAGGCCCGCCAGAGCTCGGGGACCGAGCCCGTGGTCGGCTGGACGGCGAGCAGGTCGCCGCCGATGTACACCCAGAGCGCGACCAGGAACGCGAACCCCGCGGCGATCGGCCAATGCGGCCGGAGGACCAGGGCAAGCGCCGCGAGCCCGACGAGGACCCAACCGACCGGACTGATCCGGACGAGCAGCAGCCCGCAGCCGACGGCCAGCGCCCCCGGGAGCAGTCGCACCACGGCGCCCGGGACAGCTCGGGCCAGCAGCAGCTCCAGGCGCGGGTGCGGCGGGACCTCCTCCCCGGTCGGCGGGGCGAGCGGGGGCAGCCAGAAGAGCTCGCGCACCCGGTTGCGCAGCCGCCACCAGATCATCGAGCCACACCCCCCGGCCTGCGGTGCGACATCCGGGCGGCGCTCTGAAGCTGGGCCGTCGTCGCCTCGTCGTCGGCCCACCGCAGCACCTCGACCCCGACGGCTGCCAGGTCCTCGAGCCGGTCCTGCCGCGCGACCCGGACGATCCGCAGCGCAAGCCAGTGATGGGCGTCCAGGTCCTGCGTGCGGATCCGGGGAAGGACGTCCACGGCGATCACCCGCAGACCCGTGCGGCGCCAGGTCCGCGCCATCTCCGCCGGCTCGCGATCGAGGAACGTCGAGAAGAGGTAGATGATGCTGCCCGACGACAGGCGCGGCGGCCTGACCCGCTCCGCCGGATCGCCCTCGGGCCGGAGCAGGGCGAGCTGGTGCAGCACGCGGTTCAGCTGCCGGCGGCCCGTCCCGGGACGCAGGACGCGCCTCCGCACCCCGAGGTCCTCCACGCCCACCCGGTCACCCACGGTCAGGTACCCCTGGGCAACGGTTGCGGCCGCCTGCCGCGCGAGGTCGAGCGACGTGGCGTCGTCGGGCCGGATGGGTTGCAGCCCGCTCCAGGTGGCCGGATCCGGCCCGACGTCGTCCCGGGAGTCGACCACGAGCACGACGGCGGCCTCGCCCAGCGCCATGGTGCGCCGCACGTACAGCTCCTCGAGCCGGGGGGACCGCCGGGCGGTGACCTTCCAGTCGATCCGGCGAACCGTGTCCCCGGGGGCGAAGGGGTGCACGTCACGCAGGCCGCCCCCGTCCCCGGGCCGGCGGGAGTCGTGCTGACCGGTCAGCCCGTGCAGCCGCAGGGGTAGCGGCAGCGCCGGCATCGGCCGCGGGGTCGGGAGCACGAGCACCCGCTGCGGGTCGAGGCGGCTCACCGGGCCGACGAGCATCCCGGTGCCGCCTATCCCCTGGGCCTCCAGCCGGAACAGCGGCTGGGGCCCGGTGCGCACCGACCGGGCACGGACCGTGAGCAGCCGGTTCAGCGGCACGTCGACGAGCGCCTCGGTGGCGCCGTGCCCGGGCCGGCCGAGCCGGACCCGGACCGCACTCGTCGCCGGTGGCGCCGCCACCCGGGCCTGCGCCTCGAGCACCCCCTGCGGGCTGTCGCTGGTGTGCTCCACGTCCGTCCAGATCTGGCCCCGGGGGCGGTTCCAGACCGCCCCCAGCGCCGCCAGGAGCGGGCCCGCAGCCAGCAGGGCCAGGTCCGGCCGCCCGGCGAGGACCCCGAGTCCGCCGAGCACCAGCCCGGCCCCCATGGCCCAGATCAGCCCGCTGCCGACGGCCCAGGGCGCGGCGGCTTCGACCGCGTCGCCGGGCGGCGGGCGCTCGTCCGCGGCGGGCTCCGCCATCAGTTCACCGGGATCGTCGAGGGGCCGGGCACCCGGGCGAGCACGTCGCGGACCACGTCCTGGGCAACCACGCCGGCGGCCCAGGTCGCCGGGGTGAGCGTGATCCGGTGCGCGAGGGCGGAGACGGCGACGGCCTTGACGTCCTCGGGTGCGACGAACCGCCGCCCGGACAGCACGGCGAGGGCCCGCGCGACCACCATCAGCGCCTGGGAGCCCCGCGGTGAGGCGCCCACCTCGACGGACTCGTGCCTGCGGGTCGCGGCGGCGAGATCGACGCAGTAGCGCACGATGTCGGGGTCCACCCGGACCTCCTCGACGCCCGACTGCATGGCGAGCAGCGTCTCGGCATCGACCACGCGGGTCACGACCGCCTCTTCCCGGCGCCGCTCCAGCCGGCGTCGGAGCACCTCCGCCTCGGCGTCGCCCTCCGGGTAGCCCACCGCGACGCGGACCATGAACCTGTCCAGCTGGGCCTCGGGCAGCGGATAGGTGCCCTCGTACTCCACCGGGTTCGACGTCGCCAGGACGTGGAACGGCCGCGCCATGGGGTACGTGACGCCGTCCACCGTCACCTGGCGCTCGCCCATCGCCTCCAGGAGCGCCGACTGCGTCTTCGGGGCGGTCCGGTTGATCTCGTCGGCCAGCACGAGCCCGGCGAACACCGGCCCGGGGCGGAAGTGGAACGCGGACGTCTGCGGGTCCCAGACGGCTGCGCCGGTGATGTCGGACGGCAGCAGGTCGGGGGTGCACTGGATCCGCCGGAACTCCAGGCCCAGCGCGGTCGCGAGGCTACGCGCGGCCAGGGTCTTGCCCAGGCCCGGGACGTCCTCGATCAGCACGTGCCCGCCGGCCAGGATGGCGGCGAGCGCGGTGCGCAGCGCGTCTCGCATCCCGACGACGGCCGTGCCCACCTCGGTGAGCACCTCGCCGGCGAGGCGGGCCACCTCGGCGGCCTGCAGGGGAGCGGCGTGCGGGGCATTGAGGTTCACGGCTGCTGCCCTCTCGTTTGCGGATTGCTGACCTGCGGGACGGACTGCTTCATGGGCTCGGTCGAACCAAGTCTCTCGATGACCTCGACGCAGTGGGCGATGTCGAGGATCGACGGCATCAGGCCGCCGGGTGCGGTGAGGGTGGCCCAGGCTCGCTCGCCGAGCAGGGCACGTGCCTGGGCGACGACCTCGGGGGCGGCCTCGCTCGGTGTCCGGGCGGTCAGGCCCCCGGGGATCACCAGTCGGCGTCGGGCGAGCCGCCGGGTCGCGTCGGCCCGCAGCCGCCGGACGGCGACCTCCGAGACCCGCCCGTCGCGCCCGACGAAGGACCACGTCAGCGCGGCGACCTCGGTGCGCGCACCGTCCGCCTCGTCGTCCGGCAGCGGGGCCCAGGGGTCCTCGGCGCCGGACTCGAGCGCGCCGACGACGGTCGCGACCACGAACACCACCATGCCGACCAGCAGCGCGTCGAGCAGTCGCATGCCGAGGGTCCACACCACCAGACACACGCAGGCGGCGATGATCAGGGGCCGGAGGTGGATGCGACTCACGGTCCGACCTCCGGGTGGTCGGGGGTGCCGAGGCCTGCCGCCAGGGTGCGCAGCGCGTCCGTGGCGGTTGCGACGTCCTGCTCGGACATGTGCTCGGCGCCGAACCGCGCGCGCAGATAGAGCGCCAGGAGGGATCGCGTGGCCGCGGGGTCGGCGGGGGTGGCGTCGAGCACCGCGACGGTGAACTCCGTCGGCGTCGAGGCCGGGTGGCGCACCACGCCGGATCGCGCGGCTGCCGCCTCAAGGGCGACCCAGGCCGCGATCACGCCTTCCACCGGGCTGCGGCCCCCGAGCAGCTCGTCACCCGCCGCCGAGATCCCCTCGCGCAGCACGGGGAGGCTCGGGGCAACGGTCTGGTCGGTCATCGCGTGACCCGGCAGGATGCCGCCGTCGTCGGGCGGCCCGGGCGGCCGCCGCAGCGGGTGTCGGCGAAGCCACCAGATCGCGAGGTAGCTGAGCCACAGGATCAGCACCGCGAGCAGGATCAGGCCGAGCCACGTCAGGTCCCAAGGCCGGACCTGCATCGGGTCGAGGTTCTCCAGCTCCCCGACCGCGGCGGGCGGTGGCACGGTGGGCACCTCGGTCGGCAACAGCTCCTCGGGCATCAGGTCCCGGTTGCTCAACGGCGGGTTCCACGGGCCGGCGAGGGCGGCGGCGAGGGTGGCCAACGCGAGCAGCGCCACGGCGCCCGGCGCCCGGCTGGGCGCGTCGGGCGGGCGAGAGCCGGGCATCCGCCCCGGATCCGTCCTCGTCGCGCGGTCCACCCGCCCATTGTTCACCTCCCTGCGATCGGTCGTGGGGGCCCCCGTGGAAGGATGTGCGGCATGTCGGACCGTTCGCCCGAGATCCCCACCCGCGCCCGGCGCAGCCTGGCCGCCGGCTCGCCGCCCATCGCGCTCAGCCCGTTGGACGGCCGGTACCGCAGCGTCGTGGCGCCGCTCGTCGACCACCTGTCCGAGGCCGCGCTCAACCGCGAACGACTCAACGTCGAGGTGGAGTGGCTGATCCACCTCACCTCGCACCACGTGATCCCCGGTGCGCCCACCCTGTCCAGCGAGGAGCGGGACTACCTGCGCGGCGTGGTCGACGCGTTCGACGAGACCGCCGTTGCCGACCTGGCCGCGACCGAGCGGGTCACCCTGCACGACGTCAAGGCGATCGAGTACCTGCTGAAGGGCCGGCTGGCGGCGGCGCCCGAGGTGCTCGGGCAGGACACCGTGCTGCCCGCCGTCACCGAGCTGGTCCACTTCGCGTGCACCAGCGAGGACGTGAACAACCTCGCCTACGCCCTGATGATCAGGGGCGCCGTCCAACAGGTGTGGCTGCCCGCCGCGCGGTCGCTCGTCGGGGAGCTGACCGTCCTCGCCAAGGACAACGCCGAGGTTCCGATGCTGGCCCGCACCCACGGCCAGCCGGCGACGCCGACCACCCTCGGCAAGGAGCTGGCCGTCCTGGCGTATCGACTGCGGCGACAGGTCCGCAGGGTCGAGTCCGCCGAATACCTGGGCAAGCTCAACGGCGCGACGGGGACCTACGGCGCGCACCTCGCGGCGGTTCCGAAGGCCGACTGGCTCGCCGTCTCGCGCGACTTCGTCGAGCACCTCGGGCTGACCTGGAACCCGCTGACCACGCAGATCGAGCCGCACGACTGGCAGGCCGAGCTGTACGCCGACCTGGCCCGGTTCAACCGCATCCTGCACAACCTGACCACCGACGTCTGGACCTACATCTCGCTTGGCTACTTCGCCCAGGTCCGCGGGATGGGCACCGTCGGGTCGTCGACGATGCCGCACAAGGTGAACCCGATCCGCTTCGAGAACGCCGAGGCGAACCTCGAGCTCTCGTCAGCGCTGCTGGACACCCTCGGCGCGACCCTGGTCACCTCCCGGATGCAGCGCGACCTCACCGACTCCACGACGCAACGCAACATCGGGCCCGCGTTCGGGCACTCGCTGCTCGCGATCGACAACGTGCGTCGCGGCCTGGCCGGCCTGGACGTCGACCGGGCGGCGCTGCACGCGGACCTCGACGATGCCTGGGAGGTGCTCGGGGAGGCGATCCAGTCGGCGATGCGAGCCGCCGGGGTCGCCGGGACGCCGGGGATGGCGGAGCCCTACGAGCGGCTCAAGGAGCTCACCCGGGGCCGGAAGATCACCGCCGAACTCCTGCGCAACTTCGTTCACGACCTGGGCCTGCCCGACGACGTCGCCGCGCGGTTGGCAGCGATGACACCCGCCGCGTACACGGGCGCGGCGGCGCGGCTCGTCGCGCTCCTGGACGACTGAGGGCCGTCAGCACGGGTCGGCCCGGCCGGGTCTCGTGCCCCGCGCGAGGGCGGGCGCGTTCCACGCGGCGTTGCGCGTCGGTGTGACGTAAGTCGGTCGACATCGAGATACCGGCCGCTAGCGTGACCGAGGGTCACCCCGACCGACCGCAGGGCGCGCGGCAACGATGCCGCACGCGAACAGTGACGGAGACGACATGGCAACGGTGGCGTTCCACAGCGGCGAGCAGCTCCCGCTGGAGATGCACAAGGTTCGAGTGGTGCAGAGGCTCAGCCTGCTGCCCGTCGAGCGCCGGATGCAGGCGATCAACGAGGCCGGGAACAACACCTTCCTGCTGCAGAACGCCGACGTGTTCCTGGACATGCTCACCGACAGCGGCACCAACGCGATGAGCGACCGGCAGCAGGCCTCGATGCTCGTCGCCGACGACAGCTACGCGGGAAGCGCGACCTTCACGCGGCTGAAGAGCGCCCTGGACGACTTCTTCGGGATGGACTACTTCCTGCCGGCGCACCAGGGCCGGGCCTGCGAGCACATCCTGTCCCAGGTGCTGGTCACCGAGGGCAGCGTCGTCCCGATGAACTTCCACTTCACCACCACAAAGGCGCACATCGTGCTGCGCGGCGGGCGGGTCGAGGAGGTGATCACCCCGGCCGGCCTCGAGGTGACCAGCGCCGAGCCCTTCAAGGGGAACGTGGACATCGCGGCGCTCCGGGCGCTCGTCGCCGAGGTGGGCGCCGACGCGATCCCGTTCGTCCGGATCGAGGCAGGGACGAACCTGATCGGCGGCCAGCCGGTCTCCATCGCGAACATGCGCGAGGTACGCGCGGTGTGCGACGAGTTCGGGCTGCTGCTCGTGCTCGACGCCAGCCTGCTCGCCGACAACCTGTGGTTCATCAAGACCCGCGAGCCGGAGTTCGCCGACGCGAGCATCGCGGAGATCACGCGGACGATGGCCGACCTGTACGACGTCATCTACTTCTCTGCCCGCAAGCTCGGCTGCGTGCGGGGCGGCGGCATCTGCATCCGGGACCGCGAGCTGCACGACCGGCTGCGGCCGCTCGTCCCGCTCTACGAGGGCTTCCTCACCTACGGCGGGATGTCCGTGCGCGAGATGGAGGCGCTCGCGGTCGGCCTGGAGGAGACCCTGGACGAGGACATGATCAGCCAGGGTCCGCAGTTCATCGCCTACATGGTCGACGAGCTGGTCCGGCGCGGCGTCCCGGTGATCACTCCGGCGGGCGGGCTCGGCTGCCACGTCGACGCGATGCGCTTCCTGGACCACGTGCCGCAGGAGCAGTACCCGGCCGGGGCGCTGGCGGCCGCGGCATACATCGCCGGCGGGATCCGCGGGATGGAGCGCGGCACCCTCTCCGAGCAGCGAGAGGCCGACGGCACGGAGCGGCTCGCGGAGATGGAGCTGCTGCGCCTCGCCCTGCCCCGGCGGGTGTTCACGCTGTCCCAGGTCCGCTACGCGATCGACCGGATCGACTGGCTCTACCAGAACCGGCACCTGGTGGGCGGCCTGCGGTTCTACGAGGAGCCCGACGTGCTGCGGTTCTTCTACGGTCGGCTCGAGCCGGTCTCGGACTGGCAGACCGAGCTGGTGGCGGCGTTCCGCAGGGACTTCGGCGACAGCCTGTAGGCCAGACTCCTGCGCCAGCCCGTAGACCGGGCCACTTCGCGGCGTTCGCCACCTGGCCGCGATAGCCACCCTGAAGGTTCGGTGAAGATCTCCGCGACGGCTTGACCTGATACCCTACGGGGGTATGGTGGCAGCAGCTGCAACCACCAGGAGGACAGATGGCCGGCTACACCGGGACCAAGGACGACT
This sequence comes from uncultured Actinotalea sp., assembly GCA_964349585.1. Lineage (GTDB taxonomy): Bacteria > Actinomycetota > Actinomycetes > Actinomycetales > Cellulomonadaceae > Actinotalea. The sequence continues at coordinate 32,389 of CAYGGX010000014.1, forward strand.
ACCTGAAGCGGCTCCGCCGCGTCGAGGGCCAGATCCGCGGCATCGCGCGGATGGTCGACGACGACGTGTACTGCATCGACATCCTCACCCAGGTGGCGGCCGCGACCAAGGCCCTGCAGGCCGTGAGCCTCGGCCTGATGGAGGACCACCTGGGCCACTGCGTAGTCGACGCGGCGCGCGAGTCCCACTCCGCCGGCGACGCCAAGGTCCGTGAGGCCTCCGAGGCGATCGCCCGCCTGGTCCGCAGCTGAGACCCCGGCCAAGGTCCCCGGCAACACCCACACCAAGGAAGGCACCACCATGAGCACCCAGAACCTCACGATCGACGTCACCGGGATGACCTGCGGCCACTGCGTCCGCTCCGTCCAGGAGGAGCTCGGGGCACTGCCCGGCGTGACCGATGTTCAGGTCGAGCTCGTCTCCGGCGGCACCTCCCAGGTGACGATCACGGCGACCGAGCCACTCGCCGACGACGACATCCGGGCCGCGATCGACGAGGCCGGCTACCAGCTCCTGGGCACCTGATGGCGGCCCCCAGCCTCGACCAGACCCGCAACCCCGTCGGCGTGATCGACCTGGCGGTCAGCGGGATGACCTGCGCCTCCTGCGTGCAGCGGGTGGAGAAGCGGATCAACAAGCTCCCCGGCGCCACTGCGACGGTGAACCTGGCCACCGAGACGGCGCAGGTCGAGCTGACCGAAGACGTCGCCGTGGCGGAGCTGATCAAGGCGGTCGAGGCCGCCGGCTACGGCGCAACCGTGATGCGGGACTCCCGCGCGGTCCCGGACCCGGACGCGGGCGACGAGTTCGACACCTCCGCGCCGACCCCCGACCGCGGGGCGGACCTGCTCCGCCGGGTCCAGGTCGCCGCCGTCTTCACCGTCCCCATCACCGTGCTCTCGATGGTCCCCCCCACCCAGTTCCCGGGGTGGCAGTGGGTGGTCGCCGTGCTCACGCTCCCGGTCGTCACGTGGGCGGCCTGGCCCTTCCACCGCTCCGCCGCACGCGCGGCGCGGCACGGCTCGTCCACGATGGACACCCTGGTCTCCCTGGGCGTCGTCGCGGCGACCACCTGGTCGCTCTGGGCCATCCTGTTCGGCGGCGCCGGCGAGATCGGCATGCGGATGCAGCCGACGCTCATCCCGCGCTTCGCCGACGCGCACATGGCGATCCCCGAGCCGTACTTCGAGGTCGCGGCCGTCCTGACGACCTTCCTGCTGGCGGGCCGGTACGCCGAGCACCGCTCCCGGCGCCGGGCCGGGGACGCCCTGCGCACCCTGCTCTCCCTGGGCGCCACCGACGCGGCACTGCTGACGACCGACGACGACGGCCGTCGCGCCGAGACGCGCGTGCCGATCTCCTCCCTGAAGGTCGGCGACGTCTTCGCGGTGCGCCCGGGCGAGAAGGTGGCCACCGACGGCGTCGTGCTGGAGGGCACGAGCGCGGTCGACACGTCCCTGCTCACCGGCGAGCCGGTGCCGGTCGACGTCGAGCCGGGCTCGCAGGTCACGGGCGCGACGGTGAACACGTCTGGCTACCTGGTTGTCCGCGCCGAGCGGGTCGGGGAGCAGACCATGCTGGCCCAGATCGGCCGACTCGTCGCCCAGGCGCAGACCGGCAAGGCGCCGATCCAGCGGCTCGCGGACCGGATCTCCGCGCGGTTCGTGCCGGTGGTCATCGCCCTGTCCATCGGCACCCTCGCGGTCTGGCTGCTCATCGGCGGCGGCGTGCAGGCGGCGTTCACCGCCGCGGTCGCCGTGCTGATCATCGCCTGCCCGTGCGCGCTGGGGCTGGCGACGCCCACCGCCCTGCTCGTCGGCACCGGCCGCGGGGCCCAGCTCGGCATCCTGATCAAGGGCCCCGAGATCCTGGAGTCGACCCGCCGGGTGGACACCGTGGTGCTGGACAAGACCGGCACCGTCACCGAAGGCCGGATGACCGTGGTCGACGTCCTGGCCGGGCCGGGTCTGGATCCGGACGAGGTGCTCCGGTTCGCCGGGGCCGTCGAGTCCCGCAGTGAGCACCCCATCGCCCAGGCGATCGCCCAGGCGGCGGCCGGATCCGCTGCCACCCCGACCGTGTTCGGCGCCGACGGTGTCGGGATCGGCGAGCACCAGGTGACGGAGTTCGCGAACGAGCCCGGGCGAGGCGTCGTGGGCGTGGTTCGAACACCGCACGCGGGCCTCGAGGACCTGGCGCGGCGGGTGCTCGTCGGCCGGCCGAGCTGGCTGCGCGACCAGGGGGTCGACACCACACCGGTCGACGACGCATTCGCCGCGGCGGAGGCCGACGGCGCCACCGCGATCATGGCGGCCTGGGACGGGACCGCGAGGGGCGTCGTCGTGCTCCGGGATCCACTGAAGCCCACGTCGTCCGCCGCGATCGACGAGCTGCGTCGGCTGGGGCTGCGACCCGTGCTGCTCACCGGCGACAACGCCGGGGCCGCCCGCGCGGTCGCCGCATCCGTCGGCATCACCGACGTGATCGCCGAGGTGCTGCCCGCCGACAAGGTGACGGTCGTGCGCGACCTGCAGGACAAGGGCGCGGTGGTCGCGATGGTCGGCGACGGCGTGAACGACGCCGCCGCCCTTGCCCAGGCGGACCTCGGGCTCGCGATGGGGACCGGGACCGACGTCGCCATGCAGGCCGCCGACATCACGCTGGTGCGCGGCGACCTCGGCTCGGCCGGACAATCCATCCGGCTCTCCCGGCAGACCCTTCGGGTCATCAAGCAGAACCTGTTCTGGGCCTTCGCCTACAACGTCGCCGCGATCCCGCTCGCCGCCCTCGGGCTGCTCAACCCGATCATCGCCGGCGCGGCGATGGCGATGAGCTCGGTGCTGGTCGTGACGAACTCGCTCCGGCTGCGCAAGGCGGGCTGAGGCCGCGGGCGGCGGCGGTCGAGTACTCGACCGCCGCCGCAGCCGCGTAGGTTGTGCCCGTGCACAGCGAAGGACACGAGGGCGACCCGAGGGCGCCCGGCCCTGCGGCGACCGAGCCCCCGCCTGCTCACCCGGACGGTGCCGCCGCACCACCGCCCCGCAGGCTCCGCGCCGAGGTGCTGATCGTCCTGGGGCTGTCGATCGGTCAATCCGCCGTGTACGCGATCGTGCGGCTCTACGCACGGCTCACCGTCGAGGTACCCCTCGCCCAGCAGACCGCCACGCTCAACCCGACCCGGTCCACCCGTCCGTACCTCGACCTCACCTACCAGCTGCTGGGCATCGGGTTCGCCCTGGTCCCCGTGCTCCTTGCGCTCTACCTGCTCTCGGCGCAGGGCCGCCGCGCGACCCGCTGGATCGGCCTGGACGGCAGCCGGCCGCTGCGCGACCTGGGCATCGGGCTGGGCCTTGCGGCACTGGTTGGGGTCCCCGGGCTGGGGTTCTACCTGCTCGGCCGCGCGCTGGGCCTGAACGTCGAGATCCAGGCCGCGGGGCTGAGCCCGTACTGGTGGACGGTCCCGGTACTGCTGCTCGCCGCGCTGCAGAACGCGCTGCTGGAGGAGGTCGTGGCAGTCGCGTACCTGACCGAGCGGCTTGGCCAGATGCGTTGGTCGGTGCCCACGATCATCGTGGCCAGCGCCCTGCTCCGCGGTGCCTATCACCTCTACCAGGGGCCGGGGATGGCGATCGGGAACGTCGCGATGGGACTCCTGTTCGCCTGGTACTACCACCGCAAACGGCGGATCATGCCCTTGGTGGTGGCGCACGCCACGATCAACGTGGTGGCGTTCGTCGGCTACCACGCGCTGCCCGACGCGGTCCTGGCGGCCCTCGGCATCACCTGATCGGGCGCTCATCACGACGGTGCTGGGAACCGATCAAGAAGCGAGCGGTTGTCGCCGCCCGACGGAGGTTCTTCGATGGGTCACCTGCGCACGGCGGTAGTCGTGGCGGTCCTCGTCGTCGTCGGGGCCCCGCTGCTGCTCTGGCTGCACCGCGAGGGCGCCGTGCTCGGCGATCCCTGGCTGCTGGCGCTGCTCCTGCCGCTCACGGTGCTCGTGGCCGACGACCACTCCCAGCGCCACATCCGCAGCGGGCGCCTCGAGGCACGCCCGCTTTTCCGGCTCGTCCTGGCCTCCGGGCTGATCACCGCCTTCGCCTGGACGGCCGGTTGGAGCCTGTTGGTGCCGGCGGGCATCGTGCTCGTGGGGGTGCCCCTCATCCACCGGGCCGACAGCCGGCTCTGGCTCACCACAGCCGTCATCGTCACGGTGATCACGGTGGTTGGTCAGGCGGGCGTGGAGCTCGGCTACCTGCCCACCGTCGTCGAGCCGCACCTGAGCCACATCACCGCCGGATGGCTGCTCATCCTGACCTGGTCCGCCGCGGCGATGATCGGCCGGGATGCGGCCGAGGGCGAGCGCTCGAGGATGGCCCTGGCCCGGGCCGAGGCCCGCCTGCGCGCCCTGATGGACAGCTCTACGGACGTCCTCACCGTCTCCGACTCGGAGGGCACGCTCACCTACGTCAGCCCCGCCGCCGAGCGCGCGATGGGCTACAGCCCCGACGAGCTGATCGGTCGACCGCTGCTGGACCTCGTCGACGCCGAACAGCACCAGGCGGTGCGCCGCCGCCTGGAGGACCTGGTCGAGCGGGGTCACGACGCCCGTTCGGGGACGGACGTCCTCACGGTGCACTCGAGCCTCGAGCGCCGATGGTACGAGTGGACCTTCCACAACCTGCTCGAAGACCCCTTCGTCCGGGGCGTCGTCGTGCAGCAGCGCGACGTCAGCGAGCGACTCCAGGCGCAGCGCGCCCTCGCCCACGCCGCCTCCCACGACGACCTGACGGGGCTTTCCAACCGGGGTGAGCTGCTGCGCCGGATGGCCCTCTCGTTGCCGCAGGCCGGCCCGAGCGCCGCGGTGGCCGTGCTCTTCGTCGACCTCGACCTGTTCAAGGACGTGAACGACCGCCTTGGGCACCGCGCCGGGGACGACGTGCTGGTCGTCGTGGCCCGCCGTCTCGCGTCCTCCCTGCGGACGCACGACCACCTCGGCCGGCTCGGCGGGGACGAGTTCGGCGTTCTTCTCACCGAGCTGCGGGACGAGGACGAGGTGCACGCCGTCGTCGGGCGCCTGGTGAGCGCGATCGAGCAACCGATCACCCTGCCCGAGGGAACGGTGACCGTGGGCGCGAGCGTCGGGCACGCGTACACGACCGACCCGAGCACACCGCTCGACCGCCTGCTCGCGGCCGCCGACTCGGCGATGTACGCAACGAAGGCCGCCAGGCGGGGCTGAGTCCTAGACTCGCCAGCATGCCCACCCGGTCAGCGCGCGCTCGCGACGCCCTGGGCGTCGGCGAGGCGGGCACCGGGCCCGCGACCTCCGACGCGACGGAAGACTTGGCGCCGGGGCCGATCAGGATCGTCGACACCCCCGAGGCGAGGGTCCACCATCCCGCGGACCTGATGGGCGCGATCGCGTCTCTGCTCGGCATCGGCCTCGTGATGCTGCTCGCCGTCTACGCCCACAGCACGACGGCAGCCATCGCCAGGGACGTGCAGGGGCTCGACACGGTCGTGCAGCGGATCCTGTTCTTCCCCGTGGCCGCGCTGGAGGGCCTGATCACCCTCGTCGCGCCCATCGCGGTGCTCATCGAGCTCGTGGTGCGGCGCCTGGTGCGCCATGCGTTCGAGGCCATCGCGGCCGCCGTCGTCGGCATCCTGCTCGCCCTCGGGGCGGTCTGGCTGATCTCGGTGATCGGCGACGTGGTGCCCGACCTCCGCTCCGCCTACTGGGTCTGGTCCCGACAGCAGGGTCAGTGGCTGATCACGATCCCCGCCCTGCTCACCGGGAGCGCCGCGCTCCTAACCGCCGCCGGCTCGCGCAGCAGTCGACGCACCGTCGGCTGGTCCTGGAACCTGCTCTGGCTCGCGCTCGGCGTCGCCCTGATCACCGGGCTGATCACGCTTCCCGGCGCCCTGACCACCGTGCTGCTCGGCCGGACCGCCGGCCTCGCGCTGCGCTACGTCTTCGGGGTGCAGAGCGAGCGGGCGTACGGCCCCACGCTGCTGGACGGCATCCGGCGAGCCGGGATCGACCCGGTGCGCGTCGTGCGGGTGGAGGTCGACGGGGCAGGTCCGGGCGTGACCCGGCCGCACGTCGACCTCGCGGCCGAGGCGCTCACCCGCTACGGGGACAACCGCGTCTATGCGATCACGACGTCAGCCGGTCATCGTCTGGACGCCGTTGTCCTGGATGGCGACCGGCAGGTGCTCGGCATGCTCACCCGCTTCTGGCGGGCGCTGCGACTGCGCGGCGTCGACGGGCGCGCGGTCGTCTCGTTGCGCCAGGCCGCGGAGCGGGCATCGCTGCTCGGCTACACGGCGTGGTCGGTAGGGGTCTGCACGCCGCGGCTCCTCGGGCTCACCGAGGCGGACGACTCGATGATCCTGATCTACGAGCACGTCGGCGGCGCGATCCCGCTCCGCGACCTGCCGCCGGAGCAGCTGACCGACGACGTACTGGACGCCATCTGGGAGCAGCTCCGGATCGCGCACGGTGGCGGGCTGGCGCACCGGGCACTGACCGCGGACGTCGTTCTGGTGCACCCGGACCCGGACGCGTGCCCACCACCCGACTCCCCGGCCGCCGGGCTGCGTCGCGAGGGCGCCCCGGTGGTCCTGATCACCGGCTGGGACTCCGGGGACGTCGCCTCCTCGGACCTGGCTCAGCGGATGGACGTCAGCCACCTGCTGGCCGTGCTCGCGCTCCGGGTGGGCGCGGAGCGCGCGGTTGCCTCCGCCGCCCGGATGCTCACGGACTCCGAGCTTGCGGCCATCGGTCCACTGCTCCAGGCGATCGCCCTGCCGAGGGCGACCCGCGAGGAGATCCGCCAGCGCCGCGGTGCGCTGAACGAGCTGCGGCAGGCCCTCCTCGCGCGGCTGCCCGAGGCGACCGTCGAGCCCGAGCGCCTGGTCCGGTTCGGCGCGCGCACCGTCCTGATGATCGCCCTCGGTATCACGGCCGCGGTGGTGATCATCACCACCCTAAACTTCGCGGACATCGTCGACGCGGTGCAGGAGGCGGCATCCCCGTGGTGGACCCTGGTCGCCTTTGGGCTCGGCTTGGTCTCCTTCGTGGGATCCGCGCTGGCCTTGGCGGCGTTCTCGCCGGTGAAGCTTCCCCTGTGGCGGGCGACCCTCGTGCAGACCGCGGCCTCCTACGTGGCGCTCGCCGCGCCGGCCGGCGTCGGTCCCGCGGCCCTGAACCTGCGCATGCTCACCCGCCGAGGAGTCTCGAACACACTCGCCGTCGCCTCCGTGGGCCTGGTGCAGGTCTCGCAGTTCATCACGACCGTCCTGCTGCTGCTCACCATCTCGCTGGTGAGCGGCTCGGACATCCCGCTCGGCACGCCGTCGACGGCCGTCCTGGTCACGCTCGCACTACTGGTGATCGTGGTGGCGGCAGCGATGATCATCCCGCCGCTGCGGCAGTGGATGCTCCGCCGGTTGGGTCCGCTGTGGCGCATCACGTGGCCCCGGCTGATCCAGCTGCTCGGGCAGCCGCGCAGGTTCGCGGTCGCGGTCCTCGGCAACCTGATCATGACAATCAGCTACCTCGGGGCGTTCTGGGCCTGCCTGGCCGCGTTCGGTCGACCCATGGCGCTGATCGACCTCGCGGTGATCTACCTCGTCGGCAACGCGATCGGCGCCCTCGTGCCGACGCCCGGCGGAATCGGTGGCGTCGACTTTGCCCTCATCGCCGGCCTGAGCGCCCCGACCGGCGGCATCCCGTTTGCGATCGCCACCTCGATCGTGATTGTGTTCCGCGCCCTGACGTTCTGGGCCCGGGTCCCCTTCGGCTGGGCCGCGATGCGCGTCCTGCAGAAGACCGGCGAGCTGTAGCGCCGGGCAGGCCTCCCACC
>CAYGGX010000015.1:0-34956 GCA_964349585.1 uncultured Actinotalea sp.
TCCAGGACGTCGTCGTCGCCCTCCTCGGCGATCACGAGGGTGCGCGCGCCCCGGGCCCGGATCTCCTGGATCGCGGAGATCACCTTGCTGTGCAGGCTGCCCCGCCCGCGCGGCGACGGGACGATCACGAAGACGGGCTGGCCGTCCTCGATCAGGGCGATCGGGCCGTGCTTGAGCTCGCCGGCCGCGAACCCCTCCGCGTGGATGTACGCGAGCTCCTTGAGCTTCAGCGCACCCTCGAGGGCAACCGGGAACCCGACGTGCCGGCCGAGGAAGAGCACCGAGGTGGTCGCAACCATCGACCGGGCGACCTCGCGGATGTGCTCCGCGCCGTCGAGCACCTTCTGCACCTTCTCCGGCATGGCGCGCAGGTCCGCGAAGGTCTCCGCGATCTCGTCCGGGAACTTGGTGCCGCGCAGCTGGGCCAGGTACAGGCCGAGCAGGTACGCGGCGGTGATCTGGGCCAGGAACGCCTTGGTGGAGGCGACCGCGACCTCCGGCCCGGCATGGGTGTACAGCACGGCGTCGGACTCGCGGGCGATGGTCGACCCGTGCGTGTTCACGACGGCGAGCACCATCGCGCCCTGCTCGCGCGCGTGCCGGACCGCCATCAGCGTGTCCATGGTCTCCCCCGACTGGGAGACGGCGACCACGAGGGTCTTGGAGTTCACCACGGGGTCCCGGTAGCGGAACTCATGGGCGAGCTCGACCTCCACCGGGATGCGGCACCAGTGCTCGATGGCGTACTTCGCGACCTGCCCGGCGTAGGCGGCGGTGCCGCAGGCGACGACGATGATCTTGTCGACCTGTCGGAGGATCCCCTCGTCCACCCGCACCTCGTCGAGCATGAGCTGGCCGTGCCGGTCCGTCCGGGTCAGCAGGGTGTCCGCGATCGCCTGCGGCTGGTCGTGGATCTCCTTGTCCATGAACGAGGCGAAGCCGCCCTTCTCGGCAGCGGCGGCGTCCCAGTCCACTGTGTACCGTCGCGGCTCGACCGGGCGACCGGCGAAGTCCGTGACCGACACCGAGGTCGGGGTGATCGTGACCACCTGGTCCTGCCCCAGCTCCATCGCCTCGCGGGTGTGCTCGATGAACGCCGCCACGTCCGAGCCGAGGAAGTTCTCGCCGTCGCCCAGTCCGACCACCAACGGCGAGTCGTGCCGCGCGCCGACGACGACGTCCGGCGAGTCCGCGTGCACCGCGAGCACGGTGAACGTCCCGCGCAGCCGGGTGGCGACGGTACGCATCGCGGCGGGCAGGTCGCCCGAGCCGTTGAGCTCGGCCGCAAGCAGGTGGGCAACCACCTCGGTGTCCGTCTCGCTGGTCATCGTCGCACCGGCCGCCTCGACCTCGGCGCGAAGCGCGGAGAAGTTCTCGATGATCCCGTTGTGGATCACGGCGACCCGGCCGTCGCCGGACAGGTGCGGGTGGGCGTTGACGTCGTTGGGGGCGCCGTGCGTGGCCCACCGGGTGTGGCCGATGGCGGCGGTCGCCGGGGGGAGCGGGTTGTCCGCGAGCCGTCCGACCAGGTTCCCGAGCTTCCCGGCGCTCTTCGTCGCCGCCAGTTCGGCGCGACCCGGGACCACCAGCGCGACGCCCGCGGAGTCGTAGCCGCGGTACTCGAGGCGCTTCAACCCGCCCATGACGACCTCGAGCGGCCGCTCGTTCGGCGTCTGCGCACCGACATACCCCACGATTCCGCACATGGGTCGGAGTCTAGTTGGTGCGCCTGGGATGGCCTTCGGGTGCACGACCAGCCGTCCCGATCGGGCAGACTGCTCCCGTGGCGAACGGTGGTGCAGCGGCGACGCCGTACGTCGACCTCGACCGGGCGGCGTGGAGCCGGCTGTCAGCCGCCACACCGCTACCGCTGACCGACGCGGACCTCGAGCGCCTGCGGGGCCTCGGGGACCCGATCGACCTGGCCGAGGTGGACGCCGTCTACCGCCCGATCTCCCGGCTGCTCAACTTGTACGTCGAGGCGACCGCCGGGCTGCACGCGGCGAGCTCGACGTTCCTCGGCGAGACCGGCGCCCGGACGCCCTACGTGATCGGGATCGCCGGTTCGGTCGCGGCCGGGAAGTCCACCACGGCCCGGGTGTTGCGCGAGCTGCTCGCCCGGTGGCCGGAGACCCCCCGCGTGGAGCTCATCACGACCGACGGGTTCCTGCTGCCGAACGCGGAGCTGATCCGTCGCGGGCTCCTCGAGCGCAAGGGATTCCCCGAGTCTTACGACCGTCGCGCGCTCATCCGGTTCCTCGCGGCGATCAAGGGCGGAGCGGCCGAGGTGAGTGCGCCGGTCTACTCGCACCTGTCCTACGACATCGTCCCGGACTCGAGCGTCACGGTTCGTGCGCCCGACGTACTGATCGTCGAGGGTCTCAACGTTCTACAGCCCGCCCGACCGAGCCGGGCCGGCGAGTCCAGCCTCGCGGTGAGCGACCTCTTCGACTTCTCGATCTACGTCGACGCGCGCACGGAGGACATCCGGCAGTGGTACATCGACCGATTCCTGTCCCTGCGGCAGACGGCGTTCGCCCGACCGGAGTCGTACTTCCACCGGTACGCCACCCTGAGCGACGCCGAGGCGGTGCACCGTGCGGCGCAGATCTGGGACACGATCAACGCGCCGAACCTCGAACACAACATCCTGCCCACCCGGAGCCGGGCGACCCTCGTGCTGCGCAAGGCCGCCGACCACTCGGTGCAGCGGGTGCGGCTCCGCAAGCTCTAGCGGGCCTCCTCCTGGGCGGGGGCGGGCACGACCCCCGCGTCGGCCCGAGCGACCTCCGCGTCTACGGGCTCGACGTCGGCCTCGAGCTGCGCGGCGTCGGGCGCCCAGACCTCCTGCGCACGGGCGAGCTTGCGCCGCATCCACCAGGACAGGATCTGGTCGATGGCCACCCCGAGCGCCAGGCCACCCGCGACGCCGGCGGCTGCCGCAAGGAGGGGGTGCTGCTCGCCGAAGAGGTGACCCGCGCCCACGCCTAGCAGCACCGAGTAGATCGACCAGCTGATCGCCGCGATCACGGCCAGCCCGGAGAACCTCCGGCGCGGGTAGCCGACGGCGCCCGCCGTCATGTTGACCGCGACCCGGCCGACCGGGATGTACCGGGCACCGATGATGAACGCGGCGCCCCGCTGCGCCAGGGCACGCTCGGCCCAGGCCAGGGAGGCCCGCGCCCGCGACCCCTGCATGAACCACAGTCGGCGGATCGGGATGTGCTTGCCGATCGAGTAGGCGATCTGGTCTCCGCTGAACGCCCCGGCCGCGGCGACCGCCCCGAGGATCCAGAAGTCGGGGCTGTCAGTCGCCACGAAGATCGCCGCCAGTGCGATGATCACCGACTCGTTCGGGACCGGTGGGAAGAACCCGTCGATCGTCGCGAGGGCGTAGAGGACGACGAACACCCACGGCGTGTCGGCGAGCTCCACCGCCAACTCGGTCACCGCGTTGAAGAGCTCGCTCACGTACCCTCCAGGCCAGGTCTCGACTGCCACTCACGGTATGTCAACGGGGGCCCGGGCGGTATCGGGGTTCACCCCGGAAGCACCCCGAGACTCGACCCCGCATGCTCAGGTCAGGTCGAAGCCGAGCTCCCGCGCCGCAACATCGGGGGTCGGCTCTCCCGCCCACCGCGCCGCGTGCGCGTCGTCGGTGAGCGACCGAAGCTGCGCGCCGTCCAGGTACAGCCTGCCGGCGAGGTGATCCGTCTCGTGCTGGATGATCCGGGCCGGCCATCCCGTGACGACCTCGTCCACCACCCGCCCGCCCTCGTCCTGGCACATCAGCCGCACCGCCCGCCAGCGAGGTGTCACGGCGTGCCACCCCCGGACGCTCAGGCAGCCCTCGTAGAACGACACCCGCTCGTCGGTCGCGGCCGTGTACCGGGGGTTGACGATCACCCGGAACGGCATTGGGACCCGCTCGCGCGCCTCGGCGACCTCGCCGTTCAGGCCCCCCGGGTCCTCGATGACCGCCAGGGCCACCCCAAGGCCGACCTGCGGCGCGGCGAGCCCCACCCCCGGGGCGGACCGCATCGTGGCCTGCATTGCCGCGATCAGCTCGGTCAGCAGCTCCCCGTCCAGCTCGCCCGCGTACCGCGCCGTCACCCGGCGCAGCACCGGGTGACCCGCCTGCACGATCGGGAGCGGTCGCGGTCCCGAGAGCAGCAGCTCCACCTGCGACCGGAGATCTGGCGCTGGGCCCACCGGGTGCCCCGTCACAGGGCGAGCCGGCCGTGGACGACGTCGGCGAGCCGCTTCGCCACCCGCTCGGCCTGCGCCTGATCCGCGGCCTCGACCATGACCCGGACCAGGGGCTCGGTGCCCGACGGGCGCAGCAGGACCCGGCCCACTCCGGCAAGCTCGTCCTGCGCGGCGGCGACCGCCGTCCGAACCGCTTCGTCGGTCGCCGCCCGCGCCTTGTCGACGCCGGGCACGTTGACCAGGACCTGGGGCAGCCGCTGCACGGACGATGCCAGCTCGGCGAGGGGGCCCGAGGCCGCCACGCAGGCCGCGAGCTGCAGGGCGGTGAGCACGCCGTCGCCGGTGGTCGCGTGCTCGGAGATGATCACGTGGCCGGACTGCTCGCCGCCGAGCACGAACCCGCCCGCCCGCATCTCCTCAAGCACGTACCGGTCGCCTACCGCCGTCTGGACGGTCCGGATGCCGGCCCGGTCCATCGCGAGCTGCAGGCCCATGTTGCTCATCACGGTGGTGACCAGCGTGTCGTGGGCCAGGTCGCCGCGCGCCTTCATGGCGGTGGCGAGGATGCCCATGATCTGGTCCCCGTCGACGACCTCGCCGGCGTGATCCACCGCGAGGCACCGGTCGGCGTCCCCGTCGAACGCGACGCCGAGGTCGGCCCCGGCGGCGACGACAGCCGCCTGGAGGGGTTCCAGGTGCGTCGACCCGCACTTCTCGTTGATGTTCCGCCCGTCCGGCGATGCGTTGATCACGACGACGTCGGCCCCGGCGGCGCGGAGCGTCGAGGGGCCGACCGTGCTGGCGGCTCCGTTGGCGCAGTCCACGGCGATCCGCAGGCGCTCCAGCCCGGTGGCGGCGATCTCGGGCGGCAGGGTGTCGACGAGGTGCGCCACGTACAGCTCCTCGGCGATCCCAGGGTCGGCGTTGATCCGCCCGACGTCGGCCCCGACGGGACGTTCCCAGGTCTCGCGCATGCGCCGCTCGATCGTCTCCTCGACCTCGTCGGGCAGCTTGTGCCCGCCGCGCGCGAAGAACTTGATGCCGTTGTCCGGCATCGGGTTGTGGGAGGCCGAGAGCATCACACCCAGGTCGACGCCCAGGGCATGGGTGAGGTAGGCGACCCCCGGCGTCGGAATCACCCCCACGGCCAACACATCGACGCCGGCGCTGGCCAGCCCCGCCTCGACGGCCGCGGAGAGGAACTCGCCGGAGGCGCGCGGGTCGCGCCCGACGACGGCCCGCGGCCGGCGACCTGCGAACGCGCCGGTTACGGCAAGCACGTGGGCCGCGGCCACCGAGAGGTCAAGGGCGAGCTCGGCGGTCACCTCCCGGTTCGCGAGTCCCCGTACGCCGTCGGTCCCGAACAATCGCCCCATGCCGACCTCCTCGTCACCCGCGACCCTCCCAGGGCACCGCGCGTCCGCACAAGCGCAACGGCCCCGACGGAGTCCGTCGGGGCCGTTGCGTCAGGCGATCAGCGCTTGGAGTACTGGGGCGCCTTGCGGGCCTTCTTCAGGCCGGCCTTCTTGCGCTCCACCACGCGGGCGTCGCGGGACAGGAACCCGGCCCGCTTGAGAGCCGGGCGGTTGTGCTCGGCGTCGATCAGGTTCAGGGCGCGGGCGATGCCCAGCCGCAGCGCGCCCGCCTGGCCGGTCACGCCACCGCCGGCGATCCGGGCGATGACGTCGAAGCGGCCCTCCACGTCGACCAGCTTGAGTGGGGAGTTGACCAGCTGCTGGTGCACCTTGTTCGGGAAGTACACCTCGAGGGGGCGGCCGTTGATGGTCCACTGGCCGGTCCCGGGAACGAGGCGGACGCGGGCCACGGCCTCCTTGCGCCGCCCGAGCGCCTGCCCGGGGGCGGTCAGGCTCTGACCGCGACCGGTGGGAGCCTCCGTCTCGGAGGTGTAGCTCGACGGCGCCTCGGCGTCGTCTTCAGCCAACTCGATGTCGGTGTCGGTGTCGGTGTCGGCGGTGGTCTCGGCCACGTTGTCCTCGCGTCTTGTCTGGTGCCGTCGGAAGGCCGGGGCCTACTGAGCGACCTGGGTGAACTCGAAGGGCTTGGGCTGCTGGGCGGCGTGCGGGTGCTCCGCACCCGCGTACACCTTCAGCTTGCGCATCTGGCCGCGAGCGAGGGAGGTCTTGGGGAGCATGCCGCGAACGGCCTGCTCCACGACCCGCTCGGGCCGCTTGGCGAGCAGCTCGCCGATGGGCGTGGCGCGCAGCCCACCCGGGTAGCCGGAGTGCCGGTACGCCAGCTTGTCGGCCCGCTTGTTGCCGGTCAGGGCGACCTTCTCGGCGTTGATGACCACGACGAAGTCGCCGCCGTCCACGTGCGGCGCGAAGGTCGGCTTGTGCTTGCCGCGGAGCAGGACGGCGACCTGGCTGGCGAGCCGACCGAGGACGACGTCGGTCGCGTCGACCACGTGCCAGGTCGGGGCGACCTCGCCGGGCTTCGGGGTGTACGTGCGCACGGTCGTAGCCTTCGTCTCGTGTAGCTGATGAGTTCTCGCCCGCTCCCATGCCGGGGGCGCCGAGTGCGTCGGTTGTCGGCGTCGTCCGCGGCGCCTGACGAGTGGGCGCGCCGGGCGGGCGCACAGCGACATGCCAGAGTACCCGGGCCGTGCAGGGGGGGTCAAAACGCACGGGCGCGCCGGACTGAGGCCCGAACCGTGGCGAAGGTCCGCGCGAGGACTAGCGTTCATCCTCGTGATCGGCGCCATCCAGGGCTTCGGCACCGGCGCCGCGCTGATCGTGGCGATCGGCGCGCAGAACGCCTTCGTTCTGCGCCAGGGCATCCGACGGGAGCACGTGGGCGTCGTCGTCGCCCTCTGCGCGACCGCGGACGCGGCGCTCATCGCGGCCGGGGTGGCCGGGCTCGGCCCGCTCATCGCCGCTCATCCGGCCGGGATCACCGTTGCGCGCGTGGGCGGGGCCGCGTTCCTGGTCGTCGTGGGCGCCGTGGCGGCCCGTCGAGCGCTTCGTCCGGGCGGGCTGGAGCCCGCCGACGATGCCCCCGCCGGGCTGGCCGCGGTCGTCGTCACCTGCCTCGGCCTCACGTTCCTGAACCCGCACGTGTACCTGGACACGGTCGTCCTGCTGGGCTCACTGGCCCATCAGCACCCCGGCGCCCACTGGCTCTTCGCGGCTGGCGCCGCGTCCGCGAGCGTGGCGTGGTTCAGCATCCTGGGCTTCGGCGCCCGCCGGCTGCGTCCCTTCTTCGCCAAGCCCGGCTCGTGGCGGGTGCTGGACGCTGGGATCGCCGTCGTGATGCTGGGTCTCGCGGTCGCGCTGCTCGTGTGACCCCCGCGGGGCCTACCGGACCGGCCGCGAGCTCAGTCGACCGGCTGCGGGTCGGCCGGCGGGGCCGCCCGGCGTGCCCGCGTCACCCCGGCCCGGACCGCCAGCTCGTCGTCCGGCGGGTACGCGACCGACTCAAGCGTGAGGCCGTGCGCCGGTGCGACCGGGCTGGCCCGCACCCGACCGAGGAGCAGCTCCGCGGGCCAGGTGGTCGGCCGTCGACCCGACCCCACGCCGAGCAGGGCGCCGACCAGCGACCGCACCATGGCGTGGCAGAACGCGTCGGCCTGGACGGTGAGGACCACCAGGCCCGCGTCCTCGCCGTCCGCGGGCCGGGCGACGTCGAGCGTCTGGAGCGTGCGGATGGTAGTCGCGCCCGGCCGGGGCTTGCAGAACGCCGCGAAGTCGTGCTCGCCGACGAGTGCCGCGGCGGCCTCGCGCATGACCTCGACGTCCAGCGGGAGGTGCCGAACGACGTGGGTGCGTCGCAGCGGGTCGACCTGCGTGAGGTCGTCGGCCAGGCGATACGCGTAGCGGCGGTGCAGCGCGGAGAACCGGGCGTCGAACCCCGCGGGCGCGATCGTCGCTCGATGCACGACGACGTCCGGCGGCAGCACTCCCGCCAGGCGGCGGACCAGGGCATCGCCGGGCTCGGCCGCCAGCCTGCCGCGCACCGCATGCCAGACGTGGAGGGGGAGGTCGAGGTGGGCCACCTGACCGCGGGCGTGCACCCCGGCGTCGGTCCGCCCGGCGACCACGAGCCTCGGCGCAGGTGTGCGCAGCACCGTTCCGAGGGCGGGCTCGAGGGTCCCCTGGACGGTGCGCAGCCCCGGCTGGGCGGCCCAGCCCGAGAAGCCGGTGCCGTCGTAGGACAGGTCCAGGCGCGCCCGGATCCGCGAGTCCTCACCCTCGGTCACATCCACCGGCTCCACGGCGCCCACGATATCGACGCGGCGCCGCCGCCCGGCGCCGCTGTGTCACTCGCGGTCGTCCACCTCGTCCAGCGCATCCAGGAGCACCCGGTTGAACGCCACCGGGCGCACGAGGCTCACCAGGTGGCTGGCCCCGCGGACGGTGACGACCCGGACGCCCGGGGCCGCCCGGCGGAACACCCCGGCCTGGAGCCGGAAGTGGTCCCACTGCCCGTTGACCAGCCAGACCGGGCAGCGGATCCGGCTGAGGTCGGCCACCGGGTCCATCCGGCGCACGCCGGAGAGCAGGTCGACCATCACCTCCAGGGCGAACCCGCCCTCGGCGACGGCGTCGGCCATCTCGGGCGGCAGCGCGAGGTCCACCGCCTTCTGGTTGAACCAGGCGCCCTTGTCCGGAAGGTGCGCGAACGCCCGGGCGGCGAGCAGCCAGGCCGCCGTGGCCGGCTGGTCGGGAACGCTGCTGCACCCGGCGGCGATCAGCCCGGCGACCCGCTCCGGGCGTCGGGCGGAGTGTGCGATGCCGAGGTATCCGCCGAGGGACAGCCCGACGAGCGCCGCCCGGCCACCGACCCGCTCGACGGCGTCATCGATCGCGGCCAGCGAGTCCTCGACGGTGAACCGCTCGGCCGCGCGCCGCCCGTGCCCGGGCAGATCGATCGCGAGCGCGGTCCGGCCGGCGCGCTCCAGGGCCTCGAGCTGCGGGCGCCACATGGTCCGCGAGGTGCGCGCGCCGTGCAGCAGCACCACCGGGATGCCCGAGCCCATCACGCCTCCTTCGACCGAGCCCATTGTCCAACGACGAGGCCCCGGCGGTCACCCGCCGGGGCCCGCGTCTCGTTCGGTCGCTCAGGACTCGTCGGGCTCGACGTCCTGCGCCTCGGCGCCGCCCGCCGGAACGAACCCGGCGGCCTCCGCGGCGTCGGTGCTGGCGAACCAGACCTCGGCGACGGTCTGCTCGTACCACTGCGAGCCCTCGACGTGATACTTCTTCGAGTCCTCGTTGCCCTTGATCGTGAAGCCCTCTGGGACGTCGTCGCCCCGGTAGGAACCCTCACCGTACGGCTGGTCCGTCGCGGCGGCGTCGTCCGAGTCGGCCTTGGCAGCCTCGCTCTTGGCCGGCTCCGCCTTCTTGGGAGCGGCGGCCCGCTTGGTGGCCTTCTCCGCCTCCCGGACCGGCGCCTGCTTGCGGCTCAGCGGCTCCTGGACCAGCTCGATGACCGCCATCGGGGCGTTGTCGCCCTTGCGCGGGCCGATCTTGGTGATCCGGGTGTAGCCGCCCTGGCGCTCGGCCATCAGTGGGGCGATCTCCGTGAAGAGCTCGTGCACGACGCCCTTGTCGCGAACCACGGTGAGCACCCGGCGACGCGCGTGCAGGTCGCCCCGCTTCGCGAACGTGATCATCCGCTCGGCGAGCGGGCGCAGCCGCTTGGCCCGCGCCTCGGTGGTCGTGATGCGCCGGTGCTCGAACAGGCTGGTCGCCAGGTTGGCGAGCATCCGCCGCTCGTGCGCCGGGCCGCCCCCGAGCCGTGGACCCTTGGTGGGGGTTGGCATGGTCTCTCCTTGGGTTCTCGATGGTCAGGGACCTGCCGGTGACGCCACCGGCCGGGGGTCAGGACAGCTCGTCGTCGACGTAGTCGCTGTCGTCGTAGTACACAGCCGACGGGTCGAAGTCGAGTGGGCTGTCCTTCAGGTTCAGGCCCAGGCCAGCCAGCTTCTCCTTGACCTCGGTGATCGACTTCGCACCGAAGTTCCGGATGTCCAGCAGGTCCGCCTCGCTGCGGGCGACCAGCTCGCCGACGCTGTGGATGCCCTCGCGCTTGAGGCAGTTGTACGACCGGATCGTCAGCTGCAGCTCCTCGATCGGCAGCGCCAGGTCGGCGGCGAGGGCGGCATCGGTCGGCGACGGGCCGATCTCGATGCCCTCGGCCTCCATGTTCAGCTCGCGGGCCAGGCCGAACAGCTCGACCAGGGTCTTGCCGGCCGAGGCCAGCGCGTCCCGCGGGCCGATCGCCGGCTTGGTCTCCACGTCGACGATCAGCCTGTCGAAGTCGGTGCGCTGCTCCACGCGGGTCGCCTCGACCTTGTACGTCACCTTCAGCACCGGGGAGTAGATGGAGTCGACCGGGATGCGCCCGATCTCGGCGTCGAACGCCTTGTTCTGCTGCGCGGAGACGTAGCCGCGGCCGCGCTCGACGGTGAGCTCGATCTCGAGCTTGCCCTTGCCGTTCAGCGTCGCGATGTGCAGGTCGGGGTTGTGCACCTCGACCCCGGCCGGCGGGGTGATGTCGGCAGCGGTGACGGTGCCGGGGCCCTGCTTGCGCAGGTACATCACGACCGGCTCGTCGTTCTCCGAGGAGACCACCAGCTCCTTGATGTTCAGGATGATCTCGGTGACGTCCTCCTTGACCCCGGGGACGGTGCTGAACTCGTGCAGCACACCGTCGATCCGGATCGAGGTGACCGCGGCACCGGGGATGGACGAGAGGAGCGTGCGGCGCAGCGAGTTGCCGAGCGTGTAGCCGAAGCCGGGCTCGAGCGGCTCGATGACGAACCGCGACCGGTAGTCGGAGACGACCTCTTCGGTCAGGGTGGGGCGCTGTGCGATGAGCACTGTGACTGTCCTTTCGAGTGTGCGTCCGCCATATGACGCATCACGTCATGCGCCTGGCGCGCCTCGGTATGCCCGCCAGGATGGTGCTGGTCGTACGGGAAGTGCTGTGGCTCAGACCCGCCGGCGCTTCGGCGGGCGGCAGCCGTTGTGCGCCTGGGGCGTCACGTCCTGGATGGACCCGACCTCGAGCCCGGTGGCCTGCAGCGACCGGATCGCGGTCTCCCGGCCCGAGCCGGGGCCCTTGACGAGCACGTCGACCTTCCTCATGCCGTGCTCCTGGGCCCGACGCGCCGCCGCCTCCGCCGCCAGCTGGGCGGCGAACGGCGTCGACTTGCGGGAGCCCTTGAAGCCCACCTGGCCGGACGACGCCCAAGCGATCACGGCGCCGGACGGGTCCGTGATGGACACGATCGTGTTGTTGAACGTGCTCTTGATGTGGGCGACGCCCACGGCGACGTTCTTCTTCTCCTTGCGGCGCGGCTTGCGGGCGCCGGCGGTGCGGGTCTTGGGAGGCATGCGAGGTCCTTGTCAGATCGAGGTTTGCGGGCTACTTCCGGGCCTTCTTCTTGCCGGCCACTGTGCGCTTGGGACCCTTGCGGGTGCGGGCGTTGGTCTTGGTGCGCTGACCGCGGACCGGGAGCCCGCGACGGTGCCGGATCCCCTGGTAGCTGCCGATCTCGACCTTGCGCCGGATGTCTGCGGCCACCTCGCGGCGCAGGTCTCCCTCGAGCCGGAAGTTGCCCTCCAGGTACTCGCGCAGGGCCACGAGCTCTGTGTCACCCAGGTCCTTCACCCGAAGGTCCGGGCTGACCCCGGTCGCCTCGAGGGCCTGGCGGGCGCGGGTCCGACCGACGCCGTAGATGTAGGTGAGCGCAACCTCGAGCCGCTTGTCGCGGGGAAGGTCCACTCCGACGAGACGTGCCATCTACTGCTCCTGTACTACCTCGGAGGTCTGCCCCATGGTCGCCCCTCGCGGGCCCCGGCCTCCGACCGGGGGTTGCGTGCGTGCACGCTGACCATGAGCTGGTGACACCTGACGGTGCCGTGGTCGGCTCACACCGACCGGGCGACGACGGGGCTCAGCCCTGACGCTGCTTGTGACGCGGGTTGTCGCAGATGACCATGACGCGACCGTGTCGGCGGATCACCTTGCACTTGTCGCAGATCTTCTTGACGCTCGGCTTGACCTTCATTAGCTCGTTCCTCCGCCGCCACACGCACGGTGTGTGCGACGGGCGGTTGTCGATCGGACGATCACTCTCCAGCGGACTACTTGTAGCGGTAGACGATCCGGCCACGGGACAGGTCATACGGGCTCAGCTCCACCACCACGCGGTCCTCGGGAAGGATCCGGATGTAGTGCTGTCGCATCTTGCCCGAGATGTGGGCGAGCACCCTGTGACCGTTGGCCAGCTCCACGCGGAACATCGCGTTCGGCAAGGCCTCGACCACGCTGCCCTCGATCTCGATGACACCGTCCTTCTTCGCCATGTCCTCCGCTTACTGTCTTGGTCCGTCTGTCGATTGATTCGCTCTGGTGGTTCGGACTGCAGGCCACGCTGACGGAAGCCGGCCTGACCAGGGACGGGCACTCGGCGCCTGCTGCCGCTTCCGCGGGCAAGAGACAGCGCGGGCGCGCGCACCCAACAGAGCATCCTACGGCACCGGAGCCCACGCCGGAAACCGCTCGAGGGTCGGACGGCCTACTCCACCCAAGGGGCAACGGCGACACCGAGGCGCCCGAGCCGCTCCGCACCGCCGTCGTGCGCGGTCAGCACCCAGGGACCCTCGGGACAGATTGCGACCGTGTGCTCCCAGTGCGCCGCGCGGGAGCCGTCGGCGGTGACGACCGTCCAGTCGTCGGCGAGGAGACGGGTCACCGGCGAGCCCCGGGTGAGCATCGGCTCGACGGCCACGCACAGGCCCTGGCGAATCCGGGCGCCCCTCTCGGAGACCCGGTAGTTGAGCACCTCGGGCGGCTGGTGCATCGCGCGGCCGATGCCGTGCCCGACGTACTCCCGGACGATCCCGTACCCGAGTCCCGAGGTCGCGACGACGTCCTGCACGGCCTCGCCGACCACGTTCAGCCGCTCGCCCCCGGCGAGGGCCGCGATCCCCGCCCACAGGGCGTCGGCGGTCGCGTCGACGAGCGCCGTGTCCGCGGGGTCCGCATCGGGGAGCACCATCGAGATCGCGGCGTCGCCGTGCCAGCCTTCGACGATCGCCCCGCAGTCGACCGACAGCACGTCACCGGGCTCCAGGACCCGGGCGCCGGGGATGCCGTGCACGATCTCCTCGTTCACCGAGACGCAGAGCGTCGCCGGGTAGCCGTGGTAGCCGAGGAACGACGGCGTCGCCCCGGCATCTGAGATCACACGGGCGGCGATCTCGTCGAGGTCCCGGGTGGTCACGCCGAGCCGCGCGGCCGCGCGCACCGCGGCAAGGGCATCGGCAACCACAAGGCCTGCAACCCGCATCGCTCGGACCTGCGCGCCGGTCTTGTACTCGATGCGCCGGCCCAGCATCAGACGGGGCTGCTCAGCGCCCCGAGCAGGCGCGCGGTCACCTCGTCGACGTCCCCTATGCCGTTCACACTGACCAGCAGGCCCCGCTCCGCGTAGGCCGCGGCCAGCGGGGCGGTCTCGGCGTCGTAGATGTCCAGGCGGCGGGCGATGACCTCCTCGGTGTCGTCGGCGCGACCCTCGATCTCGGCCCGCTTCCGCATCCGCGCCAGGAGCTCTCCGCGTTCGGCGGTGAGCTGGACGACGACGTCCAGTCGCACCCCGAGCCCGTCGAGGATCTCGTCGAGGGCGGTCACCTGCGCCGCGTTGCGCGGGAAGCCGTCCAGGATGAATCCGTCGGCCGCGTCGGGCTCGGCGAGCCGGTTGCGGACCATGTCGTTGGTGACCTCATCCGGGACCAGCTCGCCCCGGCCCGTGTACTCCTGCGCCAGCGCACCGAGGGCGGTCCCGCCCGCGATGTTCGCCCGGAAGATGTCGCCGGTGGAGATCGTCGGCACCCCCAGGTGCTTGGCCAGCCGGGCGGCCTGCGTTCCCTTGCCCGAACCCTGCGGGCCCATGATCACCAGGCGGGCGGTCACCGGAGGAACCCCTCGTAGTGCCGCTGCTGCAGCTGGGACTCGATCTGCTTCACCGTCTCTATGCCGACGCCGACGACGATCAGGATCGACGTGCCACCGAACGGGATGTTGGTGCCGACGTCCAGCGCGATGAAGGCGAACAGCGGGATCATCGCGACGAACGCGAGGTACATCGAACCGGGCGCGGTGATCCGGGAGATCACGTACTCCAGGTACTCCGCGGTCGGCCGGCCGGCCCGGATGCCCGGGATGAAGCCGCCGTACTTCTTCATGTTGTCGGCGACCTCCTCCGGGTTGAAGGTGATGGCCGTGTAGAAGTAGGCGAAGAAGATGATCAGCGCGATGTAGCCCGCGATGTTCAGCGGCGCGTCCTGGGGCACCACGTGGCGGGCCATCCACTGCACCCAGCCCTCGGTCGGATCGCCGAACTGGGCGATCAGACCCGGGATGGCGAGCAGCGACGACGCGAAGATGACCGGGATGACGCCCGCCATGTTGATCTTGATCGGGATGTAGGTGCTCGAGCCGCCGTACATCTTGCGTCCGACCATCCGCTTGGCGTACTGCACCGGGATGCGGCGCTGCGACTGCTCGACGAAGACCACCAGGAAGATCACCAGCAGGATGACGGCGGCGACGATGATGAACTTCGTCACGCCGTTGGCGCCGCCGGCGATGGACCACATCGCGGTCGGGAACGTCGCCGCGATCTGCACGAAGATCAGCAGCGACATGCCGTTGCCGATGCCGCGCTCGGTGATCTGCTCGCCGAGCCACATGATCATCGCGGTACCGGCGGTCATCGTGATGATCATCAGGATGATCGTCATCGGGCTGTCGTCCGGGATGACCGGGACGTCGCAGCCGGAGAAGAGCAGGCCGTTGCGGGCGATGGTGATGATCGTCGTGGACTGCAGGATCGCCAGGCCGATGGTGAGGTAGCGCGTGTACTGGGTCAGCTTCGCGGTGCCCTGCGGGCCCTCCCGGTGCAGCGCCTCGAACCGCGGGATCACCACCCGGAGCAGCTGGGTCATGATGCTCGCCGTGATGTACGGCATGATCCCCAGCGCGAAGACCGCGAGCTGGAGCAGCGCGCCGCCGCTGAACAGGTTCACCATGCCGAGCAGGTCGTTGCCCTGCTGCGTCTGGTCGATGCACTGCTGGACGTTGCGGTAGTCGATGCCCGGGGTGGGCAGGAACGAGCCGATGCGGAACACGACGATGATGCCGATGGTGAACAGCAGCTTGCGCCGCAGGTCTGGCGTCCGGAAGGCCCGGAACAATGCGGTGAGCACCTGTCCTCCTGCTCCGCCTCAGCGGTGTGTCGTCGTGCCGACGGGTAACGGCCACCCCTCGCCGAGACCGTCCGGCGTGCCGTGGGGCACCATAACCCAGATCTGCCTCGCCTCGGGCCGGCTCCGCCGGTTGTCAGTCCCGGACCGAGCCTCCGGCCGCGAGGATCTTCTCCCGGGCCGAGGACGAGACCGCGTGCACCGCCACGTCGAGCTTGACGGTCACCTCGCCCGCACCAAGCACCTTGACCGGCTCGCCCCTGCGCACCGCGCCCTTCGCGGCTAGGTCGTCGGCCGTCACGTCGCCGCC
Organism: uncultured Actinotalea sp.; assembly: GCA_964349585.1. Taxonomy (GTDB): domain Bacteria; phylum Actinomycetota; class Actinomycetes; order Actinomycetales; family Cellulomonadaceae; genus Actinotalea. The sequence goes on from CAYGGX010000015.1 coordinate 15,754, forward strand.
CTTGGGATACAGCTGGGTGAGTGCGTCGAGGTTGACCACCTGGTACCGGACCTTCGCCGGGTTCTTGAACCCGCGGAGCTTCGGCAGCCGCATGTGCAGCGGCATCTGACCGCCCTCGAGTCGAGCCGGAACCTGGTAGCGCGCCTTCGTGCCCTTGGTGCCGCGACCCGCCGTCTTGCCCTTGGACCCGTCGCCCCGCCCGACCCTTGTCTTGGGGGTGTGCGAGCCAGGAGCGGGACGAAGGTGGTGCAGCTTGAGGGCGCCACCGGCACCGAGCTGCGCCTCGGCCGGCTCGGCGACCGACTGCTTGGCGGCGGGCTTCTTGGCCGGCGCCTTGGCGGCCGGCTTCTCGGCCTTCGCCGCCGCGGGCTTGCTCGCCGGGGCCTTGGCGGCCGGCTTCTCGGCCTTCGCCGCCGCGGGCTTGCTCGCCGGGGCCTTGCTCGCCGGGGCCTTGGCGGCCGGCTTCTCGGCCTTCGCCGCCGGAGCCTCAGCCTTAGCCGCAGCCGGCTTGTCAGCAGCCTTGGCGGCCGGCTTCTCGGCCTTCGCCGCCGGAGCCTCAGCCTTTGCGGCCGGCTTGTTGGCCGGAGCCTTCGCAGCCGGCTTCTCGGCCGGAGCCTCAGCCTTCGCCGCCGCGGGCTTCTTCGCCGGAGCCTTGGCCGCTGTCGGCTTCTTGGCCGGGGCCTTGGCGGCCGCGGGCTTCTTGTCGTCTGCCATGGTCACTCGACCTCCTCGACGGTGACGAGGTGCGCCACCGTTGCGACCATGCCACGGATCTCGGGTCGGTCCTCCTTGACGACGAGGTCGCCGATGCGCTTGAGGCCGAGGCTCCGCAGCGTGTCACGCTGATTCTGCTTGCCGCCGATGGCGGACTTGGTCTGGGTCACCTTGAGCCGCACCATCAGGCACCTGCCTTCGCGGCACGCTCGGCCTCGCGCGCCCGCAGCAGCGGGGCCGGGGCCACGTGCTCGACCGACAGGCCGCGGCGGGCCGCGACCGCCTCCGGGGACTCCAGGGACCGCAGCGCCTTCACCGTGGCATGCACGATGTTGATCGCGTTGGACGAACCCATGGACTTCGACAGCACGTCGTGGATACCGGCGCACTCCAGGACGGCGCGCACCGGGCCCCCGGCGATCACGCCGGTACCCGGCGAGGCCGGACGCAGGAACACTACGCCGGCCGCGGCCTCACCCGTCACCGGGTGCGGGATGGTGCCCTGGATCCGCGGGACCCGGAAGAAGCTCTTCTTCGCCTCCTCGACCCCCTTGGCGATCGCGGAGGGGACCTCCTTGGCCTTGCCGTAGCCGACGCCGACCGTCCCGTCGCCGTCGCCCACTACCACCAGGGCGGTGAAGCTGAACCGGCGACCGCCCTTGACGACCTTGGACACCCGGTTGATGGTGACCACGCGCTCAAGGAAGGCGCTCTTCTCGGCAGCGTCGCCACGACGATCGCCACGGGGGCCGCCGCCGCGTTCGCGACGATCGCCTCCTGGACCGCCCGGGCCACCGCCCTGGGGGGAGTTGCTGCGCTGCGGTGCAGCCATCAGTGATTCCTCTGCTTCCGTACGTTGATTCGGTCGGCGGTCACAGTGCCAGACCCCCCTCACGGGCGCCGTCGGCGAGGGCCGCGACGCGGCCGTGATAGGTGTTGCCACCCCGGTCGAACACGACCGCCTCGATCCCGGCAGCCTTGGCGCGCTCGGCGACGAGGGCACCGACGCGGCGGGCCTTTGCCGTCTTGTCGCCGGTCAGGGACCGGAGCTCGGCCTCGAGCGTGGACGCCGAGACCAGCGTGCGACCGGCCCCGTCGTCGACGACCTGGGCCATCATGTGCCGCGCAGACCGGGTGACCACCAGGCGGGGACGCTCGGCGCTGCCCACGACCTTCTTGCGAAGGCGCTGGTGACGGCGACCGCGAGCGGCGGCCTTGCCCTTGCCTCTGATCGTGATTGCCACGTTACTTACCAGCCTTTCCGGCCTTACGACGGACGACCTCGCCGGCGTAGCGCACGCCCTTGCCCTTGTACGGCTCGGGCTTGCGGATCTTGCGGATGTTCGCGGCGACCTCGCCGACCTGCTGCTTGTTGATCCCGCTCACCGCGAACCGCGTGGGCGACGTCACCTCGAAGGTGATGCCCTCGGGCGCGCTGACCACGACGGGGTGGCTGAACCCGAGCGCGAACTCCAGGTCCGAACCCTTGGCCACGACGCGGTAGCCGGTGCCGTGGATCTCCAGCCGCTTCACGTAGCCCTCGGTCACCCCGGTGACGAGGTTGGCGAGCAGCGTCCGGGTCAGGCCGTGCAGCGAGCGCGACTCGCGCTGGTCGTCGGGCCTGGTGACCAGAATCGCGCCGTCGTCGTCGCGGGAGACGGCGATCGGGGCCGGGATCGTGTGCGCGAGGGTGCCCTTGGGGCCCTTGACTGTGACGTTCGGTCCGTCGATCGTGACGTCGACGCCAGCCGGGACCGGGACGGGGACCTTGCCGATGCGTGACATGGTGTTCTCCTCTCGGTCCGGGGCTACCAGACGTAGGCGAGGACTTCCCCACCTACGCCCTTCGTGGCGGCCTGCTTGTCGGTGAGCAGGCCGGAGGACGTGGACAGGATCGCCACGCCCAGGCCGCCCAGCACTCGGGGCAGGTTGGTCGACTTCGCGTACACACGCAGGCCGGGCTTGGACACCCGGCGGACCCCGGCGAGCGAGCGCTCACGGTTGGGGCCGAACTTGAGCTGGATGGTCAGGCTCTTGCCCACCACCGCGTCCTCGACACCCCAGCCCGCGATGTAGCCCTCGGCCTTGAGGATCTCGGCGATGTTCGCCTTGATCTTCGAGTAGGGCATCGTCACGGCTTCGTGGTACGCCGAGTTGGCATTGCGCAGACGGGTCAGCATGTCTGCGATCGGGTCGGTCATCGTCATCGGGCTTGTGCCCTTCCTCGCCGCGGTATCCCCCCGGTCAAAGCGGGGAGACCAACGGAGTAGTTGTTACCAGCTGCTCTTGGTGACGCCGGGAAGCTCACCACGGTGGGCCATCTCGCGAACGCAGATGCGACAGAGCCCGAACTTGCGGTACACGGCGCGCGGGCGACCGCAGCGCTGGCACCGGCTGTAGCCGCGCACCGCGAACTTCGGCTTGCGCGCGGCCTTCTGGACGAGGGCGGTCTTCGCCATGTCAGTTCTCCTTGAAGGGGAAGCCGAGACGCCGGAGCAGCGAGCGGCCCTCGTCGTCTGTGGCCGCGGTCGTCACCACTGTGACGTCCATCCCGCGGACCCGGTCGATCTTGTCGGGGTCGATCTCGTGGAACATGAGCTGCTCCGTCAGACCGAAGGTGTAGTTGCCGCTGCCGTCGAACTGGGCGGGCGACAGGCCGCGGAAGTCGCGGATCCGGGGCAGCGCGAGGGTCACCAGGCGGTCGACGAACTCCCACATGCGGTCCCCGCGCAGCGTGACGTGGCAGCCGATGGGCATGCCCTCGCGGAGCTTGAACTGCGCGATGGACTTCCGCGCCTTGGTCACCTGGGGCCTCTGCCCGGTGATCGTCGTCAGGTCCTTGACGGCGCCGTCGATCAGCTTCGCGTCGCGGGCCGCCTCTCCGACGCCCATGTTCACCACGACCTTGACCAGCCGCGGTACCTGGTTGGTGTTCGGGAAGGCGAACTCCTCGCGCAGGGCCGGGACGATCTCGGTCCGGTACTGGGTCTTGAGCCGCGGCTCGACGGCCGCCTCGGTCTCGGTTGCGGTCTCGGTCATGAGATGTCCTTACCGGAGCGCTTGGCGATGCGGATCCGTACGGTCCGCTTGCGCCCGTCGCGCTCGATCTCCTCGGTCCGGTAGCCCACCCGGGTGCCCTTCTTGGTCTCGGGGTCAACCAGCATCACGTTGCTGACGTGGATCGGGGCCTCGATGGTCTCGATCCCGCCCGTCCGCGTGCCGCGGGCAGACCGGCCGGCCTTGACGTGCTTGGTCATCCGCTGGACGCCCTCGACGACGATGCGGTCGGAGTCCCGCATGACCTCCAGCACCCGCCCCTGCTTGCCGCGGTCGCGGCCAGCAATCACGACGACCAGGTCGCCCTTCTTGATCTTTGCCATGTTCAGAGCACCTCCGGGGCCAACGAGATGATCTTCATGAAGCGCTTGTCGCGCAGCTCGCGGCCGACCGGGCCGAAGATGCGCGTCCCGCGGGGCTCGTTGTCTCCCTTGAGGATCACTGCGGCGTTCTCGTCGAACTTGATGTACGAGCCGTCCGGCCGCCGGCGCTCCTTGGAGGTGCGCACGATGACCGCCCTGACGACCTCGCCCTTCTTGACGTTGCCGCCGGGGATGGCGTCCTTGACCGTCGCGACGATCACGTCGCCGATACCGGCGTAGCGACGCCCGGACCCGCCGAGCACGCGGATGCAAAGGATCTGCTTCGCTCCCGTGTTGTCGGCGACCTTGAGTCGCGACTCCTGCTGGATCATCTCTTCGATCTCCTGTCGTCGTGCCGGTTCTCACTGGCTCGATGCCGGCGAGCCTGGCCGAACGGTTGTCTTGATAGCCGCAGCGGCTACTTCGCCTTCTCCACGATCTCCACCAGCCGCCAGCGCTTGGTCGCCGACAGCGGGCGCGTCTCCATGATCAGGACAAGGTCGCCCGCGCCGGCCGAGTTGGCCTCGTCGTGCACCTTGACCTTGCTCGTGCGTCGCATGACCTTGCCGTATAGCGGGTGCTTCACCCGGTCCTCGACCTCGACCACGACGGTCTTGTCCATCTTGTCGCTCACCACGTACCCGCGCCGCGTCTTGCGATACGGGCGGGTGGTGCTGGCGGCCTCGTCGGCCCTGGAACTTGCTGTGCTCATGTCGACCTCTCGATCACTCAGCGGTCGGGCTGGGTGGGGTGCGGATGCCGAGCTCGCGCTCGCGCAGGATCGTGTAGATCCGGGCGATGTCGCGACGCACGGCCTTCAGGCGTCCGTGGCTCTCCAGCTGCCCGGTGGCGGTCTGGAAGCGCAGGTTGAACAGCTCTTCCTTCGACTTGGCCAGCTCGGCGACCAGGGCGTCGTCGTCCATCGCGTCCAGCTGGTCCGGGCCGAGCGTCTTGGATCCGATAGCCATCAGTTGCCACCACCCTCGCGCACCATGAACCGGCACTTCATCGGGAGCTTGTGCATCGCCCTGCGCATCGCCTCGCGGGCGAGCGGCTCATCGACACCGGCGAGCTCGAAGAGCACGCGACCCGGCTTGACGTTGGCGATCCACCACTCGGGGGACCCCTTGCCGGAACCCATGCGGGTCTCGGCGGGCTTCTTGGTCAGGGGTCGGTCGGGGTAGACGTTGATCCACACCTTTCCGCCACGCTTGATGTGGCGGGTCATCGCGATACGCGCGGCCTCGATCTGCCGGTTGGTGAGGTACGCCGGCTCGAGGGCCTGGATGCCGTACTCGCCGAAGGCGATCGTGGTGCCACCGGACGCCGCGCCGGAGCGCGACGGGTGGTGCTGCTTGCGGTGCTTGACCCTGCGCGGGATGAGCATGCTCAGGCCTCCGTTCCGCTGTCAGGGGTGACGGGCTCGGCCGGCGCCTCGGCGGGCGCGGCAGCGGCAGCCGGCGCGGCCTGCTCGCGGCGCGGGCCGCGGGGCGGCCGGTCGCCACGATCGGAACGCGGGCCCCGGGGGGCGCGCGGTGCGGCGGAGGCCTGCTCGCGGGCGAACTCCTTCTCGGTCATGTCGCCCTTGTAGATCCAGACCTTCACGCCGATCTGGCCGAAGGTGGTCTTGGCCTCGAAGGTGCCGAAGTCGATGTTGGCGCGCAGCGTGTGCAGTGGCACGCGGCCCTCGCGATAGAACTCGCTGCGGCTCATCTCGGCGCCGCCGAGCCGGCCGGCGCACTGCACCCGGACGCCCTTCGCGCCCGCACGCTGGGCGGACTGCATGCCCTTGCGCATGGCGCGCCGGAACGAGACCCGGCTGGCGAGCTGCTCGGCGATGCCCTGGGCGACCAACTGGGCCTCCAGCTCGGCGTTCTTCACCTCGAGGATGTTCAGCTGGACCTGCTTGCCGGTCAGCTTCTCGAGCTCGCCACGGATCCGGTCGGCCTCGGCGCCACGGCGACCGATGACGATGCCCGGGCGCGCGGTGTGGATGTCTACGCGGACCCGGTCCCGGGTGCGCTCGATCTCCACCTTGGCAATGCCGGCACGCTCCAGTCCGGTGGACATGAGCTTGCGGATCTGGACGTCCTCGCGGACGTAGTCGCGGTAGCGCTGACCGGGCTTGGTGCTGTCGGCGAACCAGCGCGACCGGTGGTCGGTGGTGATGCCTAGGCGGTACCCGTGCGGGTTGACCTTCTGTCCCACTAGCGGGTCCTTCCCTTCGTGGTCGTGGCCGCGGCGGGAGCCGCACCGGCCTTCTGGGGTGCGGGCGCCACGACGACGGTGATGTGGCTGGTGCGCTTGAGGATGCGCGACGCGCGTCCCTGGGCACGGGGGCGGAAGCGCTTCAGCGTCGGACCCTCGTCCACGTACGCCTCGGCGACCATCAGCTCGGCGGCGTCGAACACCTCACCGGACCGGTCGGCCTTCACCCGGGCGTTGGCGATCGCACTCTCGACCACCTTGCGGACGACCTCGCCCGCCGCCTGCGGGGCGAAGCTCAGCGTCGCAACTGCCTCCTGGGCCCGCTTGCCGCGGATGAGGTCCACGACGCGTCGAGCCTTCTGGGGCGTGACGCGGACGAACCGCGCCTGCGCCTTGGCTTCCATCGCTGTCCTGCCTTCTTGTGTCGTCATGTCGGTACCGCCGCGTCAGCGGCGTCGCGCCTTCCGGTCGTCCTTCTCGTGCCCGCGGAAGGTCCTCGTCGGGGCGAACTCGCCGAGCTTGTGGCCCACCATCGACTCGGTCACGAAGACCGGGACGTGCTTGCGGCCGTCGTGCACGGCAAGGGTGTGCCCGAGGAAGTCGGGCGTGATCATCGACCGGCGGGACCAGGTCTTGATCACCGTCTTGGTGCCCTTCTCGTTCAGGGCGTCCACCTTCTTCTGCAGGTGGTCGTCCACGAAGGGGCCCTTCTTCAGGCTGCGTGGCATCTACGGCTCCTCAGCGCTTCTTGCCGGTACGACGGCGGCGGACGATCATCTGGTCGCTCTGCTTCTTCCGACTGCGGGTGCGGCCCTCCGGCTGGCCCCACGGGCTCACCGGGTTGCGGCCGCCGGAGGTGCGCCCCTCGCCGCCACCGTGCGGGTGGTCGACCGGGTTCATCACGACGCCGCGGACGGTCGGGCGCTTGCCCTTCCAGCGCATGCGGCCCGCCTTGCCCCAGTTGATGTTTGACTGCTCGGCGTTGCCGACCTCACCGACGGTGGCGCGGCAGCGCACGTCAACGTTGCGGATCTCGCCCGAGGGCATCCGCAGCTGGGCGAACCGACCCTCCTTGGCGACGAGCTGGACCGAAGCGCCGGCGGAGCGGGCGATCTTCGCGCCACCACCCGGGCGCAGCTCGATCGCGTGCACGACGGTGCCGGTCGGGATGTTGCGCAGCGGCAGGCTGTTGCCGGGCTTGATGTCCGACGACGGCCCGTTCTCCACGGTGTCGCCCTGGCTCAGCTTGTCCGGGGCGAGGATGTACCGCTTCTCGCCGTCGGCGTAGTGCAGCAGCGCGATGCGGGCGGTCCGGTTCGGGTCGTACTCGATGTGCGCGACCTTCGCCGGGACGCCGTCCTTGTCGTGACGGCGGAAGTCGATCACCCGGTAGGCGCGCTTGTGCCCGCCGCCCTGGTGCCGCGTCGTGATCCGGCCCGCGTTGTTGCGACCGCCGCGCTTGGGTAGCGGGCGCACCAGCGACTTCTCCGGCTCGGAGCGGGTGATCTCGGCGAAGTCGGCGACGCTCGAGCCACGACGGCCCGGCGTAGTCGGCTTGTACTTGCGGATTCCCATTGCCTTCGTCCCTTGTCTCGTCGGTCCGGCCTCAGCCGACCGGTCCGCCGAAGATGTCGATGGTGTCGCCGTCGCGCAGGGTGACGATCGCGCGCTTGACGTCCTTGCGGCGCCCGAGCCCGAAGCGCGTCCGGCGCGCCTTGCCCTTGCGGTTGAGCGTGTTCACGGAGGCGACCTTGACCTTGAACACCTGCTCGACCGCGATCTTGATCTCCGTCTTGCTCGAGCGGGGGTCCACCTCGAAGGTGTACTTGCCCTCGTCGAGCAGCGTGTAGCTCTTCTCCGAGACGACCGGCGCGAGCAGGATGTCGCGCGGGTTCTTGTCGATGGCGCTCATGCGGTCTCCTCGGCCTCGAGCGCGCCGGCCTCCGTCGAGGTGGCCTTCGCCTTCGCCGAGCGGCCGGTCGGCCGGTCGAGGAAGGCGGTGAGCGCGCCGCGGGTGAACACGACGTCGTCGGCGAGCAGGACGTCGTAGGTGTTGAGCTGGTCAGCGACCAGCGTGTGCACCCGATCGACGTTGCGCAGCGACTTGGCAGTGACCTCGTCGCCCCGCTCGATGACCACCAGGACGTGCGGTCGGGCGGTGATCGCGGCCAGCAGGGCCAGCGTCGCCTTGGTCGATGGGGTGTCATCGGTGACGAACGCGTCGACGACGTGCACCCGGCCGGCCCGGGCCCGGTCCGAGAGGGCACCGCGCAGGGCGGCCGCCTTCATCTTCTTCGGCGTCCGCTGCGTGTAGTCGCGCGGCGTGGGCCCGTGCACGATGCCGCCGCCGGTGAACTGGGGCGCCCGGATGGAGCCCTGACGCGCGCGCCCGGTGCCCTTCTGCCGGTACGGCTTCCGGCCGCCGCCGGAGACCTCGCCCCGGCTCTTGGTCGAGTGGGTGCCCTGGCGAGCGGCGGCCATCTGCGCCACGACCACCTGGTGGATCAGCGGGACGTTCGTCTGGACGTCGAACACCTCGGCGGGCAGCTCGGCCGTGCCGGACTTCTTGCCGGTGACGTCCAGGACGTCGACGGTAAGCGCGCTCATCTCACGCCCCCTTCGTTGCGGTGCGGACGAGGACGACGCCGCCCTTGGGACCGGGAACGGCGCCCTTGAGCAGCACCACCCCACGCTCGACGTCGACTGCGTGGACCTTCAGGTTCTGGGTGGTCTGCCGGGCGTTGCCCATCCGGCCGGCCATCCGCAGGCCCTTGAAGACCCGGGAGGGGGTGGCGGCTGCGCCGATCGACCCGGCCTTGCGGTGGTTGCGGTGTGCACCGTGGGAGGCCCCGACGCCGTGGAAGCCGTGACGCTTCATCACACCGGCGGTGCCCTTGCCCTTGGTGGTACCCACCACGTCGACCATCTGGCCCGCCGTGAAGGCGTCGGCGGCGATCTCCTGGCCGAGGGTGTAGCTCTCGGCATCGGTGGTGCGGACCTCGGCGACGTGTCGGCGCGGAGTGACCCCGGCCTTCTCGAAGTGGCCCTTGAGCGGCTGGGTCACCTTGCGGGGGTCGATCTGGCCGTGCGCCAGCTGGACCGCGCTGTAGCCGTCGGTCTTCGCGGTGCGGACCTGGGTCACCACGTTGGTGCCGACGTGCACGACCGTGACGGGCACAAGGCGACCGGCCTCGTCCCAGACCTGGGTCATGCCGAGCTTGGTGCCGAGGACGGCCGTCACGGGCCGGAGGTTCTGGGGAAGGGTTGTCATCGTCGTCTCCCCCTCAGAGCTTGATCTCGATGTTGACGTCGGCGGGCAGGTCGAGACGCATCAGCGAGTCGACGGCCTTCGGCGTGGGGTCGATGATGTCGATGAGGCGCTTGTGCGTGCGCATCTCGAAGTGTTCCCGGCTGTCCTTGTACTTGTGCGGCGACCGGATGACGACGAACACGTTCTTCTCTGTCGGCAACGGCACCGGACCCACGACCGTCGCACCAGCGCGGGTCACCGTGTCGACGATCTTGCGCGCCGAGCTGTCGATGACCTCGTGGTCGTAGGACTTGAGCCGGATGCGGATCTTCTGTCCCGCCATGGCGTCGTCTGACTCTCTCTCTAGTACCGCTGACTTCCGACCCCCGCACTCGGGTGTGTCGCTGGCCGCGACACACCTTCGCGCTGCGCACCGCTAGGCACGAGGTCGATGGATGCTGTGTGGACGCACACCCGCTCGGGGCTCTGCGATCCGCAACGTCTGTCCTGCACCGGAGGCGCGCGTCCTCATTCAATGACGCGCTCCGGGCAACCGGAACAGTGTGCCAGACGGGCGAGGCCATTTCCAACCCGCCCGCTGGCCACCGCACCCCGGGCCGACGGGCCGGGGGCGACACGGCTGGGGCCCGGGCTACCGCCCGGGCCCCGCCCGTGTCACTTGATGATCTTCGTCACCCTGCCGGAGCCGACGGTGCGGCCACCCTCACGGATGGCGAAACCGAGGCCCTCCTCCATGGCGATCGGCTGGATCAGCTCGACCGTCATCTCGGTGTTGTCGCCAGGCATGACCATCTCGCTGCCCTCGGGCAGCGTGATGACGCCGGTGACGTCGGTGGTGCGGAAGTAGAACTGCGGACGGTAGTTCGAGTAGAACGGGTTGTGCCGCCCACCCTCGTCCTTGGCCAGGATGTAGACCTGGGCCTCGAAGTTGGTGTGCGGGGTGATCGTGCCGGGCTTGGCGACGACCTGGCCGCGCTCCACCTCTTCGCGCTTGATGCCGCGGAGCAGCAGGCCACAGTTTTCGCCGGCCCACGCCTCGTCCATCTGCTTGTGGAACATCTCGATGCCGGTGACGACCGTCTTCTGCGGCTCCCGGATGCCGAGGATCTCCACCTCGGAGTTGATCGGCAGCTTGCCGCGGTCGACCTTGCCGGTCACAACGGTGCCACGACCGGTGATGGTGAAGACGTCCTCGATGGGCATCAGGAACGGCTTGTCCATGTCGCGGACGGGCTCGGGGATCGACTCGTCGACGGCCTCGAGCAGCTCCTCGATCGACTTGGTCCACTCGGGGTCGCCCTCGAGGGCCTTCAGGCCGGAGACGCGGATCACCGGGGCGTTGTCGCCGTCGAAGCCCTGAGCCGTGAGCAGCTCGCGGACCTCGAGCTCGACGAGCTCCAGGATCTCCTCGTCCTCGACCATGTCTGCCTTGTTCAGCGCGACCATCAGGTAGGGGACGCCGACCTGGCGGGCCAGAAGCACGTGCTCACGCGTCTGCGCCATCGGGCCGTCGGTGGCCGCGACCACCAGGATCGCGCCGTCCATCTGGGCGGCACCGGTGATCATGTTCTTGATGTAGTCGGCGTGACCAGGGGCGTCGACGTGCGCGTAGTGGCGCTTCTCCGTCTGGTACTCGACGTGCGCGATGTTGATCGTGATGCCGCGCTGCTTCTCCTCCGGCGCCTTGTCGATCTCGTCGAACGGCGTGAAGGGGTTGATGTCGGGGAACCGCTCGTGCAGCACCTTCGAGATCGCGGCGGTCAGCGTCGTCTTTCCATGGTCGACGTGACCGATCGTCCCGATGTTGACGTGCGGCTTGGTCCGCTCGAACTTGGCCTTCGCCACTTGGGTCCTCCTCGGACTCGGGTAGTTGCCGAACGATGCAGGTGCCGGATGACGCCTGCGGGGCGCGGCTGTCGCTACAGGTTTGCTGTGAACTTATCCGACCTGTGGGACTACTCGCCCCGGGTCTTCTTGATGATCTCCTCGGCGACCGGCCGGGGAATCTCCGAATATCTGTCGAACTGCATCGAGTACACCGCACGACCCTGGGTCTTCGACCTCAGGTCGCCCACGTACCCGAACATCTCCGAGAGCGGAACGAGCGCCCGGATGACTTTGACCCCGGTGGCGTCCTCCATGGACTGAATCATGCCCCGGCGACTGTTGATGTCGCCGATCACATCGCCCATGTAGTCCTCGGGGGTGCGGACCTCCACGGACATGATCGGCTCGAGCAGCACCGGGTCGGCCTTGCGGACCGCCTCCTTCAGCACCATCGAGCCGGCGATCTTGAAGGCCATCTCCGACGAGTCGACCTCGTGGTACTGGCCGTCGAGCAGCGTCGCCTTGATCCCGACCAGCGGGAAGCCGGCGATCACGCCGAGCTCCATCGCCGACTGGATCCCGGCGTCGACGCTCGGGATGTACTCGCGCGGCACGCGACCACCGGTCACCGCGTTGACGAACTCGTACAGCTCGCCCTCGGCGGGGTCCAGGGGCTCGAACGCGCAGATCACCTTGGCGTACTGGCCGGAGCCGCCCGTCTGCTTGCGGTGGGTGTAGTCGACCTTGTCGACCTTCCGACGGATCGTCTCGCGGTAGGCCACCTGCGGCTTGCCGACGTTGGCGTCGACCTTGAACTCCCGGCGCATCCGCTCCACCAGGATGTCCAGGTGCAGCTCGCCCATCCCGCCGATCACGGTCTGACCGGTCTCCGGGTCGAGCTTGACCCGGAAGGTCGGGTCCTCCTCGGCGAGCTTCTGGATGGCCAGGGACAGCTTCTCCTGGTCGCCCTTCGTCTTCGGCTCGATCGCCACGTCGATCACGGGCTCCGGGAACGTCATCGACTCCAGGATCACCTGGTCCGTCGGGTCGCACAGGGTGTCGCCGGTGGTGACGTCCTTGAGCCCGATGAACGCGTAGATGTGGCCTGCCGTCGCCTCGCCGACCGGGTTCTCCTTGTTGGAGTGCATCTGGAACAGCTTGCCGATGCGCTCCTTCTTGCCCTTGGTCGAGTTGAACACCTGGGCACCGGAGGGAACCTTGCCGGAGTAGACCCGGACGTAGGTCAGCTTGCCGAAGAACGGGTGCACCGCGACCTTGAAGGCGAGCGCCGAGAACGGCTCCGACGACGACGGCGCACGGGTCACCACGACGTTCTCGTCCTTGACGCTGCGCCCCTCGATGGCCGGCACGTCCACGGGGGACGGCAGGTAGTCGATGACCGCGTCGAGCATCGGCTGGACGCCCTTGTTCTTGAACGCCGAGCCGCAGATCACCGGGTAGGCCTCGCCGCTGATCGTCAGCGTCCGGATGCCGCGCTTTATCTCCGCGACCGTGAGCTCCTCGCCGGACAGGTACTTCTCCAGCAGCACCTCATCGGCCTCCGCGACGGCCTCGACCAGGGCGTTGCGGTACTCCTCGGCCCTCTCGGCGAGGTCGGCCGGGATCTCCTCGGTCTGGTACTCCTCGCCGAGGGCGGTGTCCCCGCGCCAGACGAGCGCCTTGCGCTCGATGAGGTCTACGACGCCGGTGAACTCGCTCTCCACCCCGATGGGCAGCTGGAGCACCAGCGGCTTGGCCTTGAGCCGGTTCACGATCGTGTCGACGGTGAAGTAGAAGTCCGCGCCCAGCTTGTCCATCTTGTTGACGAAGCAGATCCGCGGGACGTTGTACTTGTCGGCCTGCCGCCAGACGGTCTCGGACTGGGGTTCGACGCCCTCCTTGCCGTCGAACACGGCGACCGCGCCGTCGAGCACGCGCAGCGACCGCTCCACCTCGACCGTGAAGTCGACGTGGCCGGGGGTGTCGATGATGTTGATCTGGTTGTCCCGCCAGTAGCAGGTCGTGGCGGCCGACGTGATGGTGATGCCGCGCTCCTGCTCCTGCTCCATCCAGTCCATCGTCGAGGCGCCGTCGTGCGTCTCGCCCATCTTGTAGTTGACGCCCGTGTAGTACAGGACGCGCTCGGTCGTCGTCGTCTTGCCGGCGTCGATGTGCGCCATGATGCCGATGTTGCGGACCTTCTTGAGGTCGGTCAGCACGTCCAGTGCCACGTGTGGAGCCCTTCTGGGTGGTTTCGGGTCGAGCGGGCGCCGCCCGCCGGGGTCACCAGCGGTAGTGCGCGAAGGCCCGGTTCGACTCGGCCATCTTGTGCATGTCCTCGCGCCGCTTGACTGCGGCGCCGAGGCCGTTGCTCGCGTCGAGCAGCTCGTTCATCAGCCGCTCCGTCATGGTCTTCTCGCGACGGGCACGGGAGAAGTCGACCAGCCACCGCAGAGCGAGGGTCGTGGAGCGCACCGGGCGCACCTCGACCGGGACCTGGTAGGTGGCGCCGCCGACCCGGCGGGAGCGCACCTCGAGGGCGGGCTTGACGTTGTCGAGCGCGCGCTTGAGGAGCACGACGGGGTCGGTCCCGGACTTCTCCCGGGCACCCTCGAGGGCGCCGTAGACGATCGCCTCGGCGACCGACTTCTTGCCGTCGAGCAGGACCTTGTTGATCAGCTGGGTGACCAGCGGCGACCCGTAGACGGGGTCGGCGGTCAGCGGCCGCTTCGGGGCCGGGCCCTTGCGAGGCATCAGCTCTTCTCCTTCTTGGCGCCGTAGCGGCTCCTCGCCTGCTGGCGACCCTTGACCCCCTGGGTGTCCAGTGCGCCGCGCACGATCTTGTAGCGGACACCGGGGAGGTCCTTCACCCGACCGCCGCGCACGAGCACGATCGAGTGCTCCTGCAGGTTGTGGCCCACGCCGGGGATGTACGCGGTGACCTCGATCTGCGTCGAGAGCTTCACGCGCGCCACCTTGCGCAGGGCGGAGTTCGGCTTCTTGGGGGTCGTGGTGTAGACGCGGGTGCACACGCCGCGACGCTGCGGGCTCCCCTTGAGGGCCGACGTCTTGGACGACACCTTCTTGGTCGCCCGGCCCTTGCGCACGAGCTGCTGAATCGTGGGCACTACGTCCGCCTTACTGTCTTCGAGCATCTGGTCGACCGGGGGTTGTCCGGTCATTAGGTCCGAGTGCGACCTGGGATCTTTCGTCCCGCATCGGCCCCCGCATCCGGGCGTGTCGGCCATCTGAACGCGGCACCGACCGCCAGATGATCTGGACGGTGGACCGCGCGGGATGGACCTACCACCCGTCACCGCTCCGACCTTCGCCCCCGGAGGAACGACGTCGCGTCGCAGTGCACGCGCAAGGGCCCGACGGCGCGGGCACGGAGACCAACGGTACCTGCTCCGCCGCGGGAGCGTCAAAGAAGGTGCCGGCCCGGAACGCACGACGACGGCGCCGGTCGCCCGGGCGCCGTCGTCGTGCGTTCAGCGCAGGTCGCCGAAGTCGATCTCGTCCAGCGGGATCGCCTCGCCCGAGCCCATCCCCAGCGGCGGGAAGTCGATCTCGTCGTACCCGAAGCTGGGGTAGAGCTCGGCCTTCGCCTCGTCGGTGGGCTCCACCTCGACGTTGCCGTAGCGCGGCAGCCCGGTGCCGGCCGGGATCAGCTTGCCGATGATCACGTTCTCCTTCAGGCCGAGGAGCGGGTCGCTGCGCCCGCTCATCGCCGCCTCCGTGAGCACCCGGGTGGTCTCCTGGAAGGAGGCCGCCGAGAGCCACGAGTCGGTGGCCAGCGAGGCCTTGGTGATCCCCATCAGCTCGGGTCGGCCCGAAGCCGGCTGGCCGCCCTCGGCGACCGCCCGGCGGTTCGCGTCCTCGAACCGGCCGCGCTCGGCGAGCTCCCCGGGCAGCAGGTTCGAGTCCCCCGAGTCCAGCACCGTGACGCGCCGCAGCATCTGCCGCACGATCACCTCGATGTGCTTGTCGTGGATGTCGACGCCCTGCGAGGAGTAGGCCTCCTGGACCTCGTCCACCAGGTGCTTCTGCGCGGCGCGGGGGCCGAGGATGCGGAGCACCTTCTTGGGGTCGACCTTGCCGACCACCAACTGGGTGCCGACCTCGACGTGCTGCCCGTCGGTGACGAGCAGGCGGGAGCGCTTGGAGATCGGGTAGGCGATCTCCTCCGCGCCGTCGTCGGGGGCCAGCACGATCCGCCGGATCCGCTCCGAGTCGTCGATCGTGATCCGGCCCGAGTACTCGGCGATCGGCGCCTCACCCTTGGGGGTGCGGGCCTCGAACAGCTCCTGCACCCGGGGCAGGCCCTGGGTGATGTCGTCCGCCGAGGCCACACCGCCGGTGTGGAAGGTACGCATGGTCAGCTGCGTGCCCGGCTCGCCGATCGACTGCGCGGCGATGATGCCCACGGCCTCGCCGATGTCGACCAGCTTGCCGGTCGCCAGCGAACGCCCGTAGCACATGGCGCACGTGCCGACCCGCGACTCGCAGGTCAGGACCGAGCGGACCCGCACCTCGGTGACCCCGGCGGCCAGGACCGCCTCGAGGACCAGGTCGCCGACGTCGACGCCCGCGGTGGCCACGACCTTGCCGTTCGCCACGACGTCGGTCGCCAGGGTCCGGGCGTAGACGCTCGTGGAGACCCGATCGTGCGCGCGCAGCGCGCCGTCCGGCCCCTCGACCGCCACCGGCAGGACGAGGCCGCGGTCGGTGCCGCAGTCCTCCTCGCGGACGATGACGTCCTGGGACACGTCGACCAGGCGCCGCGTGAGGTACCCCGAGTCGGCGGTCCGCAGCGCAGTGTCCGCCAGGCCCTTGCGCGCACCGTGGGTGGCGATGAAGTACTCCAGGACCGACAGGCCCTCGCGGTAGTTCGACTTGATCGGGCGCGGGATGATCTCGCCCTTCGGGTTGGCCACCAGGCCGCGCATGCCGGCGATCTGGCGCACCTGCATCCAGTTGCCTCGGGCGCCCGAGCCGACCATCCGGAACAGCGGGTTGGACGTCGCGAAGTTCTCCTGCATGGCCTTGGCGACCTCGTCGGTCGCCTGGGTCCAGACCTCGATCAGCTCCTGGCGCCGCTCGTCGTCGGTGATCAGGCCCTTCTCGTACTGGCCCTGGATCTTCGCCGCGCGGCCCTCGTAGTCCTCGAGGATGCGCGCCTTGCCCTCCGGCGTGGCGACGTCACCGATCGAGATGCTCAGTCCCGAGAAGGTGGCCCAGTGGAAGCCGGCCTCCTTCAGTGCGTCGAGGCTGGCGGCGACCTCCACCTTGGGGTAGCGCTCGGCCAGGTCGTTGACGATCGCCGAGAGCAGCTTCTTGTCGACCACCTCGTTGACGTACGGGTAGTCGATCGGCAGCAGCTCGTTGAACAGCGCGCGACCGAGCGTCGTCTTCAGGGTCAGGGGCTCACCCTCGGACCAGCCCTCCGGGGGCTCGAAGCCCTCGGGCAGCACCAGGTCGGTGAACCGGATCCCGACCTCGGCGTTCAGATCGAGCTCCTTCGCGTCCAGGGCCATGATCGCCTCGGAGACCGAGGTGAAGCTCCGGCCGGTGCCGACGGTGTCGGGGCCGTCCGCCGTGAGGTGGAACAGGCCGATGATCATGTCCTGCGAGGGCATGGTGACCGGCCGGCCGTCGGACGGCTTGAGGATGTTGTTGCTCGACAGCATCAGGATCCGCGCCTCGGCCTGGGCCTCTGCGGACAGCGGCAGGTGCACGGCCATCTGGTCGCCGTCGAAGTCGGCGTTGAACGCGGCGCACACCAGCGGGTGCAGGTGGATCGCCTTGCCCTCGACCAGCTTCGGCTCGAACGCCTGGATGCCCAGCCGGTGCAGGGTGGGCGCCCGGTTGAGCAGCACCGGGTGCTCGGTGATGACCTCCTCGAGGACGTCCCACACCTGGGGGCGTGCGCGCTCGACCATCCGCTTCGCGCTCTTGATGTTCTGCGCGTGGTTCAGGTCGACCAGCCGCTTCATCACGAACGGCTTGAACAGCTCCAGCGCCATCTGCTTGGGCAGGCCGCACTGGTGCAGCTTCAGCTCCGGCCCGACGACGATCACCGAACGGCCCGAGTAGTCCACCCGCTTGCCGAGCAGGTTCTGGCGGAACCGACCCTGCTTGCCCTTCAGCATGTCCGAGATCGACTTCAGGGGGCGGTTGCCCGGCCCGGTCACCGGACGGCCGCGGCGGCCGTTGTCGAACAGCGCGTCGACGGCCTCCTGAAGCATCCGCTTCTCGTTGTTGACGATGATCTCCGGGGCGCCCAGGTCGAGCAGCCGCTTGAGCCGGTTGTTCCGGTTGATCACCCGGCGGTACAGGTCGTTCAGGTCGCTCGTCGCGAACCGGCCGCCGTCCAGCTGCACCATCGGGCGCAGGTCGGGCGGGATGACCGGGACGGCGTCCAGCACCATCGCCTCGGGCGAGTTGGTGGTGGTCAGGAACGCGTTGACGACCTTGAGCCGCTTGAGGGCACGGGTCTTGCGCTGGCCCTTGCCGTTCTTGATGACGTCGCGCAGCGCGGCAGCCTCGGCCTCGAGGTCGAACGACTCCAGGCGCCGCTGGATCGCGGCGGCGCCCATCGCGCCCTTGAAGTACGGGCCGTACCTGTCGATCATCTGCCGGTAGAGCGACTCGTCGCCCTCCAGGTCGGCGATCTTGAGGTTCTTGAAGCGGTCCCAGACCTGCTCGAGCCGGTCGATCTCGGCGTCGGCGCGCTTGCGGATCTGCGCCATCTCGCGCTCGGCGGAGTCGCGCACCTTGCGGCGCGCGTCGGCCTTGGCGCCCTCGGCCTCGAGCTGGGCGATGTCCTCCTCGAGCTTGCGGGCGCGCTTGTCGATCTCCACGTCCCGCCGGTTCGAGATCTCCTTCTTCTCGAGGTCGATCTCGTTCTGCAGGTTCGGCAGGTCCTCGGTGCGCCCGTCCTCGTCGACGTCGGTGATCATGTAGGCGGCGAAGTAGATGACCTTCTCCAGGTCCTTCGGCGCAAGGTCGAGCAGGTAGCCCAGGCGCGACGGGACGCCCTTGAAGAACCAGATGTGCGTGACGGGCGCGGCGAGCTCGATGTGCCCCATGCGCTCCCGGCGGACCTTGGACCGCGTCACCTCGACGCCGCAGCGCTCGCAGATGATGCCCTTGAACCGCACTCGCTTGTACTTGCCGCAGTAGCACTCCCAGTCCCGGGTGGGGCCGAAGATGCGCTCGCAGAACAGGCCGTCCTTCTCGGGCTTGAGCGTGCGGTAGTTGATGGTCTCGGGCTTCTTGACCTCGCCGTGGGACCAGGCCCGGATGTCGTCAGCCGTGGCCAGGCCGATCCGTAGCTCGTCGAAGACGTTGACGTCGAGCAAGGTGTCCTACTTCCTTCGTCTGTAATTCACCGTGATGTGGCCGGTACGGGGAACCGGCGGGTGGCGTCAGCGGGCATCTCGCCCGCCGGCGCCGGCGAGATCAGATCTCCTCGATGCTCGACGCGTTGGGCCGGCGGGACAGGTCGATCCCGAGCTCCTCGGCGGCCCGGTAGACCTCGTCGTCCGACTCCTTCATGTCGATGGTGACGCCGTCCGACGACAGCACCTCGACGTTCAGGCACAGGGACTGCATCTCCTTGAGCAGCACCTTGAACGACTCCGGGATGCCCGAGTCCGGGATGTTCTCGCCCTTGACGATGGCCTCGTACACCTTGACGCGGCCGGGGACGTCGTCGGACTTGATGGTCAGCAGCTCCTGCAGCGTGTAGGCCGCGCCGTA
>CAYGGX010000016.1:0-34427 GCA_964349585.1 uncultured Actinotalea sp.
AACCACACCCCAACGGCAGCAGAACTGCCCGACCCCACCAACCAGCCATCACCGTCAAAGATCGAGGTTAGGGATGCGTGTCGAGGCCGAGGCCAGAGCCAGCACGGCTAGCCGCCACAGGTCCGAGGAACGGAATGTCAACTCCGCGTCCCCGTTGGCAACGAAGCCCGTGACGAGGCACCAGCCAAGGACGGCGGCGAAGACCGCGTGCGGGGCGGTGAGGTGTCTACCGACGGTCACCAGCCCAACGGCAGCCGCGATGGTCACAGCCCAGGCACCGGCTTGCCAGTAGGCCGCAAACGCGCAACTGAGTGCAACGGCGGCGGCAAGGCCGAGGACGTACACGGCGCTCTCCAGGGCATCGACCGACGAGCGCGTTCGCTCGGCCGTCTCGCCGGACTCCCTCGGTCTCTCAAGGGTGTTGGTCATGTCACCAGGCTGGCCGGAGCGGGGCGCTGCCAGGGGACGTCCGGACGGTTCGCGGACGCCTGCGCGGCTCTCTCGGACGAGTTCCTGACGGTCGCGCCGCCCGCTCGCGTCCGCCCGATAGCTCGGCGATCTCACCCAGGCTCTCGGCGGCGAAGGGCCTGCAACGTCCGGGCGCCGTCAGGACGGCGGTCGGAGGGCGTCAGGAAGGCGTCTGGATGGATGCGCGAGGCCCGCCGCGGGTGGTGAATGGCCGACGGTGGCCACGGTGGTCACCGACGTCACCCGACGGGCGGCGTCGACCTAGGGAGTAAGCCGTGGCCGATCTCGCCTTCGTGGCCCTGACCTGTGCGTGCTTCGTCGTGCTGGGCCTCCTTGTCGCGGGGGTGTCGAAGCAGTGACCGGGGAGTCCGTCGTCGCGCTCGTCATCGCGGTAGCCCTTGCGTGCTACCTGCTGCGGGCCCTGCTGAGGCCGGAGGAGTTCTGATGGCGGTCGGGTTCGCAGCCGTGCTGCAGGTCGCGGTCCTCGTCGCCGCACTCGCCGTGGTGCACGTCCCGCTGGGCGACTACATGGCGAGGGTCTACACCGACACGCGGCACCTGCGAGTGGAGCGTCTGATCTACCGCATCGGTGGCGTGGGGGCCGACGCCGACCAGCGATGGCCGGTCTACGCACGTTCGGTGTTGGGCTTCTCCTTCGTCAGCATCCTCCTGCTGTTCGTGCTGATGCGCCTGCAGGAGCACCTTCCCCTCGCGCTGGGGTTGCCGGCCGTCGGGCCGGACGGGGCCTGGAACACCGCCGTCTCTTTCGTGACGAACACGAACTGGCAGTGGTACGCCGGGGAATCGACGATGGGTCACCTCGTGCAGATGACCGGGCTGGCGGTGCAGAACTTTGTGTCCGCGGCGGTCGGGATCTCGGTCGCCATAGCACTGGTCCGCGGATTTGCGCGTCACGGCACCGACCGCCTCGGCAGCTTCTGGGTGGACCTGGTGCGCGGCACGGTGCGGATCCTGCTGCCGATCGCGTTTCTCGCCGCGGTGCTGCTCCTCCTCGGCGGTGCCGTGCAGAACTTCGCCGGCCCCCAGGAGATCACGACCCTCGACGGTGCCGCGCAGAGCATCGTCGGCGGCCCCATCGCCTCGCAGGAGGCGATCAAGAACCTGGGCACCAACGGCGGCGGCTTCTTCAACGCCAACAGCGCCCACCCGTTCGAGAACCCGAACGCGTGGACCAACCTCCTGGAGATCTTCCTCCTCCTGCTCCTCCCCTTCAGCCTTCCCCGGACGTTCGGGCGGATGGTCGGCGACCGCCGTCAAGGGATGGCCATCGTCGCTGTCATGGCGTCGATGTGGATGGCGGCCGTGAGCGTGACGACCTGGGCGGAGATGCGCGGATTCGGAACCGTGCCCCAGGCCGCCGGCGCGGCGATGGAGGGCAAGGAGGTGCGCTTCGGCGAGGCGGCCTCCGCGCTGTTCGCGGCCTCGACGACAGGCACGTCGACGGGGTCGGTGAACAGCTTCCACGACTCGTTCACAGGCCTAGGCGGCGGCGTGGCGCTGCTGAACATCATGCTGGGTGAGGTGGCGCCGGGTGGGGTCGGGGCGGGGCTGTACGGGATGCTGGTCCTCGCGGTGCTCACGGTGTTCCTCGCGGGACTCCTGGTCGGCCGGACACCGCAGTACCTGGGGAAGAAGATCGGCCAGCGTGAGATCACGATCGTGGCGCTGTACGTCCTTACGATGCCCGCCCTTCTGCTGGTCGGCGCCGCGATCACGGCGGGCACCCCGGCGCTCGTCGAGGCGTCCGTCCAGGACCCCGGGGCGCACGGCCTGTCGGAGATCATGTACGCCTACGCCTCGGCGACCAACAACAACGGATCCGCCTTCGCGGGCTTCGCAGCCGGGACCCCGTACCAGAACACGGCGCTGGGGCTGGGCATGCTGTTCGGCCGCTTCGTGCCGATCATCCTGGTGCTGGCGCTGGCCGGCAGGCTCGCCCGCCAGCAGCCCGTCGCCGTCGGCGCCGGGACCCTACCCACGCACGGCCCGGTGTTCGCCGGCCTGCTGGTCTTCGTCGTCCTCGTCGTGGCGGGACTGACCTTCTTCCCTGCTCTCGCGCTCGCTCCTGTTGCGGAGGCCCTGCTGTGACCGTTGCACTGCCCGTCCGCTCCGAGGCCGCGCCGTCGCGAACCCGAGCAGGTGCCTTCGGACCGCGCCAGCTGTGGCGCTCGCTGCCCGACGCCCTGCGCAAGCTCGACCCGCGCCATCAGGTCCGCTACCCCGTGATGTTCGTCGTCTGGGTCGGTTCCGTGGTCACCACGATTCTCGCCATCGCGGACCCGAGCGCCTTCGCCTGGTCGCTCGCCCTGTGGCTGTGGGCCACGGTCTTGTTCGCCAACATGGCCGAGGCCGTCGCCGAGGGGCGCGGTCGTGCGCAGGCCGCATCCCTGCGCCGTGCACGCACCCAGACGATGGCGCGTCGCCTGGGTACCGGCGGAGAGGAGAGCGTGCCCGGCACATCCTTGGCGGTCGGCGACCTCGTGGTCGTCGAGGCCGACGAGGTCATCCCGGGCGACGGGGACGTGGTCGAGGGCATCGCCAGCGTCGACGAGTCCGCCGTCACCGGCGAGTCCGCTCCCGTCATCCGGGAGTCGGGTGGCGACCGGAGCGCAGTGACCGGCGGTACGAAGGTGCTCTCAGACCGGATCGTCGTGCGGATCACCGCAAAGGCCGGGGAGACGTTCCTGGACCGGATGATCGGTCTGGTCGAGGGCTCCGCGCGGCAGAAGACGCCGAACGAGATTGCGCTGAACCTCCTCCTGGCGGCGCTGACCCTGGTGTTCCTGCTGGCCGTTGTCACCCTGCAGCCGTTCGCCGTGTACTCGGGGCAGGCTCAGCCGCTTGTCGTGCTCGTCGCGCTGCTGGTCTGCCTGATCCCCACGACCATCGGGGCGCTGCTGTCCGCGATCGGCATCGCGGGGATGGACCGGCTGGTTCAGCGCAACGTCATGGCGCTGTCCGGGCGCGCCGTGGAGGCGGCCGGCGACGTCGACGTCCTGCTGCTGGACAAGACCGGCACGATCACCCTGGGCAACCGTCAGGCGGTCGAAGTCGTGCCCGCCGACGGTGTCACGGAGGAGCAGGTGGCCGAGGTGGCGCAGCTGTCGAGCCTCGCCGACGAGACGCCGGAGGGTCGGTCGATCGTGGTGCTCGCCAAGGAGCGCTACGAGATGCGTAACCGCTTCCACGCTCAGCTGCCCCACGCGACGTTCGTGCCCTTCACCGCGCAGACCCGCATGAGCGGGGTGGACATGGTCCAGCGGGACGGCACCTGGGAGATCCGGAAGGGGGCGGCGAGCGCCGTCATGCAGTGGGTCCGTGAGAACGGCGGCCACCCGACCGCCGATGTCGGCATGATGGTCGACTCCATCAGCGCCTCGGGCGGGACACCACTCGTGGTGGCCGAGCGGCGCCCCGGCGAGCCGGCCCGCGCGCTGGGCGTCATCCACCTCAAGGACGTCGTGAAGTCCGGGATGCGGGAGCGCTTCGCCGAACTACGCCGGATGGGTATCCGCACCGTCATGATCACCGGTGACAACGCCCTGACCGCCAGGGCGATCGCCGACGAGGCTGGCGTGGACGACTTCCTGGCCGAGGCAACACCCGAGGACAAGCTCGCCCTGATCCGCAACGAGCAGGCCGAGGGGCGGCTGGTGGCGATGACCGGAGACGGCACGAACGACGCCCCGGCACTGGCTCAGGCCGACGTCGGTGTGGCCATGAACACCGGCACGTCCGCCGCCAAGGAGGCCGGAAACATGGTCGACCTGGACTCCAACCCGACGAAGCTGATCGAGATCGTCGCGATCGGCAAACAGCTGCTCATCACCCGTGGTGCCCTGACGACGTTCTCGATCGCGAACGATGTCGCCAAGTACTTCGCCATCATCCCGGCGATGTTCTCCGGCCTGTACCCGCAGCTCGACCGGCTCAACGTGATGGGCCTGTCGTCGCCGCAGTCGGCCGTGCTCTCGGCCGTGATCTTCAACGCGCTCGTCATCGTCGCGCTCGTGCCCCTGGCCCTGCGGGGGGTGCGGTACCGGCCGGCCGGAGCGGGGGCCATGCTGCGCCGCAACCTGCTCGTCTACGGCGTCGGCGGCCTGATCGCCCCGTTCGTCGGCATAAAGCTCATCGACCTCGTCGTCTCCCTCGTCCCCGGCCTGTGAGTCGGATCGGAGAACACCCATGACTGCATTCCTGCGCCAGTCCCTCGCCGGCCTGCGCGTCCTGCTCGTCCTTACCGTCCTGACGGGCCTGGTCTACCCGGCCGCGGTCTACGCCGTCGGCCGCCTGATGCCCGACCGTGCCGACGGGTCGATGGTCGTGGTGGACGGCCGCGTCGTCGGGTCACGGCTGATCGGTCAGCCGTTCGACGGCGACGAGTGGTTCCTCCCCCGCCCGTCCGCCGCGGGGGACGGGTACGACCCGCTCGCCTCCGGCGCCTCCAACCTGGGCCCGGAGAACACAGACCTGCTCGCCGCGGTCGAGCAGCGGCGCGCGGAGGTCGCCGAGGGCGAG
The DNA here is from genome assembly GCA_964349585.1 of uncultured Actinotalea sp. Taxonomy (GTDB): domain Bacteria; phylum Actinomycetota; class Actinomycetes; order Actinomycetales; family Cellulomonadaceae; genus Actinotalea. The sequence continues at coordinate 5,008 of CAYGGX010000016.1, forward strand.
GGCGTCCACCCCGGCCTCGTCCCGCCCGACGCCCTGACCGCGTCCGGTTCCGGCCTCGATCCCCACATATCACCCGAGTACGCCGCGCTGCAGGTCCCCCGTGTCGCCCGGGTACGAGGGATCGAGGAGGACACGGTGAGTGTTCTCGTGGCGGAGGCGACGACGGACCGCGAGCTCGGCGTGCTCGGCGAGCCGCGAGTGAACGTATTGGAACTCAACGCGGCACTGGCGATGCTTGACTGAGCCTGTCATGACCGACGAGATCCGCATCGACGAGGCGCCACCGGAGCGCGCCCGCCGCGGGCGCCTGCGGGTGTACCTCGGCGCCGCGCCCGGCGTGGGCAAGACCTACGCGATGCTCGACGAGGGTCGCAGGCGCCTGGACCGCGGGGTCGACGTCGTCGTGGGCCTGGTCGAAGCCCACGACCGGCCGCACACCGCCGCCCTGGTCGAAGGGCTCGAGGTGATCCCCCGCGCGACGATCCGGTACCGCGGAGCCACCTTCACCGAGATGGACGTGGACGCCGTGCTCGCCCGCCGTCCAGCGGTCGCGCTCGTCGACGAGCTCGCGCACACCAACGTCCCCGGGAGCCGGAACGCCAAGCGCTGGCAGGACGTCGACGAGCTGCTCGCCGCGGGCATCGACGTGGTCACGACGGTGAACATTCAGCACCTGGAGACCCTGAACGATGTCGTGACAGCGATCACCGGGATCCAGCAGCAGGAGACCCTCCCGGACGAGGTGGTCCGGCGCGCCGACCAGATCGAGCTCGTCGACATGAGCCCGGAGGCACTGCGTCGGAGGCTCGCACACGGGAACGTCTACAAGGCCGAGAAGGTCGACGCGGCGCTCGCGAACTACTTCCGCTTGGGCAACCTCACTGCCCTGCGTGAACTCGCGCTGCTGTGGACGGCCGACCGGGTGGAGGACGCGCTCGAGACCTACCGGCGCGAGCACGGCATCGACGCGACGTGGCCTACCCGAGAGCGGATCGTCGTGGCGGTTACCGGCGGACCTGAGAGTGAGACGCTGGTCCGCCGTGCCGCCCGGATCGCACAGCGGGCGAGCGGTGGTGAGCTCTTGGCCCTTCACGTCCTGCGGGGGGACGGGCTCGCCGACGTCGCACCGGGCTCCCTCGTGCGCCTACGCACCCTCGTCGAGTCGATGGGGGGCAGCTGGCACACCGTGATGGCGGACGACATCGCGCACGCCGTCCTCGACTTCGCGCGTGGGGTCAACGCGAGCCAGATCCTGCTCGGCGCCACGCGACGGCCCCGCTTCGCCGCAGCGCTGTCGCCCGGCATCGCACCGGAGGTGATTCGCGGTTCCGGGGAGATGGACGTCCTGGTCGTCACCCACGAGCACGCCGGTCGCGGCGCGCCCCGCCGCTCACGCCATGGTGCGCTGAGCCGCCGACGGCTCGCCGGAGGGTGGGGGATCGCCGTGCTCGGCCCTCCCTTGCTGGCACTCGGCCTGCGCGCCGCGAGCGGCTTCGACGCGCTGCCGACCGTCCTCATGCTGTTCCTTGCCCTGACGGTGGGTGTGGCGATCATCGGCGGACTGCTGCCCGCGCTGTTCGCGGCCGTCGCCAGCGGCTTACTCAGCAACTACTTCTTCACACCTCCGCGCCACACGTGGACCATCGCCGAGCCGCAGAACGCCCTTGCCATCGTCGTGCTGCTTGCGGTGGCAGTCGCGGTGTCCGCAGTGGTCGACATCGCAGCTCGCCGGACAACGGAGGCCGCACGGGCCCGCACGGAGGCCGACGCTCTGACGACGATCGCCGGAAGTGTCCTGCGGGGCGGGGATGCCGTGCCGTCGATGCTCGCCCAGCTTCGCGAGACCCTCCAGCTGGCGGCGGTGGCCCTGCAGCGCCGGGACGACACCGCGTCGGGGTGGCGAGACGTCGACATCTGCGGCGCACCCCCGCCCGACAGCGACGATCACCTGGTGCCGATTTCCGGTGACCTCCGGCTCCGCGTGTGGGGCCGACCGATGCATGCGAACGACCTGCGGCTCGCGGCCGCCGTCGGCTACCAGGCGGAGGCCGTGCTCGAGCGCGACCATCTGCGCGCCGAGGCGCGAGCAAGCAGGACCGAGCGCGAACGCGGCGCCATGCGGACCGCCCTGCTCGCCGCCGTCTCCCACGACCTTCGCACGCCGCTCGCGGCGATCAAGGCCGGCATCAGCGCGCTGCGGACGACTCGCGGGATCCCGGAGGCCGATCGCGAGGAGCTGCTCGTCGACGTCGACCACAACGCCGATCGCCTGCAGCTGCTCATCGACAACCTGCTCGACATGAGCCGCCTCGACTCCGGCGCCGTCTCGCCGCGCCTCGAGCGACTCGCCCTGGACGAGGTCGTCCCCCGGGCGGTCGACTCCGTCCCGACCGGGGCGGTCGACATCGACGTCCCCGAGTCCCTCCCGCTCGTGCTGGCCGATGCCGGTCTGCTCGAGCGGGCGATGGCCAACGTCATCGAGAACGCCGTCCGCCACAGCCCGCCGGGCGCGACCGTGCACGTGAGCGCGCAGCGCGTAGGGGACAACCTGGTGATCCGGGTGGTGGATCACGGCGCAGGCGTGCCCGACGCCGGCAAAGAGCTGATGTTCACCGCCTTCCAGCGGCTCGGCGACGTCCCCAGGGGCAAGGGGGTCGGGCTCGGCCTGGCAGTCGCGCGTGGCTTCGTCGAGGCGAACGGCGGCACGATCGAGGCGGAGGACACACCCGGCGGAGGCCTGACGATGGTGGTCAGCCTGCCCCTGAACGGAGACCCGCAATGACGACTCGAGTGCTGGTGGTCGAGGATGATCCCGCGCTGGCGCGAGCCCTCGCGGTCACCCTGCGGGCCAACCGTTACGAGGCGACGGTCACACACACCGGGGCCGGGGGCCTCGACGCGATGGCGAACTGGCACCCGGACCTCGTCGTCCTTGACCTCGGGCTGCCGGATCTCGACGGGATCGAGGTGCTCCGCGCGCTGCGAGCCTGGTCGGCCGTTCCCGTCGTCGTCCTCTCCGCGCGCCAGACCAGTGACGACAAGGTGGAGGCCCTGGACGCGGGGGCGGACGATTACGTCACCAAGCCGTTCGGGATGGACGAGTTCCTCGCGCGGATCCGGGCAGCGGCACGCCGTCGCGGGTCGGGTGACACACCCCCGATCGTGCGCACCGCGGCCTTCACGGTCGACCTCGCCGCCCGCCGCGTACGTACGGCTGCAGGCGACGACGTGCGCCTGACGCCCACCGAGTGGCACATGCTCGAGATCCTCGCCCGCAACGTCGGCAAGGTCGTCGGGCGTCGCGAGCTCCTCCAAGAGCTCCGCGGACCGTACCTCGATCGGGAGACCCACTACCTGCGCGTCTACCTCGCGCAACTCCGCCGCAAACTTGAGCCGGACCCGGCCCACCCGCGCCATCTGATCACCGAGGCCGGGATGGGATATCGCCTCCAGCCATAGCCGTCAGCCGATGATCGGCGCGCTCTCGGGATGACGGTAGAGGCGTTGCCTCCCTCGGACCGCTAGCGCGGTCGCGAACGTAATCGGGCCCACTCGGCCGAGGAACATCAGCGCGACCAGGACGAGCTGGTGGCCTGGAGCGAGATCTGCCGTGAGCCCGGTCGAGAGGCCCACGGTGCCTGAGGCGGAGATCACCTCGAACAGGACCTCGTTGACGCCGAAGGGGGAAGTCAGCGTGATGACGATCGTCGGGATCAACACGACGCCCACGCCGACCAGAGCCACCGAGACCGCCTGGCGCTGAGCTCCGGTGGAGATCCGCCGGTCGAAGAGAGTGACGTCGGGGTCTCCGCGCACCTCCGACCAGATGACGAACAGCAGCACTGCGAAGGTGGTGAGCTTGATGCCGCCCGCGGTGGACGCCGAGCCGCCGCCGATGAACATCAGCACGTCGGTGCCGAGGAGGGTTCCTTCGTTCAATGAGCCGGTGTCCACCGAGTTGAAGCCGGCGGTCCTCGGCATGACGGCTTGCGTGAACGCAGCGAGGACGCGTCCCGGCACGTCGAAGCTGCTCAGGGTGTTGCCCCACTCGGCGGCGAGGAAGAACACCGTCGCCAGAGGGATCAGCGCCGCAGTCATCATGAGTGTGATCTTGGAATGGAGGCTCCACCGGCTCGGGCGCCGGTGTTGCCGCCACACCTCGAGAATGACCGGGAAGCCAAGGCCACCGAGGATCACGGCGAAGGTGATGGGCAGGCAGATCCAGGGGTCGGTCGCGAAGCCGACAAGGCTGTCGGAGAAGAGCGAGAAGCCCGCGTTGTTGAAGGCGGAGACGGCGTGGAACAAGCCCAGCCACAGCGCGCGCCCGATCGGCTCCCCGTAGCCCAACGTCCACCGCGCCGTGAGTATGGCGGCGGTTACGACCTCGACGATCAGGGTGACCCGGGCCACGCCGAGCAGCACGCTGCGCACATCGCCCAGACCCACGGTACGGGTCGACGCGGCCGCCGCGAGCCGCGTCTGCAGGCCGAGTCGCCGGGAGATCATGAGACCGAGCAGAGACGCCATCGTCATGATGCCGAACCCGCCGATCTGGATGAGCAGCAGGATCACGCCCTGCCCGAACGGCGACCACGCCGTCGGGGTGTCGACGACCACGAGTCCTGTGACGCAGACCGCGGATGTCGCGGTGAAGAGCGCCGTCAACGGCGTCGCGGGATCACCGGCGCTTGCGATTGGAAGCATCAACAAAGCCGCGCCAACTGCGATCGCGCCGGCAAAGCCGAGCGCCACCATCTGAAACGGGCGCCGTCGGAGGTTGGACACGCCCGAGGTGCTACCAGGCGCTCCGTTGTGCCGCTTGAGCGGCCAGCCCACACGCATTCGAGTCCCGATTCCCGGCACTGTCCAGGGGGCGGAGCGCCTCGAAGACGGTACGGGGGGCAGTCGGGCTCAGGAGGTCTCGGGGCGTCTGGGAATCGTCAGGATAATCGCGGGCCGATCGATGTCGCCGCCGAGATCGTGTGGGACGGCGCCGGTCTTGAGCTCCTGAGACTGCCGCCCGCGCCGTTCGGCGCCACAGCCCCGCGCGCTCACTCTTGCCGCGATCGGCCTGCCGCACCGTCACCCAAGCCATCGCGACCCCCCGCAGGACGGGGGCTCCCTGTCGTGGCCACCGCGTCGTTGGGGTGCCCGATCCGCTTGGACGTCCTTCTCCTCGACTCGGACCTCGTGCGGCCCGCGGTAGACCATCGCGCGTATCGGTTCACCTCTCCCGAAGCCGGTGGCCTCCTGCGTGCCCACCGCGCGCGCGGAGCGCATCCGCAGAGCGGTCCTGGTCACCGTGACGTTCATCGAGCACCCGCCGACGACGTCACATCAGGGGGCGGGCGGGTCAGGTCGAGGAGGATCCGAGGACGACTTCGGCCGTGCGTTCGGTTCCGTCTCGGGTGTAGGTGACCGACACGCGGTCGCCGGGGTCGTGCGCCCGAACGGCGCTCGCCAGGCTCACACCTCCGCCGACTTCCCGGTCCCCGAATGCTGTGATCACGTCGCCGGTGCGCAGGCCCGCGGTGTCCGCAGCGCTGCCGGGCTCGACCGTGTGCAGGAGGGCCCCCTGGGGTGTGTCGGCCGCGGTCACGCCCAGCACGGCGTGCGCGGGCTGCTCGCCAGCCATCAGTGCCTCGGCGACGGCAGTTGCGTCCTCGACCCGGATCGCGAAGCCGAGCCCGATGCTTCCGCTGCCGGAGAGGCTGGCGATGGCCGTGTTGATCCCGACCACGCGCCCAGCGGTGTCGACGAGCGGTCCGCCGCTGTTGCCGGGGTTGATTGCCGCGTCGGTCTGGATGGCGTCAGCCAGCACCGAGGCGGTCTGCCGACCGGTGCTGCTCAGGTCGACGCTGCGGTGCAGTGCCGAGACGATCCCCGCGGTCACCGAACCCTCCAGCCCGAGCGGGCTGCCGATGGCGAGGACCGTGTCCCCGACGGCGAGGGAGTCGGTGCCGGTGGCGAACGTGGCGGGCACCAGGTCGTCGACCCCGGAGACCTGGATCACCGCGAGGTCGGTCGCCGGGTCCGCGCCGACGAGCGTCGCGGGCGCCTGCTCACCGTCCGCGAACGTGACCACGATCTCGGCCCCTTCCGTGCCCGCGACGTGGTTGTTGGTCAGGATCATCCCGTCCTCCCGCAGGACGACGCCCGATCCCTCGCCTTGCCCCTCCCGGGTGGTGACCTCGATCGACACCACGGATGGCTGGACGGCGGCGGCGACCGTGGCGAGGAGGGTCAGTTCCGTGGTGCCATCCGGGGCTGGGTCGGACACGACGACGGCGTCGGCCGCGTCGGACAAGGACAGGGCCAGCGCCGCACCGGCCGTTCCGGAGCCGAGGCAGAGCAGAAGTCCAGCGCCGGTCCTTGCCATCCGGCGCGGCCAGATACGTGCGGCGGTGGTCCTGCGAGCGGCGTAGGCCGCCGGCGGCGGAGGGGGCGGCGGCGCGATTGCCGGTGCGGCCGTGGCCAAGGGATGTGTCGTGGTCGTCTCCATGCAAGGCAGACTCACGCGGCAGGCTGGACGGGCACTGCGATTCCCCTGGGCGCTCCCTGTGAGGGTCAGGGCGCGAGCGGCAGCCGGACGGTGAAGGTGCTTCCAGCGTCGTCGGCGTCGAGGTGGACCGAGCCGCGGTGGGCGGCGACGAGCGCGGCGACGATCGCCAGGCCCAGGCCCGTGCCGCCCGAGCTCCGGGTCCGGCTGGCGTCCCCCCGGTAGAAGCGCTCGAAGGCCCGCGCCGCGACGTCCGGTGCCATCTGGCCGTCGTCGTGCACGGCTAGAACCGCCTCGTCGTCCTGCGTCGTGAGCCGGATCTCGACCCGGGTCCCGGGTGGGTTGTGCACCAGGGCGTTTGTGACCAGGTTCGTCACGACCTGGCGCAGCCGGGCCTCGTCACCGATCACGACGACGGGCGTCTCGAGTCCCGGTGCGACGAGGGTGACCTGCCGCTCGGGCGCCAGCAACCCCGCGTCCGTCGCCACGTCGGTGGCCAGCCTGGCCAGGTCGACCGGCTCGGCGTACAGCGGTCGCTGCTGATCGAGGCGGGCGAGCAGCAGCAGGTCCTCGACGAGCAGGCCCATCCGCGTGGCCTCGTCCTCGATCCTGCGGACCACCGGCCGCAGCTCGGAGTCCTCGACCGCCCCGGACCGGATCAGCTCGGCGAAGCCCCGCACGGCCGTCAACGGGGTGCGCAGCTCGTGGCTTGCGTCCCCGACGAAGCGGCGCATCCGGTCCTCCGACGCGCGGGCCTCGACCTCCGAGCGGCGCTGGGCCTCGTAGGCGGACTCGAACCTGTCGACCATCGTGTTGAACGAGGTCGCGAGGCTGCCGACCTCGGTTCGGGGGTGGCCCGCCGGGACCCGACGGCTGAGGTCGCCGGCGGCGATGGCGTGCGCGGTCTCCTCGACCGCCACGAGCGGTCGCAGGCTGCTGCGCGCCGCCAACCACGAGGCGCCGGCCGCCACCAGGAGCAGGGCGACGGCGATCAGGGCATTGATCCGCAACAGGCGCGCGACGGTGCTCTCGACGTCGTCCAGGGGCACCCCGACGACGACGCTCCCGCCGGCCCGCAGAGGTTCCACGTGCACCCGCCAGCTCTCCGAACCGTCCACCGACGGGACCGTGAGCGACTCGCCGGAGAGCCCCGCCAACGTCGTCGAGCTCAGGGTGGCCAGGTCGGGCTCGTCTTCGGACGCGTAGGCCCACATCCGCTCGCCGTCGGCCGCGTAGCGCGCGATGTAGTACACGAACGGTGGAGCCGGGACCGGCCCGCCGCCCGGGCCGGCCTCCGGGGGCCGATCCGACAGGGCACGGATGCTCTGCGCGAGCTGAGAGTCGACCCGGTCCAGCAGGTAGCCGCGGAGCGCGGCGGTGCTCGCCAGCCCGGCGACGACCATTGCCGCCGCGACGGTGAGCAGGACGAGGACGAGCACTCGCACCCGCAGCGAGAACCGTGACGTCCACGGAGGTTTCGTTGATGTGGGTGGCGGTTCGGCGGGTGGCGTTGGTGGCATCGACGGCGGAGGCGGCGGCAGCGGTGGCGCGGTCATCGGGGGGTCCGTGGTCGCCGCAGGACGTAGCCGACGCCCCGGACGGTGTGCAGCAGCTTGGGCTCGGTGGTGTCCACCTTGCGGCGCAGGTAGGAGACGTAGGACTCGACCACGTTCCCGTTCCCGCCGAAGTCGTAGTGCCAGACGTGCTCGAGGATCTGCCGCTTGGACAGCACCCGGCCCGGGTTCTGCATCAGGAACCGCAACAGGTTGAACTCCGTCGGGGACAGCTCGACGGCGCGGCCGTCCTTGCGGACCTCGTGCAGGTCGTCGTCCAGCTCGATGTCCGCGAAGATCAGCCGAGCTCCGGGGCGGGAGTCCGCGCCGTCGGACCGGCGCAGCACCGCCCGGATCCGGGCCACGACCTCCTCCAGGCTGAACGGCTTCGTCACGTAGTCGTCGCCGAGACCGAGGCCGGCGACCTTGTCCTCGGTCGCGTCCCTGGCGGTAAGGAAGATGATCGGCACGTGCCAGCCGTCCGAGCGAAGTGCTCGCGCGACCGCGTAGCCGTCCCGGCCCGGCATCATGACGTCGAGCAGCACCAGATCGGGAGTCGCGAGTCGGGCGGCCTGCAGCGCCTCGTCGCCGTCGGTTGCGGTAGTGACCGCGAATCCGGCGTACCGGAGCGCCGCGCTCAGCAGCTCACGGATGCTCGGCTCGTCGTCCACGACCAGCAGGTGGGCCTCCTGCACCTGTTCATTCACGAGGCCCAGCCTGCCCCTTCATCGGCCCACCGGCCTGGGAGTTCCCTGTGAAATCGCTGTAGATGTCAGCGGGCCGCTCCCGCGAAACCACGCGCGCGATTGCAGCGCAGCTTGAGGACCCGGCACGTCACCGCGACGGGGAACCCCGTGGGCGACCGCCACCACGTCATCACGGAGCCTTCCTGGATCAGGCCACCGACGCGTGAGGCGCTCGAACCCACAGCCTTCTCACAGCACACGCCAAGGGTCTCGCCAGCCGCCCTCCGTACCGTCGTACCGGCTGATCATGGAGCGCGGCGACATCGAGGTGAGCATGCTGGGAACGATCGGGCGGATGCGGACCGCCACCAGGATCGTCGGCGGAGCGGTGGTCATCACGCTGGCCGGCGGCGCCGTCTACTGGTTCGGTCTGCGGGACGACGTCGCAGCGGCCGTGACGCCGGACGTCACCACCCAGACGGTCGCGGCCAGTCTGACCACCCTCGAGAAGACCGTGACCGGGTCGGGCACCCTGACGCCGACCGTCCAGGAGAGCGTTAGCTTCGAGGTGAGCGGAACGGTCACGTCGGTGGCCGTCGTGGCCGGCGAGACGGTCGAGGCGGGTCAGACGCTCGCCACGGTCGACACCCTTCAGCTCAACGCTGACCTCCTGTCGGCCAAGGCGACGCTCGCCAGCGCGCAGGCCCGGCTAGCCGAGAGCGAGGACACCGACGACGGTACGAACGCGGCGGAGGCCCAGGTTGCGGCAGACGCCGCACAGGTCGAGGTTGCCCAGGCGAAGGTCGAGGTCGCGACCGAGGCGTTGGCGGGCGCGACGCTCGTCGCCCCGGTCGCCGGACTCCTCACCGAGGTGAACCTCACGCTCGGCGAGGCCGTCACCGGCGGGTCCGCAGCCGGCCCGAGCGACGCTGTGGCCACGTCGACGGCACAGTTCGTCATCGTCGGTACCGACAGCTGGAGCGTCGATATCACTGTCGACGACTCGGAGGTCGGCCTCATCGCCAAGGGTGACCAGGCCGAGATCACCGTTGAAGCCGACCCGATCTTCGGGGTGGTAGCTGAGATCGGCCTGATCTCGGTGGCCACGAACGGGGTGGCCGGGTACCCGGTCTCCGTCGAGGTCACCGGGAGCCCGGAGGGCGTGCATGACGGGATCTCGGCGGACGTCTCGATCGTCTACGAACGCCGCATCGATGTGCTCACCGTGCCCTCCGCCGCAGTCCGGACGGTGGACGGTGAGTCGGTGGTGACCCAACTCGTGAACGACGAGGAGGTGGCCACGACGGTGGTCGTCGGCGAGACGGTCGGCGAGCTCACCGAGATCGTCTCGGGCCTCGCCGAGGGCGACCAGGTGGTCGTCACGGTGGTCACCCAGAGCGCACAGAACGAGAACACGGGACAGCTGCCGGACGGCTTCCAGCTGCCCGAGGGCTTCGACCCCAGCCAGATGCGGCCGCCCGATGGCTTCCAGATGCCGGGTGGGGCGGGTTCATGAGCGGGGTCGCCCTGGAGCCGGCCTTGCTCGCCGCGCCGGCGGGAGTTCCGGTCATCGACCTGATCGGTGCTGGCAAGACGTACCGGTCCGGGTCGCTGGAGTTCGAGGCGCTGCGGGACGTCGACCTGAGCATCTACGCGGGCGAGTACGTGGCCGTGATGGGTCCGTCCGGCTCGGGGAAGTCGACGCTGATGAACCTCATCGGGTGCCTCGACCCACTGACCGCGGGGAGCTATCGCCTGGCCGGGGACGACGTCGACGAGATGGACGAGGTCGATCTCGCCGAGGTCCGCAATCGGCGCGTCGGGTTCGTCTTCCAGCAGTTCAACCTGCTCGCGTCGCTCACCGCCTGCCGCAATGTCGAGCTGCCGCTCGTCTACGGGCGGGTACCCGCGCGCGAACGGAGAACCCGCGCCGTCGCCGCTCTGGAGCGGGTGGGGCTGGGTGATCGCCTGGCGAACCGACCCGGCGAGCTCTCCGGGGGCCAGCAGCAGCGGGTGGCCATCGCCCGCGCCCTCGTCGGCGAGCCGGCGCTGATCCTCGCGGACGAGCCGACCGGCAACCTCGACTCGCACTCCGCGCGCGAGGTGCTCGCCCTCCTGGACGAGCTCAACGGCCAGGGCCGGACGATCGTGCTCATCACGCACGAGCTCGAGGTCGCACAGCATGCCCGGCGGATCGTGCGGGTGCACGACGGCCGGATCCTGTCCGACGAGGTGAACCGATGACCTGGGCCGAGACCCTGCGCACCGGCTGGGCCGCGGTCCGCACGCACAGCATGCGTTCGATCCTGACCGTCCTTGGCATCCTCATCGGGATCGCCGCCGTGATCCTCACGGTCGGACTGGGCCTTGGCACCCAACGGGACGTGAGCGCGCAGATCAGCGCGCTAGGGTCCAACCTGCTCATCGTCACCCCCGGTAGCAGCACCGATGCGCAAGGCTTCCGTGGCGGGTTCGGCTCCCTGGCGACGCTGACCCGCTCCGACGCGGCGGCCCTCGACTCGGAGGTGAATGCTCCCGACGTCTCCGGCGTGGCGCCCGAGAAGTCGGCCTCGCTGTCGGTGGAGACCAGCGAGACGAACTGGACGACGACCGTCGTCGGGACGACCCAGGACTGGCTCTCCGTGCGGTCCAGGGAGCTCGCCTCCGGGGAGTTCTTCACGGCCGACGACGACGTAGCCGGCGCCCGGGTCGTGGTCCTGGGCTCGGAGACCGCGACCGAGCTGTTCGGCACGACCGACGTGGTCGGGCAGACCGTCACTATCGCCGATCGCGTCTTCACTGTGATCGGCGTGCTGACGTCCGAGGGCGCTTCGAGCGGCACCAACCTCGACGACCTCGCGATCCTGCCCCTGACGACGGCGGCCGAGCAGGTGATCGGCGGCGTTGACCGCAACTCGGTCTCCACGATCTACGTGCAGGCCGCGTCCGCCGACCAGCTGTCGGCCGCCAAGCAGGAGATCGAGACTCTGCTGCTCAACCTGCACTCGATCAGCGATCCCGAGGCGGCCGACTTCTCGATCGACTCCCAGGACTCACTGGTGAGTACCGCCACCGCCGTCTACCGCACGCTCACCGTGCTGCTGACCGGGATCGCCGCGTTGTCCCTGCTGGTGGGCGGGATCGGCGTTATGAACATCATGCTCGTCTCGGTCACCGAGCGGACCCGGGAGATCGGGCTGCGCAAGGCCCTCGGCGCCCCGCCCTACGCGATCCGGCGGCAGTTCCTCGTCGAGGCGACTGTGCTGGGGCTCGCTGGGGGACTGCTGGGCGCGATCGTGGGGATCCTTGCTGCGCGAGTCCTTCCCGACATGCTTGACACCACGATCGTCGTGTCCGGTGCCGCCGTGGCCGGCTCGATCGCGACCGCGATGGCCGTCGGCCTGACCTTCGGGGTGTACCCGGCCGCCCGTGCGGCCCGGCTGGCCCCCATCGACGCACTCCGGAGCGAGTGACATGACGCCCTTGCCCGCAACCAACCCTGAACCCCGGAGGTACCCGTGACCATCGTCAGGCGTCGCCGCCCTGCCCTAGCGCTCGCGTTCGTCTCGGCGCTCCTGCTGCTCGCCGGCTGCTCGTCGGGCACGGCGGGGGCCGAGCCGACCCCCGCCGTCGACGACACGGGCGAGGCCGGGGACGCCCCGGCCCGGCAGGGGAGCGTCGGGGACCCCGGCGGGAACGGGATCTCGGGCCTCATCGCCGCCGTCTCCGACTCCCTCATGCAGGTGCAGGGCACCGACTCCCAGACGGGGGTGACCTGGACCGACGAGACCGTGATCACCCGGACCGTCCCAGTCGGACTGGACGCGATCACCGTGGGCTCGTGCGTCGTCGCGGTGGCGCCGGCCGCCGAGGAGGGATCGACGGCGACCACCGCGGCGACCACCATCGCGGTCAGCGACCCGGTTGACGGGGAGTGCGCCGCCGGGTTCGCAGCCCTTCCTGGCGCGGGCGGAGCGGCGACCGGGGAGATGCCCGGTGGTTTCGAGCCTCCCGAGGGCATGGAGTTCCCCGAAGACGGCGAGCTACCCGAAGGCCTCGAGCTACCGGAGGGCTTCGAGCCACCTGGGGACGGTGAGCGTCCCGAAGGGATGGGCGGTCGGGGCGGAGCCTTCGGCCAGATGATCATCGGGAGCGTCACCGCGGTCTCCGGATCGACCGTGACGATCGAGACGACCGACATGGACGGAGCAATGACCACCAGGACCCTCGAGACCGACACCGACAGCGTGGTCACGACGACGGTCACCGCCGACGCCACGGCGATTGCCGTCGGACTGTGCGCTTCCGTGCGGGGGGAGACCGACACCCGCGGCGGCATGACTGCCGCGACCATCGCGCTGTCCGACCCTGGCGAGAACGGGTGCACCGCAGGCATGGGCGCGCGGCTGACGAACCGGGCCGGCGATGAATGAACTGCCGCGGCGCGCCCGCCACGACGAGACTGCCGGCCCGGCCGCGGTCCGTCGCGCACGCCGCCAGCGACGCGCCCGTCGCGGGATCGTGGCCGGGGCGGTCGCCGGTTCCCTCGCCATCGCCGGCGTGGCGGTCGCCGCGACCCGTGACCCCGGCCCGCGATACCGCACGGCCACGGCGAGCACGGCTGCCGTCGAGCAGACGATCGAGGCCGTGGGGACTGTCGCGTCGGCCACCCGGGTCGATGCGTCCTTCTCGGTCGCGGGCACCGTCGGGACCGTCGACGTCTCCGTCGGCGACGTCGTCGCGGCGGGCGACGTGCTGGCCACGCTGGACCTGACAGCGCTGCAGGACGCGCTGGAGGAGGCCGAGTCGGCCGTGGCCGACGCCCAGCAGCAGCTCGAGGACGACCTCGAGGCACAGACCAGCGCGAGTGCCTCTTCGAGCACCTCGAGCACCTCGAGCACGCCGAGCTCCACGCCCGACCCATCGACCGGGTCCCCGGGCGGCGAGGCCTCCGGCGACCCCGCGACGGCAGCCGCCGTCGCCGCCGTGGCGGCCGCTCAGCGCGCCCTCCTCGCCCAGTACGACGTCGCCTCCGCGGCCCTGGCAGCGAGCCGCACCAGTCTCACGGCCTCCCAGTTGGCGTGCGAACCGTTCCTCGACCTGGGGCCCGACCCGGCGGCGGACCCGCTCGCCGACCCCGCTACGGATCCCCTCACCGATCCGGCCACGACCGAGGCGCTGGTCGCCTGCCAGGAAGCGCTCGACCTGGTGCTGGCCGAGCAGAGCGCGGTCGAGGCCGCCCAGGCCACGTTGCTCGACCTCGCCACCGCGCTCGACCGGGCAGTCGGCGAGGCACAGCGTGCGCTTGTGGCCGCAGCGGGCAGCCCGTCGTCGTCCTCCGCTACGGCGGCGACGAGCAGCTCTTCGTCGGCAAGCGCGCAGTCCAGCACGCCGACGTCAGCCACCCCGAGCGCGGCGAGCACCAAAGTGCCGTCCGCGGAGGACATCCTGGCCGACCGCGCCGCGATCGACGCGGCCGTGGCACGCGCCGAGATCGCCCGGGCCGCGCTCGGCATGGCGACGCTCACCAGCCCGGTGCCCGGCACCGTCGGGGCCATCTCGATCGCACCCGGCGACACAGTGACCGCATCCTCGAGCACGGCGGTCGTCACCGTCCTCGGCGACACCGGGCACGCGGTCACGATGACCATCGCGCTGTCCGTCATCGACACGGTCGCGGTAGGGCAGCCGGCGAAGACCACCGTCGCAAGCACCGACCAGGTGCTCACGGGAGCGGTCTCGAGCATCGGCATCCTCGACGTGTCCACGTCCTCGACACCCGCCTACACGGTCGTCGTGACGCTTGATCCGACCGACGAGCGCCTGTTCGACGGGGCATCAGCCCGGGTCACGATCACGGTGAGCGGCAACGAGGCAACCTTGACCGTGCCGACGTCGGCAGTCCACGTCGACGGGACGGCGAAGACCGTCACCGTGCTGCGCGACGGCGAGCCAGTCGTGGTCGATGTCGAGACCGGCGCCGTCGGCGACGAGCGCACCGAGATCCTGTCCGGCCTCGCCGCGGGCGACGAGGTGGTGCTCGCTGATCTCTCCAAGCCGCTGACCGAGGACGAGGGCACCAACACCACCGGGCTCAGCGGCTTGGGCGGTGATTCGGAGGAAGCGCCCGACATGGTCCGCGGCAGCGTCCCGGGAGGGATGGTGCCTCCCTCCTTCGATCGCAACGGTGGATGACGCCACCAAACGGATGATCCCTGTCTGGACGAGAAGGCCCCCTCGTTCACTGCGGCCTGGATGTGGGCGCAATGTGGGCAGACGTGCCCGAACACCGGCGGACGCCAGAGAACCTGCCCGGCTGGGGAAGTGGCGATGGCCGGGGAGGATGCATGCGTTCGTCCTAGTCAGACGGCATGGACCCGCAAAGCGGGCTGCTCACTCCCGTCGGCATGATCGTCATGATGCGGCTGATGGGCGGGCGCGACGCGCACCGGCACGGTGACAACCGGGCGGCGGGCGCACCGGACCTGCCGCAGCAGCGCCTCCACGAGTCGTTCCCTCGAGACGGGCGCTAGGGGGGCTGACGGGCAGGGTGACGGTGAACTGGGCACCCTCACCCCGCCCGTCGCTCTCCGCGCTGACCGTCCCGCCGTGCGCCTCGACCAGGGCCTTCGTGATGGCAAGGCCGATCCCCGAGCCGCCGCTCGTCCGGTCCCGCGCGCTCTCGGCCCGGTAGAACCGCTCGAAGACGTACGGGAGGTGCTCCGGATCGATGCCGGCGCCGGTGTCGGACACGCCGAGCACCACCGTGTCGTCCGCCTGGTGCGCGGAAAGCACGACCCGTCCGCCCGGCGCGGTGTGGCGGAGGGCGTTGTCCACCAGGTTCCCGAGAACCTGCGCCATCCGATCTGGATCCGCGAGCACCCGCGGCAGGGGATCGTCCGCACGCACGACGAGCTCCACGCCGTCCGACTCGGCACGATCCTGCGCGGCAAGGGCCGCGATCCGCAGCATCGCCGCGGGATCCAGGTGTGCGCGCGCGAGCTCGATCTCCCCGCTCTGGGCCTTGGTCACGGCGGACAGGTCTGCGGCGAGCCGGGTGAGTCGCGCCCCCTGCGCCCGGAGCAGGTCGATGGTGTCTGCGTCCAGCACCGCGATGCCGTCCTCCAGGCCCTCGAGGTAGGCGTTGAGCGTCGCGACCGGGGTCCTCAGCTCGTGCGCGACGTCGGACAGGAGCCGGTGCCGCAGGTTCTCGCTGGCGTCGAGTCGGGTCGCCATGTGGTTGAAGGCCTCGATCAGCTCGTCGAACTCGACGCCCATGCCGGGGGAGGGCGCCCGGGCCCCGTAGTGACCGCCAGCCACCTCTCGAGCGGCCGCCGTGAGGGCCGCCAGGGACGTTCCGATGCGCCGGCTCAGGAAGACGCTCACCACGAGCGCCGCGACCATTGCGGCCGCAAGCCCGATGGTCAGTGCCAGCACGCTCGCCGTGCGGAAGGCGACCTCTGCGTGGGCGACGAGGTCCTCGGGGCTGCCGGTCGCACCCAGGACGAGGTGGTCGTGGAAGAGGTACGGCCCGACGGCGCCGGCAACCAGCCATGCCGTCAGGCCCGCGACCGCCAGGACCAGCGCGAGCGCCGCGAGGAGCCTGCGCCCGAGGCTCCCGCGCCGGGTGGCCGTCACCTGCCGGTACCCATCCGGTAACCCACCCCGCGGATCGTCCGGACGTACTGCTGACGCTCCGCGGTGTCGCCGAGCTTCTGCCGCACGTGCAGCACATGGACGTCGACCAGGTGTTCATCACCCACCCAGTTGCCGCCCCACACCTCCTCGATGAGGGCCGACCGGCTGAACACGGCATTGGGGCGGCTGGCGAGCGTCGACAGGACGTCGAACTCCGTGCGCGTAAGTGGCACGAGCTCCTCGGCGATGCGCACCTCCCGCGCCTCGACGTCGATGCTGAGGTCACCGATCGTGATCGGGGGGGTGGTCTCGGCGCTGCGGGCGGTGGACCTGGGTCGGCGGAGCATCACCCGTACCCGGGCGATCAGCTCACGAGGGCTGAACGGCTTGGTCATGTAGTCGTCGGCGCCCACCGACAGGCCGATCAGTGTGTCGACCTCCTCCGCGCGAGCGGTGAGCATGACGACGTAGCAGTCGGAGAAGGTCCGCAGGCGCCGGCACACCTCGACCCCGTCGATCCCGGGGAGTCCGACGTCGAGCACGACGACGTCCGGATCCAGTGTGCGGGCCAGGGCGAGGGCCTGCTCACCGTCGGCCGCGACCTCGACCTCGAAGCCGTCCCGCTCGAGGTAGCTAGTGACGAGTCGCGCGAGCGCGACCTCGTCGTCGACGACGAGTGCGCGCAGGTTCGGGTGGCTGGTCGCTGTGGTCACCGCCCCATTGTCCGTTGCAGTGCGGTTCCAGTGGGCGCCAGGTCGCGGCGCCCGCGAGGTCTTGATCGAACCTCAATGGAACCACGACCGGTTGGTCGGGTCGCCTGGACGACAGTTCACGGGTACCAACGCCCCTGCCGAGGAGCCCCATGAGCACCGATCTTGCCCGCCGTCCCGCCCAGGTGACGCTGGTGCACAGTCCGGCCTGTCACTTCTGCGACGACGCGGAGAACGCCCTGCACGCGCTGAGCGGCCAGTACGCGATAGAGCTCTCGGTGGTCTACCTCGGCTCGCCCGCCGGCGCGGAGCTCGTGGCTCGGCACCGGCCCGCGATGAACCCGCTCGTCCTGGTGGATGGCGAGTTCTTCAGCTCCGGACGCCTGCCGCGCCGGAAGCTGGTCAG
Source organism: uncultured Actinotalea sp. (assembly GCA_964349585.1). Taxonomy (GTDB): domain Bacteria; phylum Actinomycetota; class Actinomycetes; order Actinomycetales; family Cellulomonadaceae; genus Actinotalea. Next base: position 22,500 of record CAYGGX010000016.1, read on the forward strand.
GCTGCTGGAGGCTCGGCGGCTCCGGATCGAGTCCGCCTTGTTGACGGAGCGCTGAGATGGGTTCCGAGCTGCTGACGACCGGCAGCATCCTGGCCGCGTTCCTCGCTGGCGGTGTGGCCCTCTTCGCTCCCTGCTGCATCGTCTTCCTCGCCCCCAGCTACCTGGCCGGCGCGATCAAGAGCAGCCGGTGGCGGCTGCTGCCGCTCACCTTCGTCTTCGCCGCCGGTCTCGGGTTGGTACTGGTGCCCATCACCCTCGGCGTGAGCCTGCTCGCCGGGGCGATCGCCCGGTACCACCAGCCGATCTACTACGCCGGCGGGATCCTCATGTTCGCCCTGGCCGCCCTCGCGCTCTCGGGGCGGATGTGGTCGCTGCCCTCCTTCGTGCGCGCCCCCGACACCACGCGTGGCGACAGCGCGGGCTTCTTCGCCCTTGGCGTCTTCTCCGGCATCGCCTCCAGCTGCTGCGCCCCGGTCCTCGCCGGGGTCATGACCCTGTCGGTTCTCTCGGGGTCGGCGATCGGCGGCTTCACCCTGGGGGTCGCGTACGTGTTCGGGATGGTCTTCCCCCTCTTCCTGATGGCTCTGCTGTGGGACAAGGCCAGGCTCGGCGACAGGAAGTTCCTGCGCCCCAAGCCGGTTCGCCTCAAACTCGCCGGACGGCTGATCGTCACGAACAACCTGAACGTGGCCGTTGCGATCGCGTTCGTACTGATGGGGGCCTTCGTCATCGCCCTTGCCGGCTCGGCGGACATGACCGGCGGAACGGCCGCGCAGGCCTGGGCGAGCTCCGCCCTGACCGAAGCCTTCTCCCGAGTGCAGGCGTTCCTGAGCCCGGTTCCCGAGCCGGTCCTCGGCGCCGGGATCCTCGCCCTCGCGGCGGTGTTCGTCTGGGCGACCCTCTCCGACCGCCGGCTGCCCTGGGCGCCGCAATCGGCGCCGCCGGTTGACGACCAGCCGTGCCACGTGACCAGCGCATCGACCGCTGACGGGACGAAGGACTGAGATGACATCTGGAACCGCAACCCGGCGCAAGGCCGAGCGACAGGAGGCGCTGGACGCGCTCCGCCACCAGCAACAGGCGGCGGAGCGGAGGAGGCGACTGATCGGGCGGGGAATCTGGGCCGTCGGGCTCCTCGCCGTAGGAACCCTCGTGACCGCGGCCATGCTGTCCGCGCGACCGGTGGTCGATGCCCAGGTCATCCCCGCAACCCCATTCACCCTGCCGACGAGCGACGGCGGGACCGTCTCCCTGTCCGACTTCGCCGGCCGGCCGGTGATCCTGTACTTCAACGAGGGCGCCGGCTGCGACTCGTGCCTGGTTCAGATGAGCTTCATCGAGCGGGAGCCCGGGTTCGAGGAGGCCGGGATCACCGTCCTTCCGATCGTGATGAACACGGCCGACCAGATCAACGCCGACGCGCTCCGGCTCGGCGTCCAGAGCCCGTTCCTGCTCGATGACGGCACCATCTCCGACGCCTACGGCACGCTCGGCACCGGGATGCACCAGGGCCTACCGGGACACGGCTTCGTGCTCGTCGACGCCGACGGGATGCAGGTCTGGTACGGCAACTACCCCTCGATGTGGCTGGACCCGAAGGAGCTCCTGGAGATCGCTCTGGACAAGCTCTAGGCGCCCAGCCGCCCGACGTAGGTCCAGATTGAAGACGGTCTAGAACGGGAGAATCACTGGATGCGTACACACAAGAGGACCACCTTCGCCACCGGGATCGCGCTGGCTGCGCTGCTCCTCGCCGCCTGCGGATCGTCGGGATCGGAAGACCCCGTCCTCGCGGACCTCGGGCTGGACGGGATGAGCGGTCAGGAGCTCGTCGAGTACCTGGACCAGTCCGAGGAGTCCCGCCCGCTGGCGTTCGGCGCCTCGGTCCGCGAGTTCGAGGTGCTGGTCAGCGACGGTCAGACCGAGGTGGACGTGCCGCTCCCCGAGGACGCGCACTACGTCTCCGTCGCGCCGTTCGTCGAGAGCACCCACGACTGCTACTACCACAGCCTGGCCACGTGCCAGGGGGAGCTCGTCGGGGAGCGGGTCGACGTGACGATCACCGACGACGACGGCGCGGTCCTGGTCCAGGAGACCGCCACGACGTACGCCAACGGGTTCGTCGGGTTCTGGCTGCCGCGCGACGTCACCGGCACCATCGAGGTCAAGCGGGGCGACCTGGCCGGCAGCGTGCCGTTCAGCACCTCCGAGGGCGACCCGACCTGCATCACCACCCTCCAGCTGACCTGAGCTCAGGCGGCGCTCGGGGCGACCGGCTCCGAGCCGGCCATCCGCCCGACGGCGCCACGCTCCGGGACAAGGTCCTTCCGCCGGGCGCCGAGTGCCATGAGCAGGACGCCGACGACGCCGCCGACGACGGCCCACAGCTGCGGCTGGGTTAAGCCCAGGAGCACCGGTTCGTTGACGCGGAGGAACTCGACCAGGAACCGGGCAGCGCCGCTCAGCAGCAGGTAGCCGCCGAACACCGCGGCGCCCGACGGCGACCGCCGCCTCAGCGCCAACAGGGACGCGGCGATCAGCAGGGCGGCCAGCGCCTCGTAGAGCGGTGTCGGGTGAAAGGAAGTAGACCTTGGCCGGGACGAAGCCCCACACCATCGCCCGGAACACCAGGGCGTACGCGGAGTCCTTGGGCAGGCCCCGGCGCTCAGGGGACTGTCACAGATGCGAGCCTGGATGCGTCGGATCAAGTCCACCTCGCACGCTTGGTGAAAGTCTGATCAAGCAGGTCGAGCGGCCTCGGCCGGGGCGCTTCAGGCGAGCAAGCGCGGTCGTCGAGTTCACCCGCCGGTTACAGGCCGTGTGTCTCGATCTCGGCACCTGCCCTGCCGATGTTCCTGGGGGAGGCCCCCCAAGATGACGACTTCCCGCGGACCTGGACCCCGCCAGGTGCTCGCGATCCTCGCCGCCACGATCACCGTGGCGGCCATCCGGCTTGCGCTCGGCGCGGCCGGGACCGTCACGGACCAGATCGGACTGGCACTCGATGCGCTGTCGGCGGCGGCCATGGCCCTCGTTGCCGTGTCGATCCTTCGCTCACCCAGGGACCTCCGCAGCCGGCGCGCGTGGTGGTTCCTGGCGGCGTTCCCGATCGCCTGGCTGATCGCCCCCATTGCCTGGTCGTTGGGCCTGCCCGAGATCGCGGACGCCGGCCGCGCACTGGCGGTCGCCTTCGTGGGCACGTCCTGGTGGTTCGCGGCGCGCGCGGGCGGCGTGCTGTCCCGGCTCCGCCTGGTCGGAGACGGCGCGATCGGCGCCGCCGCCGTCCTCGCGATCGGCTGGAGCGGCCCCTTGGGACTCGCATGGCAGGAGGCCGGCAGCCCCATCGACCGGATCGCCGCCGTCGCGCTACCGGTCGCGATGGTGGGGGTCGTCGTGCTGGGGGTCGGCCTCACCCTCACCGAGATGCAGCCGGGGCATCGGTCCCGGCCCGCCCTCTTCCTCCTCGCGATGCTCATCCTCGCCGGGTCGGACGTCGCCTGGGCAGTGGACACCTCGCCGGTATGGGCCGCCGGCTGGATCGCCTATGCCCTGACGATGCGCACGCAGCTCACGACGACGCCCCGGTTGGCCCCCGCCCCGACCCGCGCACGCTACGTCTTCCTTCCCTACGCACTGATCGTGCCGGCGGGACTGGTGTTGCTCTTGCGTTCCCGCGGCACCGGGCTGGACCTACCAGAGGTCGCGGCCGGGTTCGCCATCGTGGCGCTCCTCATCGTCCGTCAGCACCTGACGCTCCTCGAGAACGACGCGCTCGTGCGCAGGCTGCGGAAGACCGAGGAGCTGCTCAGGTACCAGGCAACCCACGACGCGCTGACGGGTCTGCCCGGTCGGGCGGAGCTGCTCCGGCGACTGGACGCCGTCGTGCAGCGGCCGGAATCGGGAGTGCACGTGGCCTTGGCATTCGTCGACGTGGACTACCTCAAGAGTGTGAACGACCGGTACGGGCATGCCACCGGGGATGCGGTGCTGGTGGAGGTGGCGAGCCGGCTTCGGGCGTGCCTCGCCGACCACGGCGCCGGAGCCGCTGCGGCGCGCTTCGGTGGCGACGAGTTCGCCGTGCTCGTGATGGCGGAACGGGCAGTCGACACCGCCGCGCTCGCGAGGTCGGTGGCCGCGGCGGTCGGCGGGACCATCGTGGTGGGAGCCGCGACGTTGCCGGTGACAGTGAGCGTCGGCGCTGCCGCCGCGAGGAGCGACGGGCTCGACCCTTCCGACTTGCTGCGCGAGGCCGACCTGGCGATGTACGCGGTCAAGCACTCGAGGACCGCGCCGAGCGCGTAGGCGCATTACAGCAGCGATCCGCGTAAAGACACGCGCAGACGGCACGTTATACCGCTAATTAGGCTCTATTGGCCCGTCCTACGTTGCCGAGGTCCCGGTGGCCTCGTCCGCCTCAGCTCAGCCCCGCGCCTCCGAGCCGGGGATTCAGAACGTGATCCCCATCACGGAGATCCTGGCCTACGGCCAGAAGGTCACCGCGGTGGCGGTCGAGTACTCGGCGGACGTGAACCCGCGCACGCTCGACCTCGACACCTTCACGGTCTCGGACAGCCTGTACAACTTCCGCTTCAACCCGATCGCGGACCTGACCGACCCGGCCAAGCGGGCCGACCGCACGATCACCGCCATCTACACCAACGACACGCCCTCCGTCGAGGCGGACCGGCAGTCGGATCGCGGCAGGTACGTGATCATCGAGCTCGATCCGTTCGACCCGGGCGGCAGCACGGTCATCGCCTGGCAGGGCGGCGTGCGGGTGAACCCCGATCTCCAGACCCTCGTCGTGCAGAACGAGGACATCCACGCCCAGGCCGGTAGCGGTCAGGGGCTCGGCCCGAAGATCGCATCGGCGTCCAGCGACGCGCACGGGCCGACGCAGCCGGCGGTGAACCTGCTGTACGACGACTTCGGGTACGAGCGCTTCACCGCGAGCACCGGCACCGAGGTCCCCTACGCGTTCTGGATCCCCGAGGACTACGACTCGAGCAGGTCCTACCCGATGGTGGTGATTCTGCCGGGCTTCGGTCAGGGCTACTTCGGGACCGCCGGCGGGGACAACAACGAGGGCGTCCAGGTGGCGTCGGACATCCCCGCCGTTGCCTGGCTGCAGGAGGAGTGGACCGGTACCGACGAGGACGTCATCGTGCCCGCCGTGCAGAACCGGCGCACCGGCTCCGGGACCGCGCAGGCGAACGCGATGGTCGAGGTCGTCAACTGGTTCACCAACCAGTACTCCGTCGACACCGACCGCATCTACGCATCCACCGTCTCGTACGGCTCCGGGCTCGCGTGGGCGGCTCTGACGGACCACCCGGGACTGTTTGACGGCGTGCTGCTGACCGGTGGGTTCGTTGCGAGCCAGGCCCAGGCGAACGCGATCGCCGCGTCCGAGACCCCGATCTGGATCACGCACGGCACGGGCGATTACCTGCTCAACGTGGTGAACGAGGGCCAGACGTCGTTCAACCCCGAGCGATCCGTACGCCCGGACGCACCGCGTCGTCGTCGCGCCCCTTGGCGACGGCCGACCGGGGGAGTTCTTCTGGGGCCCGGGGGCGAGGCGGCCGCAGGAGGCCCTGCTCGGTCCGGACGGTTCGCGGCAAGACGTCCTGCTCCCGTTGGCCCCGGGAGTCCACATGCTCGTGGTCTGCGTGGGCCGCGTCGGCGCCCAGTGGGAGGACCACGTCGTGGAGCCCGCCGCCAAGCGCGTCGAGTTGCAGCGCTCCATGGTCGAGCCGCCAGCAGCCCTCCTCGGACCAGTGGACCAGGTACCGACCGGCGCGGGCCTCGGGTGGCGCACGACAGTCGCCTACCCCTCGGGGCGCATGTTGACCGACACCCACCTCGACCGGGACGGCTGGGGCTTCATCATCGGTGTGCTGTCCAACTCCTGGCACACCCGCGCCGTCGACGCGCTGGACCGGATCCTGGAGACGTGGCACTGGATCTCGCCGGACGAGCCGGTGCCGCCGGAGATCGGCTGAGCCGGCCCCGCTGCCCGGAGCCTTCCGGCCGACTGTAGACTGCCGACCGCCTGCCGCGCCGTGCCCATCGCCGCCCCCCCGCGGCGGGTACCCGCGCGTGAGGGAGGGAGGCGCTAGTGGCGACGATGATCGACGTCGCGCAGCTCGCCGGGGTGTCCGCGAAGACCGTCTCGAACGTGCTCAACGGCTACCCGTACATCCGCGAGGAGACGCGCGAGCGTGTCCTGGCCGCGATCGACCAGCTCGGCTACCAGGTCAACGTCAACGCGCGGAACCTGCGGTCCGGGCGGACGGGGATGATCGGCCTGGCGGTTCCGGAGCTGGGCCAGCCGTACTTCGGTGAGCTCGCCGACGAGATCCTCGCGGCGGCGCGGCGACGGAAGGTCCAGGTGCTCATCGAGCCGACGGGATACACGCGCGAGGGGGAACTCGCCGCCTTGCGCGAGCCCCGGCGTGGCCTGATGGACGGGCTGCTCTTCAGTCCCGCGGTGCTCGAGCAGGACGACGCCGCGCTCCTCGACGTCGACTATCCGCTCGTGCTGCTCGGCGAGCAGCTCTTCTCGCCGACCGTCGACCACGTGACGATGCGCAACACGGAGGGGATGCGCGCCGCCACGGAGATGCTGCTCGACCTCGGCAGGCGGCGGATCGCCGTCATCGGAATGCTGCACGCGGAGACCGCCGGCGCGGCCTCGCTGCGGTTCGAGGGCTACCGTCAGGCGATCGAGTCCCGGGGGATCGAGGTCGACGACCGGCTGCTCGGCTGGGCGGACGACGGCTGGCACCGGGCCAACGGCGCCCAGGCGATGGCCGCGATCCTCCGATCGGGCGTCGCCATCGACGGCGTGGTGGCGTTCAACGACGCCCTGGCCATGGGAGCGATGTTCGAGCTCCAGGGCAGAGGGCTGGCGATCCCCGAGGACGTGGCGGTGATCGGCTTCGACGACATCGAGGACGCGCGCTACACCGTGCCCTCGCTGACCACCGTGGACCCGGGCCGACGCGAGATCGCCGAGGTGGCGGTGGATCTGCTCTGCCGGCGGGTGGGGGAACGGCAGGCCGGGGAGCAGACGCCGGAGCCGGTGTTCCACCTCGCGGACCTGCGGATCATCGAGCGCGGAAGCACGCCGGAGCGCCGCGGCTGACACTGCATCCCCCCGGGGCCCGGGAGCTCGCCGGTGTTGGTGGCGCCCCGATCTACAACGTTGATGAGATCGTTACCTAGCGCGATTGACACTGCTCCGGGGCGCCTGGGAGGGTCAGCCCCATCGGTTGTACAACGATGAAGAGTCGCAGTTGCGCACGGTTGGTCCATCGGACGTCTCAGACGTCTCACTCGGCCTGAGCCGAGCGGAGGCGTCGGTGGGGGACCTCCTCAGCTCGTGCGGATGCGCGTCAGCGGCCCTTGCGCAGTTCCACTCAACGGAGAGAAGGAAGACATGAAGACCAGACGGAAGTTGGCGGTCACAGCCGCCGCAGCAGCGCTCGCCATGGTCCTGGCGGCGTGTGCCAACGATGCCGGTGACGGCGGTACAGCCGGCGGCGACGACGACGGTCAGGGCGCCGAGCCCGTCACCATGACCTTCTGGCACAACGCCACCACCGGCCCCGGTGCGGCCTTCTGGGACGACACCGTCGCCGCATTCCAGGACGAGTACCCGAACGTCACCATCGAGATCCAGTCGGTCCAGAACGAGGAGCTCGACGGCAAGCTCCAGACGGCGCTCAACGCCGGCGACGCGCCCGACATCTTCATGCAGCGTGGCGGCGGCAAGATGGCCGCGATGGTCCGCGCCGGCCAGCTGATGGACATCACCGACCTGATCACCGACGAGACCAAGGCGCTCATCCCTGAGGGTTCGTTCGCCGCCAACTCGCTCGAGGGCAAGGTCTACGCGATGCCGGTCGCCGTGCTCCCCGGCGGCATCTGGTACAGCCAGGACCTGTTCGACCAGGCCGGCATCGAAGGCACGCCGTCGACGATCGACGAGATGAACGACGCCGTCGCCGCACTCAAGGAGATCGGCGTCGCGCCGATCGCCCTGGGCGCCAAGGACGCGTGGCCCGCCGCGCACTGGTACTACCACTTCGCGCTCCGCGCCTGCAGCCCCGAGACCCTCGAGGCCGCCGGTCAGGAGATGAACTTCGACGACCAGTGCTGGATCGACGCCGCGGAGAACCTGCAGGCGTTCGCCGACACCGAGCCGTTCAACGAGGGCTTCCTGACGACTTCGGCCCAGCAGGGCGCCGGCTCGTCCGCGGGCCTGCTCGCCAACCACCAGGCGGCCATGGAGCTCATGGGCGCGTGGAACCCCGGCGTCATCGGCTCGCTCACGCCCGACGAGCAGCCGCTGCCCGACCTCGGTTGGTTCCCGTTCCCGGAGATCCCGGGCGGCCAGGGTGAGCCCGGCTCCATGCTCGGTGGGGTCGACGGTTACTCCTGCTCCGTCAACGCTCCTGCGGCGTGCGCCGACTTCCTGAACTTCATCGCGCGCACGGACATCCAGGAGAACTACTACGCGGCCTTCCAGGCCCCGGTCGTGAACACCGAGGCCCAGGCCGTCATAGAGGAGCCCTACCTGCAGAGCGTGCTCGAGGGCTGGAACGCCGCTCCGTACGCCTCGCAGTGGCTCGACACCGTCTACGGCCAGAACGTCGGCAACGCGCTGAACATCGCCGTCGTCGACATGCTCGCGGGACAGCGTGACGCCGCGGGCATCGTCGAAGCGGTGAAGGAAGCCGCGGCGAGAGGCTAGGGGCAGCATTAGATGACATCCATCAGCGAGGGCTCGAGCGCTGGGCGCTCGCGCATGGATCTCACGGCCGGTGGGGGTGCCGCGGCAACCGCAGCGCCCCCACCGCGCCGGAGGCGGCGCGGTACGGGGATCGCCGAGCGCCTCGAGATCGCGTTGCTCATCGTCCCGGCCACGGTCGTCTTCCTGACGTTCGTGATCTTCCCGGTCGTGATGGCCGGGTACTACGGCTTCTTCCGCTGGGAGGGCTACGGCCCCCCCACCGACTTCATCGGGTTCCAGAACTACCTGACGATCCTGCGCGACCCGCTGTTCCACCAAGCGCTGCAGCACAACGCGTTCATCGTCGTGATGTCCCTGGTGCTCCAGGGTCCGGCGGCGATCCTGCTGGCCCTCCTGATGAATCGGAGGATGCGCGGCCAGTCCCTGATCCGAGTGCTCATCTTCGTGCCCTACGTGATCGCCGAGGTAGTCGTCGGTACCGGGTGGAGCCTCATGCTCCAGGGCAACGGCGCGGTGAACGATCTCCTTGAGAAGGTGGGGTTGGGCGCGCTGACGACTCAGTGGCTGTCCGATCCGGACATCGCCATCTGGACCCTGATGGGGATCATCACGTGGAAGTACGTCGGCTTCGCCGTGATCATCTTCCTGGCCGGCCTGCAGGGCATCCCGGAGGAGCTGTTCGAGGCGGCGGCGATCGACGGCGCCTCCTACTGGCAGGTCCAGCGGCGGATCACGCTCCCGCTGCTCGGGCCGACCATTCGGATCTGGGCGTTCCTGTCGATGATCGGGGCGCTGCAGCTCTTCGACCTGGTCTACATCATCTGGGGCCAGTACATCGCGTCGACGGCCGGCACCTCGACCATGGCGACCTACATGGTCTCCTACGGTCGCAACGCGGGCAGCTATGGCTACGGCAACGCCGTCGCCGTCGTGATCTTCTTCATCTCGCTCACGGCCGCCCTGCTCTACCAACGCTTCGTGCTCCGTCGGGACACCGCCGGCGCGATCACTGGAGGTGCTCGCTGATGGCCGCCACGTCCGTCGCCCCACCGCCCCTGCGGCCGAACCGGCGTCCCGTGCGTCGGGTGCGGAACCCTGGGCAGCGGCGCGCCAACGTCGCCGTCTACGCGGTCGCCGCGCTGCTGATCAGCGTCATGCTGGCCCCGATCGGCTTCATCATCCTGGGCGGCTTCCGCACGAACGCCCAGATCACCGCCGACCCGTCGGGCCTGCCCTCGCCGTGGCAGATCGGGAACTACATCGACGTGCTCACCGGCGGGGTCTTCTGGCGGCAGGTGGGCAACTCGACGATCGTGGCCGTGGCGACGACCGTGGGCGTCGTGGCGCTCGGCCTGATGGTCAGCTTCGCCATCGCGCGGTACACGTTCCGCGGCCGGGGGGCGCTCTACGCCCTCTACGCGGCGGGCCTCATGTTCCCGCTGACCGTCGCCATCACGCCGCTGTACATCATGGTGCGAAGCCTGGGCCTGATGAACGACCTCGGGGGCGTGATCATGCCGCAGATCGCGTTCGGGCTGCCGATCACGGTGATCATCCTCGTGCCGTTCCTCCGGGCGATTCCGGCGGAGCTCCAGGAGGCGGCGGCGATCGACGGCTGCAGCAGGCTCGGCTTCTTCTGGCGCATGGTTCTGCCGCTGTCCCTGCCCGGCGTGATCACCGTTGGCATCCTCGCGTTCATCGGCAGCTGGAACAGCTACCTGCTGCCGCTGTTCATCCTGAACAACGACGTGAACTACACCCTGCCGCTCGGGGTCCAGGCGTTCGCCTCGCGGTACTCGGTGGACACGGCGCGGGTGCTCGCGTTCACGTCCCTTGCCATGCTCCCGGCGCTCGCGTTCTTCAGCCTGTTCGAGCGCCGCATCGTCGGCGGGCTGACGGGCGCGGTGAAGGGCTGACGCAATGTCCGAAGCGACGGTCGTCGTCGACACCGGCCTGCCCGGGCCGGTGATCAGCCGACACGTCTACGGCCACTTCGCCGAGCACCTGGGCGCGTGCATCTACGGCGGGTTCTGGGTGGGCGAGGACTCCGCGATCCCGAACGTCGGCGGCATCCGGGCCGACGTGGTGGCGGCGCTCCGCGAGCTCGCGATCCCGAACCTGCGGTGGCCGGGCGGCTGCTTCGCCGACGAGTACCACTGGCGCGACGGCGTGGGTCCGCGCGCGGACCGGCCGCGCATGGTCAACACGCACTGGGGGAACGTCGAGGAGAACAACCACTTCGGCACCCATGAGTTCCTCGCGCTGTGCGAGCTGCTCGGCGCCGAGCCGTACGTCGTCGGCAACGTCGGCTCGGGCACCGTGCGCGAGATGAGCGAGTGGGTGGAGTACCTGACCCGGGCCGGCTCCTCGCCGATGGTGGACCTGCGGGTGGCGAACGGTCGCGACGAGCCCTGGCGGGTTCCGTTCTGGGGCCTCGGCAACGAGCCGTGGGGCGGCGGCGGCAACATGCGCGCCGAGTTCTATGCCGATGTGGCGCGGCAGTACGCCACCTTCTGCCGCAACCACGGGGACGACCGCCTCTACCGGATCGCCGCGGGCGCATCGGAGGACGACTACGCCTGGACCGAGGCACTGATGCGGGCCGTCGCGGACAAGCGGGCCGCCCAGTTCCCCTCGCTGCCGTTCGAGGCGCTCTCCGTGCACTACTACACGATCGGCGGCACCTGGACGGACAAGGGACCGGCCACGGGGTTCGACGACGACGCCTACTGGCGCACGATCCGCCGCGCGCGCGCGATCGAGCCGATCCTGCGCGAGCACATCGCCGTCATGGACCGGTACGACCCGGAGCGCGAGGTCGGGCTGGTGGTCGACGAGTGGGGGACCTGGTGGGACGTGGAGCCGGGGACGAACCCCGGATTCCTGTACCAGCAGAACACGATGCGGGACGCGCTCGTCGCCGCGCTGCACTTCGACGTCTTCCATCGGCTGGCCGAGCGCGTCGTGATGGCCAACATCGCCCAGACCGTCAACGTCCTGCAGGCGATGCTCCTGGCGGACGCCGCGACCGGAGCGCTCGTGCGGACCCCCACGTTCCACGTCTTCGAGATGAACCGGGTGCACCACGACGCCAGGGCGGTCCCGGTGCAGGTCCGGGCGCCGGGGCGCGACCTGCCGGGTGGGGCCGTCGAGACGGTCTCCGCGTC
>CAYGGX010000017.1:0-33284 GCA_964349585.1 uncultured Actinotalea sp.
ACCCGCGAAGACCTGAGGATCGCGATCGTCACCTGGATCGAACGCACCTACCACCTCCGGCGCCGCCAGACCTCGCTCGGCCGATTGACCCCCATCGAGTACGAACTCATCATGACCCCTCAGACCGCAACCGCCGCCTGAGAACCACTGTCACCAATCCGTGCAGCAGCCCCGCGTGCTCACGCACGCCGTAGCGTTGGACACCGTCGAGGTCCTCGAGCAGAGCAGGGAGCTTCGTCGCTCCTGATCCTCGGGGACCTCGACCTTTCAGCCCCGCACCACCCTCACCCGCGAGCCGCCACCCACCAGGAGTCCGAAGGGCCCGTGACGGTGCCGAACGACGCACGCCGCTCCGCTACGCAGCGCCCCCGACGAGCCCGGTTGTGGAGGCGCGCACCACGAGTTCCGGCTTGAACTCGACGTGGTCACCCGGGCTTCGTCCGCCCTCCCGCAGCAGGAGCTCCGCTGCGGCGACCCCCATCGCGAAGGATGGCTGGCGCACCGTGGTGAGCGGCGGGTTGAGAGCGCGGGCGAACAAGGCGTCGTCGTACCCCGCGAGGGCGACGTCCTCCGGGACGCGCACGTGTCGCTCCTGCATAGCGAGGAGGGCGCCGAGGGCGAGCATGTCGTTGACGCACATGACCGCACTCGCGTCACGCGCGTCAAGCAGCGGCGCGACGGCAGCGGTCCCCTGCTCCACTGTCAGGTCCTCGACCACGACGTCAAGGATCACCCCGCACGGGTCCAGGCCACGATCGGTCACCGCCTTCACGGCGCCCCTGCGCCGTTGAGCGCACCAGGAGACCCTCGTCGGTCCGTTCACCAGCGCGATGCGGCGATGCCCGAGGTCAAGCAGGTGCCCGACGATGAGCCGCGCGCCTTCCACGTCGTCCAGGCTTACCCACGACCCGCGTGAGCCGCGTTTAGGGCGTTCCACCGTCACGACCCCGTAGCGCCGCCTCTCGAAGGCTGCCCAGTCGTTTGCGCGGTCGATCGGTGCGATGACAAGCCCGTCGACGCCCTGGCTCTCCAGCACGCGCAGCAGCTGCCGCTGCCGGTCGGGGTCTTGGCGAGTGGATCCCACGACCAGGCTCACGCCCACCTTGTCGGCGACAGTCTCGACGCCGCGAAGGGCTGATGCCCAGAAGGGGTTACCGACGTCGGGGACGACGACGCCGATCAGGCCAGAACGGCGACTTCGGAGCTGGCCGGCCGCACGCGAAGGGACGAAGCCGAGACTGACCATCGCCGACTCGACGCGCTCGCGCGTAGCCGCGCCCACTCGCTCTGGCTGGTTCAGGACGTTGGAGACGGTTCCGATCGAGACGCCAGCCATCTCAGCGACCTGGCGCACACCGACGGGACGTGCGCGAGGCACTCCCGAACCTGAACCGGATTTCATCGGCAGTGCGCCAGCCCTTCCTCGATCGGCTTCCCGGCCCGCTCACTCCCCCCCGGAACCTCGGCCTGGGCCTACCGGAGCAGGTCGGCGATTGGATGGTACCGCCCGCCGAGGGGCGGCCCGTGGGTCGCACGGCGGTCAGCGATCAACGCAGCGGACCGAGTTCCAGGCTCGGCCCCCTGTCCGCTAGGCGCCGCTGCGCGCGTCCTTCAGGCGCTCAGGGAGGTACGTCACGTCGGAGAACGTCACCGTGCAGCCATCGCCGACGGGCGCCTGAGCGACGAGGCCCACTTCCACCGCGCCGGGCGCCGGGAGCGAGAAGACCCGCAGCAGACTCCAGGACCTGCCGTCGGCCGAGACGTGGAAGGCGAACGCCTCGTCGTCCCGGCTGATGCGCAGCCAGGAGTCCGGTCCGGGAACGACCCACCCGTTGGCGTCGTCAGACACGTGCCGGGTGACAACCGATACCGCGGTAGGTGCACCGGACGTCGCCTGCTCCAGACAGAGCTTCGCCCAGTGGTCGGCGTCGCATCGGACCAGCAGGGCCCCGGCGTCAAACGTCGCACGCAAGTCCGGCCGAACCCGCGCGGAGAACTGGAACGCGCCGTCATCGACCCGTTGGGTCAGCACCGAGGCCGACGCCTCGCGCCTACCCGTGCCGGGGTCCACGAACAGGTCGCTGCGCGGCCCGGCTGCGAGCACGACAACCCCTTCTGCCGCCGGCCTTCCTTCACCGCCGGCCTCGGAAGGGAACAAGGACTCGGACTCGGACACTTGGGGCCCCCTGTCGGTGCTCTCACGGTTCAACTTCTCGAGGCATGGTAGCCGCACCGGCCCGCCGGCTCCGGCCGCGGTACGCGCCACGGCCCGCGGGCGTGGCACGATGCTGTGTAGTCCCGCCGACCGCGGCAGAGAGAGGCATCCAGATGGCAGCACGGGTTGTGGTGGTCGGCGGCGGGTACGGCGGCGCGAGCGTGGCCAAGCAGCTCGACGAGTTCGCGGACGTGACCCTGGTCGAGCCGAAGGACGCGTTCGTGCACTCGAGCGCCGCCCTCCGAGCAGCCGTCGACCCGGCCTGGACCAAGCGGGTGTTCTACCCGTACGACCGGCTGCTGACCCGCGGCCGCGTCGTGCAGGACTGGGCCCGACGGGTCTCCCCCTCCCGAGTGCACCTCTCGCCGTACGAGCACATCGACGCCGACTACCTGGTCCTCGCGACCGGCACCGCGTACCCGTTCCCGGCCAAGTTCCTCGAGGACGAGACGTCCGTCGCCACGGCCCGCCTGGAGCGCCTTCGGGACGCCCTCACCCGTTGCGAGCGGGTGCTGCTCGTCGGCGGAGGCGCGGTCGGCGTCGAGCTCGCCGGGGAGCTGACGTCCGCCTACCCGCACATCCGGGTCACCGTCATCGACATGGCCGAGGACGTCCTGACCGTCGGCGACTTCCTGCCCGACCTGCGCGAGTCGATCCGCGGCCAGCTCGCCGAGCGCGGCGTGGAGCTGATCACCGGCGCCGAGCTGGCCTTCCTGCCGCCCACGGACGTCGGGACCTACGCACCCTTCGCGGTGGAGACCACCGACCGGCGGCCGATCGAGGCGCAGGTCTGGTTCCGCTGCTACGGCGCCCGCCCGGTCACCAGCTACCTCGACGAGGAGCTGGCGGCCGCCCGGAAGCCCGACGGCCGCCTGCGGGTGACCGACCACCTCGAGGTCGTGGGACAGGAGACGGTCTTCGCCATCGGCGACGTCACCGACGTGCCCGAGTCCAAGCGCGCGCGGGCCGCGATGGACCACGCCGGCGTCGTCGCCCAGAACATCCGCGACCTGCTCGAGGGGCGCCGCCCGTCCGCTCGCTACGTCCCGGCCCCGGAGATCATCGTGCTCCCGCTCGGCCCGGACGGCGGCGCGTCGCAGCTCGAGCAGGACGGTGGCGGACGCGTCGTGGTCGGCGCCGAGGAGACCGCCCGGATCAAGGGCGCGGACCTGTTCAGCACGGACGTCGCGGCGATGTTCGGGCGGTCAGCCTGAGGTCAGGTGCACGACGGCGTACGTCGTCACCTCGGGGACCGTCACCCACCACGCGCCGTCGTCCTGCCTGACCTGGAGCGCGAGCGCCTCCGCGTCGGGCCGGTGCACGGTCGCCGCCCCGAACGGGCCGCCCACCCGGACGCCGACGGTGAGGTCGGTCAGCGGCCGCATCCGGTCGGCGGCGTCGTCGTGGTCGTAGTTGATCAGGTGCAGCGAGAGCCCGCCGGCCGCGCCGACCTGCAGGCTCACCGCCGCCATCGGGCCGAGGTCCGCGACGACGTCGTCGGACACGTGCCGCCCGATCTCCGCCACGTCCGCCGGCCGCACGACGCGCTCGTGGCCCAGCAGGCGTTCGGCCTCGTCGTCGGGCAGCCCGGTGCCGTAGGCCCCGTGCACCACGACCCGGCCCCCCGAAGCCAGGTAGGCGAGCAGCTCGGCGTGCTGGGTCTCGCTGACCGCCCAGACGTCAGGTAGCACGACGACGTCGTACCGGGCCACGGTGGCGGCGGTCACGTCGTTCGGCCGCAGCCCCTCGTCGGGCAGGACAACCACGTCGTAGCACCGCGACGTCCGGGAGAGGTGCTCGACGGCCTGCCAGTACGAGGCTGGTGGGAGGTCGGGCTGGTCGATCGGCGGGTACCACCGGTCGCCCTCGTTGTTCTGGTCCCCGTCGATCCAGTCCCGCATCATGCTCGCGACGGAGTAGACCACCGCCGTGCGGTGCGGAGTGTCCGCGGAGAGCAGCGGGTCGATCCGCTCCAGGAACTGCCCCGTCTCCGCCGCCAGCCGCCGCGGCACCCAGTAGGAGTCCTCGACCTCGTTGCCCATCCACGACCCGTAGGGCAGGGCCATGTTCGCGCCCATCGCGCTGGCCTCGAAGATGGTCGCCCGGAAGACGTCGAAGCCCCGGCCAAGCTCGAGGTTCGCCACCAGGCGCTCCATGATGCCGCCGCCGTAGGGGTTCTCGACCGCGACGATCGGCTTGCCCCGCGCCATCCCGACGGCGTGCCGGAACCACCAGGGCTGCATCGCGCGGGTCTCGCGCATCTCGGTGACCAGCACGTCGACCAGATCGACGAACGGGTCGTACATGGGGGCGCAGTCGAAGAAGTTCCCCGCCACCCGGACCTCGGCGCCGGACCGGGCGCCGTACTCCCGCGCATGGTCGGCGAGCTCGGCGAACGTGCGCGGGATGGTCAGCTGCAGGCACCGGCTCCAGTGCTGGTACAGCGGCAGGCCGCGGGGGTTCTCACGGGCCTTGTGCCCGCGGGCGCGGAGCCACTCGCGGTAGTCGAACGTGCCCAGGTCCTCCCCGGCGAGCTCCGCGGGGACGTCGTCGGGCAGCAGTGCGGCCAGGTAGTCGGAGAACTCGCGCATGCAGTCCCTGCAGAAGCACCCGCCGTACCGCAGCGCGCCGAGCGGCGTCTCGGTCTCGTCGAGCTGCACGGCCCGCGCACCCGCGTCGATCTGCAGCTCGACGACCCGCTTGAGGTACTCCCGCCACACGGGGTTGTTGCGGTCGCCGTACAGGCACTCCTGGTCCCGTCCCGGGATCTCGACCCAGTGGGTGTGGTACGGCTCACCGTCCAGGTCGTGGGCGGCCACCTCGCGCCACAGGTCGGTCACCGGCTCGCCGGCCGACGTGATCAGGCCGTCCGGGAACCAGTGGGTCAGCGGCGCCCACGACGCCGGCCCGGTGCCGTCGGCGAACTCCCTCAGCCCCACCCGGGTTGGCTCCCCCGCGCCGCGCGACTCCGTGAGGGCGACCAGCTCGCCGTCGACCATCTCCGCGCCCAGCTCCCAGGCCTGCGCCTCGAAGACGATCGCGAACAGGTCGATCCCCCGGTCGCGGGCATGCGCGATGAACTCGGCGTCGGTCACGTACCCGTGCTGCCGGAACCTCGCCGGGACGGGCCCGTACGCCTCCTCGGCCAGGTAGGGCAGCGAGATCGACCCGCCGCCCAGTCCCGCCCAGACGAGCATCGTCGCCCGCGCGTCCACCAGGTCGTCGAGCATCGCCAACCGCCGGGGCGGCATGCTCGGGTGCTGGCACCACGAACCCCGGTACCAGCCGTCGAAGTAGACCGCTCGCTCCATGCCGACCTCCCTGGTTCACGCTACCGCGCGCAGCACCGAAACGATTCGACGCTCGGCGGGCAACGCGTGGACGGGACTCACCTACCCTTGACCCCCGTGGCACATCTGCTCGGCGGCGAGGCGCTGCACCTCGCATACCCCACCACCGTGGTGTTCGACGCGGTGACGGTGGGCATCGGCGAGGGCGACCGGATCGGCGTCGTCGGGCGAAACGGCGACGGCAAGTCCTCGCTGCTCGCCCTGCTCTCCGGGCGGCTCCGGCCGGACGCCGGAAGGGTGACCGTCCGGGCCGGCACCCGGATCGGCACGCTCGACCAGCGCGACACGCTCGACGGCTCGCTGACCGTGGGCGAGACGATCGTCGGCGGCACGGCCGAGCACGAGTGGGCGGGCGACCCGCGGGCGCGCGAGGTCATCGCCGGCCTGGTCTCGGACCTGTCGTGGGAGGCCCGCGTCGGCGACCTGTCCGGCGGCGAGCGCCGACGGGTCGCCCTGGCCGCCCTGCTCGTCGGGGACCACGACGTGCTGTTCCTGGACGAGCCGACCAACCACCTGGACATCGAGGCGATCACCTGGCTCGCCGGGCACCTGCGGTCCCGCTGGGCGCCGAACGCCGGTGGCCTGCTGGTCGTGACCCACGACAGGTGGTTCCTGGACGAGGTCTGCGCCGCGACCTGGGAGGTGCACGACGGCGTCGTCGAGGCCTTCGTCGGCGGGTACGCGGCCTACGTGCTGCAGCGCGTGGAACGCGACCGGATGGCGGCCGCGACTGAGGCCAAGCGGCAGAACCTGATGCGCAAGGAGCTCGCGTGGCTCCGGCGCGGCCCGCCCGCCCGGACGTCCAAGCCGCAGTTCCGGATCGACGCCGCCACGGCCCTGATCGCGGACGAGCCCCCCGCGCGCAACCCGGTCGAGCTCTCCAGGATGGCCAGCGCCCGGCTCGGCAAGGACGTGGTCGACCTGCTCGACGTGTCCGTCAGCTTCGGCGACACCGAGGTGCTGCGGGACGTCACGTGGCTGATCGGGCCCGGCGAGCGCAGCGGGATCCTCGGGGTCAACGGCGCCGGCAAGTCGACGCTGCTGGGTCTGGTCACGGGAGCGCTGGCGCCGACGACGGGCCGGGTCGAGCGGGGCAGCACGGTGAAGGTGGCCACGCTGACCCAGGAGCTCGCCGAGCTTGACGACCTGGCCACCGACCGGGTGAGCGACGTCGTCGCCCGATACCGGACGACCTACTCGACCGGCGGCAAGGAACTGACGCCCGGCCAGCTTCTGGAGCGGCTCGGCTTCACCGGCGCCCAGCTCGCCACGCCGGTTGCGGACCTGTCCGGGGGCCAGCGCCGGCGGCTCCAGCTGCTGCTGGTGCTCCTCGACGAGCCGAACGTGCTGGTGCTGGACGAGCCGACGAACGACATGGACACCGACATGCTCGCGGCCATCGAGGACCTGCTGGACACCTGGCCGGGCACGCTCCTGGTCGTCTCCCACGACCGCTACCTGCTGGAGCGGGTCACCGACAACCAGTACGCGCTCCTGGACGGACGGCTGCGGCACGTGCCCGGTGGCGTCGACGAGTACCTGCGCCTGCAGGCGGAGCGACGGGCGCGGTCGGCGGGCTCGGGCACCGATGGCGGCGGCAACTCGTCGGGCAGGGCACCCGACGCGACGTCGTCGGGCAAGGCACCCACGACGGGGGACGCGACGGCCGCGCGCGTGGCGCGCAAGGAGCTCAACGCCCTCGAGCGCCGGCTCGCCAAGGTCACAACGCAACAGGCGACGCTCGAGGCGCGGATGGCCGAGCACGACCCGGCGGACTTCGTCGGCCTCGCGGCGCTGCACGACGACCTGGACGCGCTGACGGCGGAGGTCGCCGCGCTGGAGGAGCGCTGGTTGGATCTGGCCGACCGTCTGGAGTGACGTCACCTGTGCGGCGGCTTGTCACCCACCATCCGCAGGGGGTAGTCCTTGGTCGCGGCCACTGCCGGCCGCCCGGCATCGCCTCGGCGGTCGAAGGGACTCCCAATGAAGCGGCCATCCCCCATCCCGCTCGCAGCCCTTGCGGCCGCCTCCCTCGCCTTGGGACTGACCGCCTGCAGCGGCGACCCGGAGCCGACCCCCACAGTCACCGTCACCCAGACCGTCGCACCGTCCCCGTCCCCCGACGAGCAGGACGGCCAGCAGACGCCCGAGCCGACCCTCACCCCTGACGAGAGCACCGGGCCGCTGCCCGACGTCGGCCCGGAGGACCAGGCGCCGTTCGTCGCCAACACGCTGCCGGACACCTCGGCCACCTCCTCGGGCGCGCTGCTCAGCCCGACGAACCTGCGCTTCGGGAAGCACGACGGCTACGACCGACTCGTCCTCGACCTGAAGGGCAACGGCCAGCCGGGCTGGCGCGCGGAGTACGTGACCGACCCGACCCAGCAGGCCGCCGGAGAGCCCGTCTACCTGGTGGGTGACGCCTACTTGATGATCCTGGTGCAGGGCATGATCTACCCGACCGAGCCGGGCGCCTTCCCCTACGAGGGGCCGACCCGCATCACTCCCACGGGGAGCGAGGGCATCAAGGACGTCGTCTTCGGCAGCCTGTTCGAGGGCACCCAGGAGATCTTCGTCGGCGTGGCGTCCAAGGAGCCGTTCCGGGTGTTCCTGCTGGAGAGCCCGACCCGGATCGTCATCGACGTCCAGCACCCCTGAGTCAGCCGTCGCGGAGCAGGTCCTCGAAGTCCTCGGTGAGCTCGAAGGGGTCGGCGGGCCGCCGCGGCCCCGCGGTCGCCATCAGCTCGGCGAGCTCCACGGCCCCTCGCGTGATGCGATCGGCGAGCGGCGGGATCTCGTCGTCGTCGGAGCGGACCCCGGCGCTGTGGCCGAAGTCGTCGGTCGACGCGAACACCCCGGACGGCACGACGACGGCGCGCAGGTATGCGAACAGCGGGCGGATCGCATGGTCGATGGCCAGCGAGTGGCGGGCGGTGCCGGCGGTCGCGCCCGCCAGCACCGGCACTCCGGCCAGCGCGTCGTCGTCGAGCACGTCGAAGAAGGTCTTGAACAGTCCGTTGTAGGAGCCGCTGAAGATCGGCGTGACGGCGATCAGACCGTCGGCCGAGGCGACGGCGTCGACGGCGCCGCGCAGGTCGGCGCTCGCGACGCCGGTGAGGAGCATCGTCGTGAGGTCGTTGGCGTGCCTGCGCAGATCGACCGTCCGAACCGAGGCCGTGACGCCGTGTTCGGCGAGCGCATCCACGGTGGCGGCGACCATCCGGTCCGCCAGCAACGATGTGGACGAGGGGTCCCGCAGCCCGGCGGTGACCGCCGCGAGCGAGCGCGTCGAGGCGTCGCTCACCCGACCGAGACCTCCGCCGCGCGCCCGGTGACGCCGTCGACCTCGTAGACGGTCACGTCGCGCGGTCCGCCCGCCGCCGCCACGAGGGAGGCGTGGGTCGGGGGGTCGGGCACGTGCGCGGGCCGGCCCGCGGCCAGCTCGCGGCGCAGCACCGGCACAACCTCGGTGCCGAGGATCTCGATCTGCTCGAGCACCACCTCGATGGGCAGCCCGGCGTGGTCCATCAGGAAGAGCTGACGCTGGTAGTCCCCTACGTGGTCACGCATGGCCGCGTACCTGTCGATCACCTGCTGCGGGCTGCCGACGGTCAGGGGCGTCATCTCGGTGAACTCCTCGAGCGACGGGCCGTGCCCGTAGACGGGCGCGACGTCGAAGTACGGCCGGAACTCGTCGACGGCGTCCTGCGAGCGCGGACGCATGAAGACCTGCCCGCCGAGCCCGACGATCGCCGTGTCCGGGTCGCCGTGCCCGTGGTGCGCGAAGCGTTGCCGGTAGAGCGCCACCATCTGCTTGGTGTGGTCGATCGGCCAGAAGATGTTGTTGTGGAAGAACCCGTCGCCGTAGTACGCCGCCTGCTCGGCGATCTGCGGGCTGCGGATCGAGCCGTGCCAGACGAAGGGCGGCACGCCGTCCAGCGGACGCGGCACCGAGGTGAACGACTGCAGCGGCGTGCGGAACTTGCCGGACCAGTCGACGACGTCCTCGCGCCACAGCCGGTGCAGCAGGGCGTACTTCTCGACGGCCAGCGGGATGCCGTTGCGGATGTCCTCGCCGAACCACGGGTACACGGGCCCGGTGTTCCCGCGGCCCATCATCAGGTCGACCCGCCCGTCGGCCAGGTGCTGGAGCGTCGCGTAGTCCTCGGCGATCTTCACCGGGTCGTTCGTGGTGATCAGGGTGGTCGCCGTCGATAGGACGATCCGCTCGGTGCGCGCCGCGATGAACCCGAGCATGGTCGTCGGCGACGAGGGGACGAACGGCGGGTTGTGGTGCTCGCCGGTGGCGAAGACGTCGAGTCCGACCTCCTCGACCTTGAGCGCAATGGCGATCATCGCCTGGATGCGCTCGTGCTCGGTCGGGATCCGCCCGGTGGTGGGATCACGGGTCACATCACCGACGGAGAAGACGCCGAACTGCATCACGGGTGGCTCCTGGGGCTCGTCGTACAAGATTCAACCATCTGCCTGTGCCAACGGAAGTGCGCTCCCGGCTATTCCCGCACGACGGGCGTCTCACCGCCTCCGGACGACGGCGCGGGGTCCCGGGCCTTGCGAGGCGGCGGGCCGGCCCGCGGCTGTGGGTCAGCCGACCCGGAAGCGGGCGACCAGGTCGTCCATCGCGGCATCGATCGAGGCGTCCACCCGCCGACGGGCCGGGTCCTCGTCGTGCCAGGCCACGATCTCCCGCGCGCCCTGCTCGAAGGGGATCGTCGCGACGAAGCCGGGCACGACGCTGCGCAGCTTGGAGTTGTCGAAGACCATCGAGTGGGCCTTGTCGCCAAGCAGCCCGGCGCCCCACTCGGGATGGACCGCGGCGATCGCGTCGGAGGGGACGTGCACGATCCGCGCCTCGGTCCCGGCGGCGGTCGCCAACGCGCGGGCGATCTGATCCCAGGTGAGCACGTCGTCGGACGTCAGGTGGAACGCCTCCCCCACCGTCCTCGGGTGCCCGAGGAGCGGGACGAAGCCCCGGGCGAAGTCGGTGTGGTGCGTCAGCGTCCACAGCGACGTGCCGTCGCCGTGCACCACGATCTCCTTGCCCTGCCGCATCCGCTCCACGACTGTCCAGCCGCCGTCGAACGGGACCAGGGTCCGGTCGTACGTGTGCGACGGCCGCACGATCGTCGCCGGGAAGCCGCGCTCCCGGTAGGCCGCCACCAGCAGGTCCTCACAGGCGATCTTGTCCCGGGAGTACTGCCAGTACGGGTTGCGCAGCGGGGTGGACTCGACCACGGGAGCCCGTTCCGGCGGGGTCTGATACGCCGAGGCGGAGCTGATGAAGACGTACTGCCGGGTGCGGCCCGCGAAGAGGTCGATGTCCGCCCGGACGTGGTCGGGCGTGAACGCGATCCAGTCCACGACCGAGTCGAACTCGCGCTCCCCCAGCACCCGGCGCACGACAGACGGGTCTCGCACGTCCGCGCGCAGCACCTCGACCCCCTCCGGCACGGGGCGAAGGGCACTCTGCCCCCGGTTGAGCAGCGTCAGCTCGACCCCGAGCTTCGCGGCGAGGCGCGTGCTCGCCGACGAGATGATGCCGCTGCCGCCGATGAACAGGACCTTGAGTGGCATGCGGCAACGCTATCGGGTCGCCGGCGGGACTCGCCGGCGGCCCAGCACCTCACACGTAGGCCGCGTACGACGGCAGGTCGAGAACCCCGTTGCCGGACAGCCCGATCACGATGACCTCACCGTCGCGGTCACCGGACCGGACGTAGTCCAGCGCGCCCGCGATCGCGTGCGTCGACTCCGGCGCCGGGATGATGCCCTCTGCCCGGGCGAACTCCACCCCGGCGGCGAACGCGTGGTCCTGCTCGATCGCGACCGCGCTCAGCAGCCCGAGGTTCAGCGCGTGCGACACCATCGGCGACATGCCGTGGTAGCGCAGGCCGCCGGCGTGGATCGGCGGCGGCACGAAGTCCTTGCCGAGGGTGTGCATCTTCAGCAGCGGGGTCAGCCCGGCGACGTCGCCGAAGTCGTACCGGTACTCGCCCTGGGTCAGCGACGGGCAGGCGGCCGGCTCGCAGGCGACCACCCGCGTCGTCGTGCCCTCGCGCAGGTTCTGCCCGATGAGCGGGAACGACAGCCCGGCAAGGTTCGAGCCACCGCCGGCGCAGCCGAAGACCACGTCGGCCTGGGCCTCGCCCGCGGCGGCGAGCTGGCCGATCACCTCCTGGCCGATCACCGACTGGTGCAGCATCACGTGGTTGAGCACGCTGCCCAGTGAGTAGTGGGCCTTCGGGTCCTTCGCGGCGGCCTCGACGGCCTCGCTGATCGCCATCCCGAGCGAACCGGTGGTGTCCGGGTCGTCGGCCAGCATGGCCCGGCCCGCGTCGGTCAGCTCCGACGGCGACGGGTGGCAGATGCTGCCGTAGGCCTCCATCTGGTAGCGGCGGTACGGCTTGGCGTCGTAGGAGGCGCGGACCTGCCACACCTCACAGGTCAGGCCGAGCAGGGCGGCGGCCATCGCCAGGGAGGCACCCCACTGGCCGGCCCCGGTCTCCGTGGTCAGCTTGGTGGTGCCCTCGATCGCGTTGTAGTACGCCTGCGCGACCGCCGTGTTGGGCTTGTGCGACCCGACCGGGCTGACGCCCTCGTACTTGTAGTAGATCTTGGCCCCGGTGCCCAGGGCGCGCTCCAGACGGTTCGCCCGGATCAGCGGAGAGGGTCGCCACATCGCATAGATCTCGCGGACCGCCTGCGGTATCTCCACGTACCGCTCGGTGGTGACCTCCTGCATGATCAGCGCCATCGGGAAGAGCGGCGCCAGGTCGTCCGGCCCGAGCGGCTCCTTGGTGCCGGGGTGCAGGTGCGGCGGCACCGGCTCGGGAAGGTCCGCGTTCAGGTTGTACCAGTGCGTGGGGACCGTCGAGGGGACAACGGCGCCGAGGGGCTCAGTGAGGGCGGGGGTCGCGGTGGGGTCGGGGGTCACGACGCTGTCCTTCTGCTGGGTGACGATGTCGCCCGCGAGCATAGTCGGGCGCCGTCGGTGGGGGGAGGGAACGGGCAAGGGGCGGACACCTGCCGCCGAGGTGCCGCGCAGCCGTAATAGGGTCGCCGGGTCAGCCGAGCAGAAGGAGCAGAGCCATGATCGCCTGCGTCACCGTCCAGTCCGGCGACGTCGGGGGCGGCTGGGGCAAGGCCCGCAGCGTCGCGCTGGCCACGGTGGTTGATGGTGAGGTCACCGACTGGCGCGAGATCGACGTCCGCTGGGACATCGCGCACGACGAGGGCACGGAGGGCTCGCACCACGCGCGGATCGTGCGGTTCCTGCGCGAGCACGACGTCGAGGTGGTGATCGCCGGGCACATGGGGCCGCCGATGCAGAACACGCTGGCCAAGCTCGGCATCCGCACCGTGATCGGCGCGTCGGGCGACGCGCGCGCGGCGGTGCTCGCCGCGGTCTGACCAGCCCTCGCGTCCGGGCGCCGCCTCGGCCGGCGGCTCCCCGAGGGCAGGACGCCAGGGTGCCGTAGACTCCATGCCGAACCCCATGGAGTTTGTCGCTCCCCTGTGTGTCGCCGCCTCCTGCGGCGCGTGTGTGGCCGGTGCCAACCGGCGAGTGATCGGGACCGCGACTGACGGCTTGCCGTTCGCGCTCCCTCCTCGACGACGACTGGACCCAGATGCCTGCCACCTCCCCTGCCGACTCGACGCTGCCCGACGAGCGAGCCGCCCGCGAGCTCGACCTGATCGACCTCGGCCTGCCCGAGCCCCTGCTCCGCGCGGCGCTCGACCTCGGCTTCGTGCGACCCACCCCGATCCAGGCGGCCGCGATCCCCGCGCTGCTCGCCGGACGCGACATCACCGGCGTCGCCCAGACGGGCACCGGCAAGACGGCGGCCTTCGGGTTGCCGCTGCTTGCGGCGATCGACCCGGCCGTCCGCGGCGTGCAGGCCCTGGTGCTCACCCCCACCCGGGAGCTTGCGATGCAGGTCGCCGAGGCCGTGCAGTCGTTCGCCCAGCACCTGCCGGGGATCGAGGTGGTCGCCGTCTACGGCGGCGCCCCCTTCCTGCCTCAGCAGCGCGCGCTGGCCCGCGGCGCGCAGGTCGTGGTGGGCACGCCGGGCCGGGTGATGGACCACCTCGACCGCCACACCCTGCGCCTCGACGCCGTCCGGTTCCTGGTGCTGGACGAGGGCGACGAGATGCTCCGGATGGGCTTCGCCGAGGACGTCGAGGTGATCTTCGCCCAGGCCCCCGCGCGCCGGCAGGTCGCGCTTTTCTCCGCGACGATGCCACCCGCGATCGTCCGGGTCGCGGCCGCCCACCTGAACGACCCCGTGCCGATCGCCGTGTCGCGCCAGGCGTCGACGGTCACCGCCGTCCGGCAGACCTACGCCGTGGTGCCCTTCCGGCACAAGATCGGCGCGCTCGCCCGGGTGCTTGGCACGTCCGATGCTGACGCCGCGATCGTGTTCACCCGCACCAGGGGCTCGGCCGAGGAGGTCGGCAACGCGCTGATCGCCCGCGGCGTGTCCGCCGCGACCATCTCCGGGGACGTCGCACAGAAGGACCGGGAGAAGATCGTCGAGCGGCTGCGCGGCGGGACGCTCGACGTGCTGGTCGCCACCGACGTCGCGGCCCGCGGCCTGGACCTGGACCGGGTGGGCCTCGTGGTGAACTTCGACGTGCCAACGGAGCCGGAGGCCTACGTGCACCGGATCGGGCGCACCGGGCGCGCGGGACGCGCCGGGGAGGCGCTGACCTTCGTGACGCCGAGCGAGCAGGGCCGGCTCCGGGCCATCGAGCGGACCATCCGCCAGCGGCTGGCGGAGATCACCGTGCCCTCCCCTGCTGACGTCTCCGCGCACAAGGTGCGCGGGCTGCTCGACCGGGTCGCCGAGCGCCGGGAGAGCGGGCGGCTCGACCTGTACCGGGCGGCCGTCGCCGCGCACCTGGACGCCACGGGCATGGACCCCGCTGAGCTCGCCGCCACGCTGGCGGCGATCGCGATCGGGGACGAGGGGCCCGAAGCCGCCCCTCTCGAGCCGACTCCCCAGCACGCGGCTCGCGGTGCCGTCCGGAGCGAGGGCCGGGTCAGCTTCGCCGCCGACGAGCCGGGCCGAGCGTCGCCGAGGCGACGGCCGTCGGGTACCCGGTACCGCGTCGCCGTCGGGCACACCCACGGCGCGCGTCCCGAGGCGATCGTCGGGGCGATCACCGGCGAGGGCGGCCTCCGCGGCGCCGACCTCGGCAAGATCGACATCTTCGCGTCGTTCTCGCTGGTCGAGATCAGCGCCGAGCTCTCGCCCGAGACGTTCCGCAGGATCGGCGGCGCCCACGTGGCCGGCCGCCCGCTGCGGATCAGCATCGACCGCGGGCCGCGGGGCGGGGCCGGGCGGAGCGGTCCGGACCGACGCGCGCGGGCGGACCGAGCGAGCCGTCCCGCGTCCGCTCCCGGCCGATGAGGTGCGGGCCTCAGCCGGTGGGCTCACCTCGCGGGTCCAGTGTGCCGAGCTCGGCGAAGGTCTCGCGCAGGCGGCCGTACAGCCGGCCGTGGACGTCGAACAGCGCGTCGTAGGTCGCCGCGACCGCCGGGTCAGGCAGGACGTCTCGACCGTCCGGCTCGCCCACCCCCGCGGCCGCCGCCAGGGCCGCGGCCCCATCCGCGGCGCTGCGTGACGCCCGGGAGTCCAGGTACGCCCAGGCGAGCAGCCCGGCCCCGACCGCGCTCACCTCGCGGTCCGCACACACCCGGACGGGTCGCTGCGTGATGTCGGCGATGATCCGCACCCACAGCGGGCTCCGCGCCCCGCCGCCCACCATCCTGATGGACCGGATGCCGCGGCCGGTCGCGGCTTCGAGCCGTTCCAGGTGCAGCCTCAGCTCGTACCCGACGCCCTCCAGGATCGAGCGGTAGGCGTGTGCCCGGGTGTGCCGTCCGTGCCAGCCGACGACGGCGCCCCGGGCCAAGGGATCCCAGTAGGGCGTCTGGGCGGCGTTCCAGTAGGGCAGGGTCAGCAGGCCCTCCGCGCCGGGCGGTAGCGCGGCGGCCGCCGTCTCCAGGGCGTCGACAGCGCCCGCGGCCTCCCTGCCCGGCTCGGAGCTGGGCACGACGTCGTCGGGCGCACCGAACTCGGTCCGGAACCACCCCGCGAGGTAGGCCGCCGCGTTGAGCACGGTCTCCAGCGTGTAACGGCCGGGGGCCACCCCCGCAAGGGTCCGGAACGCCGGATCCCACAGGTACTCCTCGGCTTGCACCCCCAGCACCATCGACGTGCCGAGGTTCAGGTAGGCGACGTCCGACCTGGACCCGAGCGCCAGGCCCGCGGCCTGCCCGTCGCCGATCCCGGCGACGAGCGGGACGGGACCGGGCAGGCCGAGCGAGGCGGCAACCTCCGGGCCGATCGTCCCGAGCAGCCCGCCGGCCGGAACCAGGGCCGGTAGCTGGTCCGCGCGGACGCCGGCCAGGTCGAGCAGCTCGGGCGCCCAGGTCTGGCACCGGGCATCGAAGAGGCCGAGCGTGTCCGCCGACGCCGGGCTGGTCGCCCACTCGCCGGTGAGGCGCAGGCACAGGTATGCCTGGACGTCCCCGACCCGAGCGGCCGTGCGCAGGATCGATGGCTCGTGCCGGGCGAGCCAGGCGAGCTTGTACAGCGCCGGCGTCGTGTCCGGCGGCTTGCCGGAGAGCTCGTGCACCCGGGGCGAACCGAGCTCGGCGATCTCGGCGTGGGCCCGCCCGTCGAGCCACAGGATGGCGGGACGCAGCGGCCGGCCCGCCTCGTTCAGGCAGACGAAGGACTCGCGCTGGTGGGTCAGGCACACCGCCCGGACGCTTGCCGGATCGGCCAACCCCGCGACGGCCTGCGCGACCGCGTCCCGCGTCGCCGTCCACCATGCCTCGCCGTCCTGCTCGTGCCAGGACGGCCGCGGCCGATCCAGCGCGAGGGGGCGAGAGGCGCTCGCCACGACGCGTCCCGAGCGGTCGAGGACCACGGCCTTCGCGGCGGTGGTCGAGCAGTCGACCGCGACGACGAGGGGCTCGCTCACCGGCGGGGGTCCACGATCACCTTGCCGCCCCCCCGACGGCTGGCGGTCCGGAAGGCGTCCGCGACCCGGTCGAGGCCGAACGTGTCGGTGACGATGGACCGGACGTCCACGAGCCCGTCAGCGACCAGCGGCGTCGTTCGGTGGTACATCTCCTTCATCCGCCGGCACAGGATCAGGCTCACGCCGCGGCGCCTCGCACTCGAGGCGGTGAACGTCGTGCTGTCCTCATCGGGGATGCCCGCCATGACGACCCGGACCCCCGGGCGGGCCGCGGCGATGGCCAGGTCCACGGCGCGGTCCGTGCCCGCGACCTCGAGCACGACGTCCGCACCCAGTGGGGCGGCGGCCTCCAGCGCCTCGGCGTAGCCGGCCTCCTCGGGATCGAGCACGACGTCCGCGCCCAGTCGCGACGCCGCCTCGCGCCGGTGCGCAAGGAGTTCGACCGCGATCACCTTGCCGGCCCCGGCGATCCTGGCGAGCTGGATCATGCAGAGCCCGATGGGACCACAGCCGACGACGACCGCGGTGTCCCCGATGGAGACGTGGCTGAGGTCGATGGCGTGCAGGGCGACGCCGAGAGGCTCGAGCATCGCGGCATCCGCGTCGCTCACCGCGTCCGGGACAGGGTGCAGCAGCGCGGTCGGCCAGGTCATCAGCTCGCGGAGCCCGCCGTCGTTGCGCCCGTGGCCGGCGAACCGGACCCGCTGGCACAGGTTGCGGTCGCCCTCCCAGCACTGCGGGCAGGCCCCGCAGGCGATCGAGGGGTCGACGGCCACCCGGCGTCCGTCGAGCGGCCCACCCTCGGCGATGCCGGCGATCTCGTGACCGAGGACGAGCGGGTCCGTGAGGACGGCGTCCCCGATGCTGCCCCGGCCGAACCAGTGCAGGTCCGAGCCGCACAGCCCCACTGCGGTCACCCGCACCAGGCTCTCGCCGGCGGCCGGCACCGGGTCGTGTTCGGTCTCGACCCGGATGTCCTGCAGTCCGTGCAGGCGCGCGGCCCTCATCTCGACCGCAGGGGGGTGGGGCCGGCGGCAGGCCGGATCCGTAGGGGAGACATCGCCTTCACTCTAGCGAGCCCGGACCAGCGTCGGTCCGCGCCTCCGGGCGCCCGGAGAGGCCCCGCCTTCCTTACCGCGCCAGAAACGGCCCGGCGTCGGCCAGGTCACAGTTCGGAAACAAGGATTGACACCCGACGACCCGCGGGTGGAGCGTAGGGCCCACCGCAGATGAGACCGGTCCCATCCTTGGGACGGGTCCGGCTCTCCTTGTGGTGAGACCGGTCCCATCGGGACCACGCAGCACGCACGCTCTCGGGGCGACCTGGGAGCGCCGGCACCGGGCGGCACTGACGCCGTCCGACAGACGAAGGAGTCATACGTGCGGACCACCAGGTCGCGATTCGCGCTCACCGCCGGCATCGCCGGCATCGCGCTCGTCGCAGCAGGTTGCAGCAGCAACGAACCCGGCACCGACGAGCCAGTCGACCCGGGCACCGACAGCGACGAGCAGATCACACTCACCGTCGCGACGTTCAACGAGTTCGGCTACGAGGGCCTCATCGAGGAGTACATGGACCTCAACCCGAACATCAAGGTCGAGCAGATCAAGGCCGCCACCTCGAACGAGGCGCGCGACAAGCTCAACACCTCCATCGCCGCCGGTTCCGGCGCGGCTGACATCGAGGCCATCGAGGTCGACTGGCTGCCCGAGCTCATGCAGTACCCGGACAAGTTCGAGGACCTCTCGAGCCCGGACGTCGAGGGCCGCTGGCTCGACTGGAAGGTTGCCCAGGCGACCACCCCTGACGGCAAGCTGATCGGCTACGGGACCGACATCGGCCCCCAGGGCATCTGCTACCGCCCCGACCTGTTCGAAGCGGCCGGCCTGCCGACCGACCGCGACGAGGTCGCGGCGCTGCTCGAGGGCGACTGGGAGCACTACTTCTCGGTCGGTGACGACTTCGTCGCCAACTCCGACGCCGCGTGGTTCGACTCGGCCAACGCCACCTTCCAGGCGATGATCAACCAGCTCGAGAACGCCTACGAGGCTGACGACGGCTCCGTCCTCGGGCTCGAGGGCTCCGAGGTCGAGGCTCTGTACCTCCAGATCCTCGAAGCGAGCATGGACCGCGAGCTCTCGGCCCACCTGGGCCAGTGGAGCGACGACTGGTTCGCCTCGTTCCAGGGCCCGACCTTCGCCACGATGGCGTGCCCGGGCTGGATGCTCGGCATCATCGAGGGCAACGCCGCGGGCGTCAGCTGGGACATCGCTGACGTGTTCCCCGGTGGCGGCGGCAACTGGGGCGGATCGTTCCTGACCGTTCCGGTCGGCTCCGACAACACCGCTGCGGCGATCGAGCTCGCAGCGTGGCTGACCGCGCCCGAGCAGCAGATCAAGGCCTTCGAGGCCAAGGGCACCTTCCCGAGCCAGGTCGACGCGCTCGAGAGCCCCGACCTGCTCGGTCAGGTGAACGCGTTCTTCAACGACGCGCCCACCGGCGAGATCCTCGCCAACCGCGCGCAGGCCGTCACGGCAACACCGTTCAAGGGTCCGAACTACTTCGCGATCCACCAGACGGTCACTGACGGCATCAGCCGCGTCGACGTCGACATGACGGATGACGCAGCGTCCTCCTGGCAGAAGACACTCCAGGCCTTCAGCGAGCTCGGTCTCGGCTGACGGCACTGCCGTGTGGGGCCGCCGGCACACGCCGACGGCCCCACACGGGCCCGCGGACTCCTAGCGGATCCCGCCCGCCCACGAATACCCTCCAGGAGACGCAGGAGAGTCCGATGACGACCTTCACCACCGAACCGCGAACGTCGCAGCCCCCCGAGCCGCGGCGCGGCGACACGGCACCGCCGACGCGCATGCGGAACCTCCGCGGGCGGCTCGACGTGAAGCTCTCGCCGTACCTGTACATCGCGCCGTTCTTCCTGCTGTTCGCCCTGGTCGGGCTGTTCCCACTGCTCTACACCGCGTACGTCTCGGTGCACGACTGGCACCTGATCGGCGGTCAGGGCGAGTTCGTGGGGATCCAGAACTTCGCCGACGTCCTCGCCCAACCGCGGTTCGTCACCGCGCTCCGCAACACCTTCAGCATCTTCCTGCTCTCCTCGGTGCCCCAGGTGATCATGGCGATCATCATCGCCGCGATCCTCGATGCGAACCTTCGCGCCAAGACCTTCTGGCGGATGGGCGTCCTGCTTCCCTACGTGGTCGCCCCCGTCGCCGTCGCCCTGATCTTCTCCCGGCTCTTCGCCGACCAGGCGGGCATGATCAACACCCTGCTGGGTCACATCGGAGTCCCCACCATCCGGTGGCACGCCGACCCGCTGTCCAGCCACGTGGCGATCGCCACGATGGTCAACTTCCGCTGGACCGGCTACAACACCCTCATCTTCCTGGCCGCGATGCAGGCGGTCCCCCGCGACCTGTACGAGGCCGCTGTTCTCGACGGCGCGGGCCGGGTACGCCAGTTCTTCTCGGTCACGGTCCCGATGCTGCGGCCGACCATCATCTTCGTCGTCATCACCTCCACGATCGGCGGCCTGCAGATCTTCGACGAGCCGCGGATGTTCGACCAGTTCGGTCTGGGCGGCGCCGATCGGCAGTGGATGACCATCACGATGTTCCTCTATGAACTCGGGTGGGGAGCGCAGAAGAGCTTCGGCAGGGCCGCGGCGGTGGCCTGGATCCTGTTCCTGATCATCCTGGTGATCGGATTGATCAACTTCTCGATCACGCGGCGCATCGCCTCGTCGTCCATGCCCGTGAGCAAGAAGCAGAAGCGTGGAGGCGCGCGATGACCACCTCGGTCCCGATGATTCGCCAGACCGCCGGAGTCGGCGCCGCCCGCGCGGCCGCCCGCCAACGGGGCCTTACCGGCGGCGTGAACCGGCGGCCCGGGTGGGTCACCTACGTGATCCTCACGGCGGTGCTCGCCATCTCCGCGTACCCGATCTACTACGCGTTCCTGCTCGCCTCGTCGGACGCAGTCACGATCGCGCAGAACCCGGTGCCCTCCCTGGTGCCAGGTCCCAACCTGCTGGAGAACCTCAACCGGGTGGTGACGTCCGACATCAAGTTCTGGCCGGCCGTCACCAACAGCGTGATCGTCGCCGTCGTCACGTCCATCTCGGTGGTCTTCTTCGCCACGCTGGCCGGGTTCGCGTTCGCCAAGCTGAACTTCCGCGGCCGCCGCCCGCTGCTGATCTTCATCATCGCCACCATGGCGGTGCCGACCCAGCTCGGCGTCGTCCCGCTGTTCATCGTGATGAGCAGGCTCGGCTGGACCGGCAAGCTCATCGCGGTCATCGTCCCAGCGATGGTCACCGCCTTCGGCGTGTTCTGGATGACCCAGTACCTCGAGGCGGCTCTCCCCTACGAGCTGATCGAGGCGGCCCGCGTCGACGGGTGCTCCATGATCCGGACGTTCTGGCACGTCGCGATGCCGGCGGCCCGGCCCGCCGCCGCGATGCTCGCCCTGTTCACGTTCGTCGCGTCCTGGACCAACTTCTTCTGGCCGTTCATCGTTCTGGGCGGCAGGAATCCCACGCTCCCGGTGGCCCTCCAGCTGCTCCAGGCGTCCTACTTCAAGGACTACTCGCTGATCATGGCGGGCGTGATCGCCGCGACGATCCCGCTGATCCTGGTGTTCGCGTTCCTCGGCCGACAGCTGGTCTCCGGGATCATGGGCGGGGCCGTCAAGGGATGACTGACGACTCAATCGCGTTCCCCTCCGGGTTCGTGTGGGGGGCGGCGACCGCCTCCTTCCAGATCGAGGGAGCCGCGCGCACCGACGGGCGCACGGACTCGATCTGGGACGCCTTCTGCCGCCTGCCCGGCGCCGTGGTCAACGCGGACCACGGGGAGGTCGCCGCGGATCACTACCACCGCTACCTCGAGGATGTCGCGTTGGTCGCCGAGCTCGGGCTGGGCGCCTACCGGTTCTCCATCGCCTGGCCGCGGGTCCGCCCGGATGGCGGCTCGGTCAACCCGGCGGGGCTGGACTTCTACTCCCGCCTGGTGGACGCCCTGCTGGAGAAGGGGATCGAGCCCTGGCCCACCCTTTACCACTGGGACCTCCCGCAGGCCCTGGAGGAGCGCGGCGGCTGGGCCTGGCGCGGCATCGTCGACCGGTTCGTCGAGTACGCGGTCTCGGTCCATGAAGTCCTGGGCGACCGGGTCAAGAGCTGGACGACCCTCAACGAGCCGTGGTGCAGCGCCTTCCTCGGCTACGCGGGCGGTCAGCACGCTCCAGGCCGTCAGGAGCCGGCCGCCGCGGTCGCCGCTGCGCATCACCTGCTCCTCGCCCACGGCCAGACGGTCCGGGCGATCCGCGCGGCCGACCCCGAGGCGCAGCTCGGCATCGTGCTGAACCACAGCGTCATCGACCCCGCAGACCCCGCTCGCCCGGGCGACGCCGATGTCGCCCGACGAGTCGACGCGGTGCTCAACCGGGTCTTCCTCGACCCGGTGATCCACGGCCGATACCACCCGGACACTGAGGCCGCCTTCGCCTCTCGCGGGCTCGAGCTCCCCGTGCACGACGGCGACCTGGAGATCATCGGTTCGAGCGTCGACTTCGTGGGCGTGAACTACTACCACGGCGACGCGGTGAGTGACGTCGAACCGGCCGTGAGCCTGCCCGGCAACGCGCCCGTGGTCCGCCCGACCTCATCGCCGTTCATCGGGGCCGAGGACATGCAGCTGGTGTCCCGCGGGCTTCCCCTCACCGGGATGGACTGGGAGGTTCAGCCGGACGGGCTGCGGCGGCTGCTCATCCGTCTGCACACGGAGTACACGGGACCCGCTGGAGTGGCGCTCTACGTCACGGAGAATGGCGCAGCGTACGACGACGAGGTGGCCCCCGACGGGTCCGTCCCCGACGTCGCCCGCGCCGAGTACATCGAGGAGCACCTGCGGGCCGTGCATGCGGCCATCCGCGCCGGGGCCGACGTCCGGGGCTACTTCGTGTGGTCGCTGCTGGACAACTTCGAGTGGGCGTACGGCTACGAGAAGCGGTTCGGCATCATCCGGGTCGACTTCGACAGCCTCGTCCGCACGCCGAAGCTGAGCGCACACCGGTACTCCCGGATCGCTCGGACCGGCCGACTGGCACGGGACCCGCTGACCGTCGAGGACGCTCCTGAGCGCGTAGTGGTGACCGATTCGGCCCGCTCGTGAACACGTTCGAGCCCGAGCCCGCCGGGTACGCCGAGAACGGGACCGTATCGGACGCCGCCGGGGCCCCGCCCGTCCGGCACGGTCGGCGGGGAGCGCCGACGATCCGCCAGGTGGCGGCGCTCGCCGGGGTCTCCCGGGCGACGGCGTCTCGGGCGATCAACGGCGGTCACCTGGTCAGCGACCGGGCGCGCGCCGCGGTGGAAGCCGCGGTGGCCGAGCTCGGCTTCACGCCCAACCCGGTCGCGCGCAGCCTGGCGACCCGGCGAACGGGGTCTGTGGCCCTGGTCATGCCGGAGCCCAAGTCCCGGGTCCTCACCGACCCGTTCTTCGCGTCGACCATCGACGGCCTCGCCCGCGACCTCGAGGATGCCGACCTCCAGCTCGTGCTGCTCATCGATCGTCGCGTCGGCCGCTTCGACCGTCTCGCGCGGTACCTGATGGCCGGCCACGTCGACGGCGCCGTCATCGCCTCCCACCACGGGAAGGAGCCGCTCAACCGGATGCTGGTCGAGTCCGGGTTCCCCTGCGTGTTCCTGGGCCGGCCGCTCGACGTCCCCCCGACCGCGCGATATGTGGACGTGGACAACGCCCTCGGCGCCCGGCTCGCCACGGAGTACCTGATTGAACGTGGGTACACCCGCATCGGCACGATCGCCGGTCCGGCGGACATGTCCGCCGGTCTCGACCGGCTCTCCGGCTGGCGCCAGGCGATGCAGGCCGCCGACCTGCCCGACGACGCGGTCCAGATCGGCGACTTCACCTCCGAGGGCGGCGCGAAGTCGATGGGCCTCCTGTTCGAGGAGCACCCGGACCTCAGGGCGGTCTTCGTCGCGTCGGACATCATGGCCGCGGGCGCCATCCGCCAGCTCGCCGCCCTCGGCAAGTCCGTGCCAGACGACGTCGCCATCTTCGGTTTCGACGACATCGGGGTCGCGCAGACCACCGACCCGCCGCTGTCCACCGTCGCGCAGCCGGTCGAGAAGATGGCCGCCCGCGCCAGCGCCCTGCTGCGCGAGGTGCTCACCGACGGCGACGCCGTGGCCAGCGATCCGATCTACTTCGCGCCACGACTCGCTGTCCGCAAGTCGGCCTGAGCCGTCAGCGCCGGTCGAGGACCGACCGGAGCCAGGGACGCGCGGCCTCTCCGACGGCAGCGGTCGCGCGCAGCGCGTGGTCTCCGGTGACCGTTACCACCGTTCGATCGGGCCCGCCCGGCGGCACCCCGAAGGGGTCGCGTTCGCCCTGAACGACGAGCACCGGCACACCTACCTGATCGAGCTCGCCGAGCCGGCTCGGCGCAGGCTCCTTGCCGGCCCGCGCGGCGGGCTGCAGCGGGAACGCGAGGCAGAGCACCGCAGCGGCGCCCGTCGCCGCCGCGGTTCGGCAGGCCACCCGGGCTCCCGATGAGCGCCCGCCGACCACGAGCGGCAGGCCCGCCAGCGCGTCTAGCCTCAGGAGCTCCAGCACGGCGGTCCAGGCCGCGTCCAGCACGGGTGCCCGGGGCGGCGAGCGCCGGCCCGCGACCCGGTACGGCTGGGTGACCAGGGCGACCGTGTACCCCTCGGCGAGCGCCACCTCGGTCACCGCGACGAGGTCCGGGGCGCCGACGCCGCCGCCCGCGCCGTGCCCCAGCACAAGCGCGCCTCGCGCCCCCTCGACGAGTTGCAGGTCGACGTGCGCCAGGCCCTGGGGGGTGGCGATGATCATCGCCCGGTGCCCTGCGCGACGACCTCCCACGCCGACTCCGCCGCGGCCCGCAGCAACGTCGCATCGTGCCCGACCGTCAGCATCCGCGCCCCACGGCCAGCCCAGTGCAGGGCCATCTCGGGATCGGAGCAGTGCAGCCCCGCGGTCACTCCAGCCTCGCGACAGGCGGTGATGATCCGCTGGATCAACGCCTCGACCTCCGGCGAGTCCCGGTACGTCGCGCGGCCGAACCCGCAGCCCAGGGCCAGGTCGTTGGGGCCGATGTACACGCCGTCGACGCCCGGCACCTGAAGGATCTCGTGGAGCGCCTCGACACCGGCCAGGTTCTCGACCATGACCAGGCAGATGGCCGATGCGTTCTGCTCGGCGGGCGGGAGCGCCCCGTCGGCCCGGCTGTCGCCCCACATCGGACCCCAGCTGCGCTCCCCCGCCGGCGGGAATCGGCACGCGGCGGCGGCCCGGCGCGCATCGTCGGCGCTGCTCACCATCGGTACCAGCACCGCGCTGGCGCCGGTGTCCAGGGCCCGCATGATGGCCGCGGGCTCGTTCCAGGGCACCCGCACGACGGGGGCGTGGTCGGCAGCCCGCATGGCGCGGAGCATGTCGGGCAGCTCGCTGAACGTCGCCGCACCGTGCTGCAGGTCGATGCAGACGTAGTCGAACGGCGTGGCGGCCAGGAGCTCGGCGACCACCGCGTCGGGCACCGTGCTCCACAGGCCGAAGGCCGGGCGATCCCGCGACCAGAGCCGGCGAAGATGCGCCGAGGTCCGAGCGACGACGCCGTCGCTTGCGGTCATGTCTGCCTCCTAGAGGTTCGGCCGGCTTCGGAGCCGGATCCGTCCGCGATCAGTGTGACTCCCGGTGCACGTAGCCCCCGCTCGAGCCGATCAGGAAGTCGAGGTCGGCTCCGGTGTCGGCCTGCTGGACGTGGTCGATGTACAGCCGCTCCCAGCCTCGCGTCGGGCGCGCGTAGCCCGCGACGGCGGCGGGCGCCGGCTCGCGGCTGGCGAGCTCGGCGGCGGACACGTCGAGGTGCAGGCGCCGCCCCGGGACGTCCAGCTCGATCCAGTCACCGTCCCGGACCAGGCCGAGCGGGCCGCCGGCCGCGGCCTCGGGGGCGACGTGCAGCACCACCGTGCCGAACGCGGTGCCGCTCATCCGTCCGTCGCAGACCCGGACCATGTCGCGCACGCCCTGCTCGAGGAGCTTCTTGGGCAGCGCCATGTTGGAGACCTCGGGCA
Organism: uncultured Actinotalea sp.; assembly: GCA_964349585.1. GTDB lineage: Bacteria > Actinomycetota > Actinomycetes > Actinomycetales > Cellulomonadaceae > Actinotalea. The sequence goes on from CAYGGX010000017.1 coordinate 25,722, forward strand.
TGCCCGGGTAGCCCCTCGGGCCGCAGCCGCGGAGCACCAGGACGCAGGTTGCGTCCACGTCCAGGTCCGGGTCGTCGATCCGGGCGTGGAAGTCCTCGATCGAGTCGAAGACGACCGCGCGGCCGCGGTGCTGGAGCAGCTCGGGTGAGGCGGCGGCGGGCTTGACCACGCAGCCCAGCGGCGCGAGGTTGCCGCGCAGCACCGCTATCCCGGCATCGGGCTGGATCGGGGCGGCCCGCACCCGGATCACCTCCGGGTCCCAGATGGTGGCGTCGTCGAGGTACTCGACGAGCGGTCTCCCCGTCACGGTGAGCGCCTCGGGGTCGAGCAGGTCCCTGACCTCCCGCAGCACGGCCAGCAGCCCGCCGGCCCGGTACAGGTCGTCCATCAGGAACCGGCCCGCGGGCAGCAGGTCGACGAGCAGGGGCACGCCCGACCCGGTCCGGTCGATGTCGTCCAGCGTCAGGTCCACGCCGAGCCGCCCGGCGAGGGCGAGCAGGTGCACCACCGCGTTGCTAGACCCACCGATCGCGGCCAGTGCGACGATCGCGTTCCGGAACGACCCGCGGGTGATCACGGTGCTGGGCCGCCGGTCGGCGTCGACCATCTCGACGGAAAGCACGCCCGTATCGTGCGCGGCCTCGAGCAGCCGGGAGTCCGGGGCCGGCGTGCCGGCGATCCCGGGAAGGGTGGTGCCGAGGGCCTCCGCGAGCAGTCCCATCGTGGACGCCGTGCCCATCGTGTTGCAGTGCCCCTTGCTGCGGATCATCGCCGACTCCGAGCGCATGAAGTCCTCGCGGCTCATCGTTCCCGCCCGGACCTCTTCGTTGAGGGCGTAGGTGGAGGTACCACAGCCGAGGGGCACCCCGCGGAAGGTGCCCGTGAGCATGGGCCCGCCGGGGACCACAACCGCGGGCAGGTCCACCGAGGCGGCGGCCATCAGCAGGGCCGGGATCGTCTTGTCGCAGCCGCCCAGCAGCACCACCCCGTCGATCGGGTTTGCCCGGAACATCTCCTCGCTGGCCATCGCCGCCATGTTCCGCCAGAGCATCGCCGTCGGCCGGACCGTGGTCTCCCCCAGGGAGACGACTGGCAGGTTCAGCGGGACACCGCCGGCCTCCCAGATCCCGCGCTTGACGGCCTCGGCGACCTCGTCGAGGTGGACGTTGCAGGGCACCAGGTCCGATGCGGTGTTCGCGATCGCGATGTGCGGCCGCCCGTCGAACGCCCGGTCAGGCAGGCCCCGGCGCATCCACGCCCGGTGGATGTAGGCGTTCTTGCCGTCCCCGCCGTACCACCGCGCGCTGCGAAGCCCTGACATCTCGCACCCTTTCTCACTATCGGAACGGCAGACTAGGATCCGGAACACCATGCACCCTAGCGCAGCCCGATCGACCCCCGACCACACCGACGTCCCCGCTCCCGGTGGCGCATCGCCGGACCCCTCGACCCGAACGCGGCTGGTCGGATCGGACCGGGTGCTGGCCGTCCTGCGTGAGCTCGCGGAACGGCCCGACGGCGTCGGCCTGGACGAGCTGAGTCGGGCGATGGGCAGTCCCAAGGCGACCGTCCACCGGGCACTCGCCGCGTTGCGCCGCGCGGGGTTCGCCGCCCAGGACGGGCGCGGCCGCTACGTGCTGGGAGACGAGTTCCTCCGGTTGGCCTTCGCGCACAACGAGGCCCGGCCCGACGGCGTGCGGGTGATGCCCGTGCTCAGCGCACTGTCCGAGCGCTACGGGGAGACCGCCCACTACGCCGTCCTGGACGGTGACTCGGTCGTCTACCGGGCGAAGGCCGATCCCCCCAGCGGCGGGGTGCGTCTGACCTCGACCATCGGCGGGCGCAACCCCGCGCACTCCACGGCCGTGGGGAAGCTCATGCTGGCCCTGGCCCTGCCCGACGACGACGCGGTGCGGGCCTGGGCGGCCGGACGCACCCTCGAGACCCGCACCCCCGCCACCCTGACCACGGCCGACGCGCTCGTCGCCGAGCTGGCCCGGACCCGCGAGCGCGGCTACGCGATCGACGACGAGGAGAACGAGCCGGGAATCGTCTGCGTCGCCGTTCCCGCGCACCTGCTCGGTCCCACCCGGCCGAGCGGCGCCGTCTCGGTCAGCGCCGTGGCCTTCCGGACCTCGCTGACCACGCTGATCGCCGAGCTGCCCAACATTCGCCGAACGGTCGGGTGAACCCAGATGCGCGCGTTCGTCGTCACCGCACCACACGAGGCCGGGGTGCAGCAGGTGCCCGACCCCGTCGCCGGCCCTGGCCAGGTGGTCGTCGACATCGCCCGCGTCGGCGTCTGCGGGACGGACGTGGAGTTCTTCACCGGCGAGATGGAGTACCTGCGGACCGGCCACGCGCACTACCCGATCCGGCTGGGCCACGAGTGGAGCGGAGTCGTGTCGGCCGTCGCGGACGACGTGGACCCGGCATGGCTCGGACGACGCACGACCGGTGACACGATGCTCGGCTGCGGGCGCTGCCGCCGGTGCGCCTCGGGCCTCTGGTACGTCTGCGACGACCGGTTCGAGATCGGCATCCGCGGCGGCTTCGCCGGGGCGCTCGCCGAGCGCATGGCCGTCCCGGTGTCGGCCCTGCACCCGCTTCCCGACGAGGTCGACGACGTCGCCGGGGCGATGGTGGAGCCCGGCGGCAACGCGCTCCGGTCGGTTCGGGGCGCCGACCTGCGACCCGGCGAGCGCGTGCTCGTCGCCGGGCCGGGGACCATCGGACTGCTGGTGGCGCAGTTCGCCCGCGCCGCGGGTGCCGAGGTGCACCTGCTGGGCCGGTCGGAGCGGTCCCGCAGGTTCGCGGGCACGCTCGGGTTCGACCGGGTCTGGACCCTCGCGACGCTCCCCGACCTCCCGTGGGACGCCGTGATCGACGCCTCGAACAGCCCCGACCTGCCCTTGGCGGCCGTCCAGCTCGTCGAGCCGGGACGGCGCGTGGTGCTCGTCGGTCTCGCCACCGAGGCCACCCGGGTGGACACCCGCGAGGTGCTGCTCAAGGACGTCACGGCCGTGGGGATCCTAGGCGGCTCGCTGGGGCTGCGCGGAACGATCGAGCAGTACGCCTCCGGTGCGGTGGACCCGCGCCCCCTGGTGGCCGCGACGGTGGGCCTCGAGGGGGTCGCCGCAGTGCTCGCCGGGCATCGGCCAGCGGGCGCGGGCGAGGGCCCCAAGATCCACGTCGACCCGAGGGCCTGAGCCGGTCGGCGCCGCCCCGCCGGCCGGGAGTCAAGGTCCACAGCGACCCACGCTTGGCTGATGCCAGCCCTCCACTCGTTGCTCTCGGCCGTCGAGTCGCCCGGGTGCGAGGCGCTGTCGGACGGCCTCCTGGAGGAACCCGTCTACGCCATCACCAGCCTCGCGTTCGTGATCGCCGCCGCCTGGATCCTCCTGGCCGCCGGGCGCCGTCGTCGGGCGGGGGTCGCGCCCCCGGCCGGCCAGCTCGCGGGTCATGCGCTGCTCGTCGCCGGGGTCGGGGTCGGCTCGGTGATCCAGCACGGCCCGGACCCGGCGTGGTCCGACGTGGCCCAAGACCTACCGCTGCTCGCCACGCTCGCGTTCATCGCGGCCGATGCTGCCGCCGACCTGACCGGCCGCCCCCGGAGGTGGTGGTGGGCTGTCCCGACGGCGCTCCTGATGCCGCTGGTGGTCGCGGCGCCCCGGCCGGGGGACCTGGCGCAGGTCGGGGTCGCGGGCATCGCCATCGGCCTGACCCTGGTCCGCGCGTGGCGACGGCCCGACCTCCGGCGTTCCGTCGGTTGGTCGCTCGCGCTGCTCGCCGTCGGCGGCATCATCGGTCCACTGCCGCGCCCGAACGGTCCGCTGTGCGACCCCGAGAGCATCTGGCAGGGGCACGGCGTGTGGCACATCCTCGCCGCCGCGGGCCTGGTGGCGCTGGCGCCGGTGATCGGAAGTCGCCGGGCCGTCGAGGCGCCACTCGCGGCCGGCGCTCCGCCGTCAGGACACGACCCGGACCAGGCCCAGGGGCGGCACCTGAACGTCCAGGACGCCGTCGCGCACCTGGACCGTGCGGACGACTGACGGCACGGGCTCGGTCCGCGCCGGCGAAGCCACGTCGGTGACCGCACCCGGCGCGAGGGTGACGACCTCCGCCGCGCCGCCGACGGCGGCGTCTAGGTCGATCCGGAGCGTGATCCCGTCGGTCAGGTGCCGACTCGCAAGGGTGACCGCTAGGCGCTCGTCGGGCAGGCGAACCGCGAGCACGTCCAGGTACGGGACGTCGGGCTCCACGCGCCCGAGGTCGCACGGGCGGGCGACGTCGTAGCCGGGCCCCGTCAGGTCGCACCGGATGGGAACGCCCCCGATCAGGTCCGCGTACAGCTGGATGACGTCGAACTGGGGATCGGTGTAGACGGTCCCGCCCACCTTGTTGACCGACCCACCGTGCAGCAGCCCGTTGGGGCTGGTCATCGCGACCCGGGCCATCCGCCCCGCGGAGTTCAGCACGGCACCGGCGAAGGCCACGGATCCGCCGTTCACGAGGTTGATCCGTGCGGGGTGGTCCCCCAGCGGACCCCACTCGGTGATCGCAAGCTCGACCGGTGGGCGGGCTGGGCCGCGCGCCTCGTCGCACGCCCGCAGCAGGCCGGGCAGGAAGGCGCGCTCGCCCGAGACGACGGTCGCGTGGATGGCCTCGTGCGCCTCGCGGTCGCCGTGGTCCGCCAGCAGCAGGTCGTTGAGCGGCAGGTTGTGCAGCGAGATCTGGTCGACGTGCTCCGCGCCGAGCCGCAGGAGCTCGGCGTGCCAGCGGCCGTCGGCCGTCACATGGGAGTGCTCGTTGTCGGGGTCGACGAAGTCGTACCAGTTTCCGCAGGCCAGCAGGGTGAGCGGCACGGGGCTCGCCGCGCGGATAGCCCGGGCGAACTCCAAGAACCGCCTGGCGTGCTCGGTCGAGCCGTGGAACCCGCCCTGCCAGGTGCCCCAGGCCTCGTTGCCGACCTCCCAGACGGTCACGCCGTACGGTTCGGGGTGCCCGTTCCGGGCGCGCAGCCCGCCCATCGGGGTGTCCGCCGAGCCGTTGCAGTACTCGAGGAGTGTCATGACCGATCGGCTGCGCATAGTGATCGGCGCCGACGACGCCGGCTTCGAGTACAAGGAGGCGCTCAAGGCCGATCTGGCCGCCTCCGACCTGGTCGCCTCGGTCGAGGACGTCGGCGTGGATGCCGACGGACACACGCCCTACCCGACAGTCGCCCTCGCCGCCGGGGAGAAGGTCGCGGCCGGTGAGGCGGACCGAGCGGTGCTCATCTGCGGCACCGGGATGGGCATGGCCATCGCAGCGAACAAGGTGCCGGGTGTGCGCGCCGCCACCGTCCACGACTCGTTCTCCGCCGAGCGCGCGATCCTGTCCAACGACGCGCAGGTGATCGCGATCGGCCAGCGGGTGATCGGCCTCGAACTCGCCGTCGGCTGGTCCGGGAGTGGCTCACCTATCGGTTCGACTCCGCATCGGCCGGCAAGGTCGCCCTCATCACCGACTACGAGGGGCCCGACTCGGCCTGAGGCGCGAGAACGCCGGGGTCGCAAGGTTCGAGCGGCGCTACTCCTGGTCCAGCAGCCTCGACACATCCTCGGCACCCATCGGGCCGCCGAGCAGGTGCCCCTGCCCGCCGTCGAACGACAGCGAGCTCAGCCGATCGAGCTGTTCGCTGTCCTCGATACCGCCCGCAACGACAGTCATCCCCAGCGCGTGGGCGGTCGCGACGACGGCGGCCACCACCTCCCCCTGCCGTTCGACGTCGGTGAACCGGTCGAGCTTGACCACCCGGACGGGCAGCCGCGGCAGTCGCGCGATGGATGCCACCGATGCGCCGAAGTTGTCCACGGCGAGCTCGATGCCGAGTGCCGCCAAGCGCCCGACCACCGGCGCGATGGCCGCGGCACTCCCCACCAGGGTCTGCTCGCCGATCTCGAGGCGAAGACGCTCGGCGCTCACACCGTGCCGCTCCAGGCTCGCCGCCACGAGGTCCGGGAAGTCCGGTGCCGTCAGCTGTCCCGCTGAGACGTTGACGGACATGAAGAGGCTCGGGCCCCAGCCGCCGGCGGAGGCCCAGGTGGCCAGCTGGGCGCACGCCGAGTCCACGACCCACGCTCCCAGCCGCCGGATCACACCTGTGCGCTCCGCCGCGGCCAGGAACTGGTCGGGCGTGAGAGCGCCACGCTCGGGATGCCGCCACCGGACCAGTGCCTCGAAGCCGACCACCTGGCTGTCGGCCAGCGACAGCAGTGGCTGGTACACGAGGAAGAACTGCCCCGCCTCCAGCGCCTGCTCGAGCTCCAGCGCCTCGGGCAGCAGATCGGTGTCGTCCTCGCTGATCCTGTAACCGTTCCGCCCGCCGTGCTTCGCCCGGTACATGGCCGCGTCTGCCATGGACAGCAGGTCCGACGGCAGCGTTCTCGGATCGCGCGCGATTGCGGCGCCGACGCTCGCCGACAGGGAGAGCAGCCGCGAGCCGTCGTCGTACTCGGCGGCCAGGACCTGCACGACGCGCGCCGCCAGGTCACTGACGACCTCCCGGTCCGGTACCCGTTCGCAGATGATCAGAAACTCGTCGCCGGAGAGGCGGGCCACCAAATCCTCCCGGCGGGCGACCGCGCTGAGGCGGTGCCCGACCTCCCGCAGGACGGCGTCGCCGACGCCGTGCCCGTAGGTGTCGTTGACGTCCTTGAGGCGGTCGACGTCGACGAACAGCGCCGCGACGAACCCGCCGCGGCGCTCCATCCGCGCCAGCGCCGACTCGAGTCGCGCATCGACGAGGGTCCGGTTCGCCAGGCCGGTGAGCGGGTCGTGGGTGGCCTGGTGGGCCAGCGCGTGCTCGGCCGCCTTGAGCGCGGTGATGTCCCGCGTCGACGCCAGGACTCCGACGACGGCGCCTGCGAGGTCGCGATCCGGGCCGAGCCGGGCGTTGAACCACCTCGACGAGCCGTCCTCATCGGTGGTGGAGTACTCGATCTCACCCGGCTCACCCGAGTCGATCACGCGCCGGAGCGCGGCCTCCCAATCTGGCAGGACGTCATCGGGCATCCCGCGCTCGCGGTCGGTGGTCCCGATCACCTCCGCCGCCGGGACCCCGTACGCCTTCTCGCCGGCCGGGTTCAGGTACTGGTAGCGGAGCTCGGCGTCGTACTTGGCGATCCGGTCCGTCGAGCCGTCGAGCACCGCCCGCAGCTGGCTGCTCGCGAGTCGGCGCTCCTCCTCCGCCTTGACCCGCCGGGTGATGTCGCGGGAGATCCCGAAGGTGCCCACGATGGTCCCGTCCGGCGCCCGCAGCGGGAACTTGCTGCTGGCGACCCAGGTGTCCTCCCGGTCGTGCCAGCGTTCCCGCTCCTCGTGGTTGAGCATCGGCTGCCCGGTGGCGATGATCCGCTGCTCGTCCCGCCGCGCAGCGTCGGCGTGGGTGGGGGCGAACAGGTCGTGGTCCGTGAGGCCGACCAACTCCTCCTGCGTGCGCCGGTGCAGCCGCGCGCAGCCGAGGCTGACCCGCAGGAATCGACTCGACAGGTCCTTGAAGTAGATGACCTCGTCGGAGTC